>NZ_JBUZPJ010000010.1:0-192133 GCF_055406205.1 Pseudomonas sp. E315 | reverse complement strand
ATTGCCCGTGAGGCTTGACCATATAACACCCAAGCAATTTGCGTCGAATAGACCAGATTGCGGTGTGTGAAGACGATACAAACCGAAAGTTTGCAACTCGCAAAACACCGACTCTATTACATACCCATTCGCTGGAGCGTGAGCCGAAAGGTAAACGAGCTGGCTATCGAATTTCTTGACGACCATAGAGCATTGGAACCACCTGATCCCATCCCGAACTCAGCAGTGAAACGATGCATCGCCGATGGTAGTGTGGGGTTTCCCCATGTGAGAGTAGGTCATCGTCAAGATTAAATTCCAAAATCCCTGTCTGCTCGTGCAGACAGGGATTTTGTTTTTATAGAAGTACCAAGTTTTCGCAGGCACGTTATTAACTAACGTATCTGTAACAGAATTTCTTGACGACCATAGAGCATTGGAACCACCTGATCCCATCCCGAACTCAGCAGTGAAACGATGCATCGCCGATGGTAGTGTGGGGTTTCCCCATGTGAGAGTAGGTCATCGTCAAGATTGAATTCCGAAACCCCTGTCTGCCAACGCAGACAGGGGTTTTGTTTTTTGCGCAGCATCAGCATCAGCATCAGCATCACCATCAGCGCTAAGCATGCTCTGAGCCCTCGAAACCTATACTGCTTTGCTTCTCAGGCATTCATGCAGTTGGCTCACCCTCTGGCCCAAGCCAGCACTTGTATCCCTCAAGCCACGTAAAGACGCCCCTAAAGCCCTTCCGGTAAGCCAAGCCATAAAAATGGTGTCCTCTAGCGCACCCCCAGCAAGCGATGCTCTGGCGTTGAACCCTCTCCTTTCAATAGACACTTCTAAACCTATTTCCTTACGCTTTCGTCGGCTTAAACAAATTGCCGTTACAAACGGCTAAGTTTTCCGGGATTGGTGCCGACAGCCTGTTGAGCAATGCGTGCTTTAGTAGAGCTGCCAAAAAAGGCCGCCTGCGCTGTTACACGGAATGTTTCAACCGTACGCATCCCCACTTTTGGCATAAGAAGTCTCATGAAATGAATCTCAAGTTCAGCCATAAAATCCTTCTGGCCGCTTCAGGCGTCGTTGTTCTGGCGTTTGCGTTGTTCACGTTGTACAACGACTATCTGCAGCGAAATACCATCAAGCAAAATATCGAGTCGTCAGTGCAGCAAGCTGGCAACCTGACTGCCAGCAGCGTTCAAAATTGGCTGAGCGGTCGGATTTTGGTACTGGAAAACCTCGCACAAAACGTTGCTCATCAAGGCAGTCAGGCTGATTTTCCTGGCTTGGTTGACCAGCCTGCATTCACGTCTAACTTCCAGTTCACTTACGTTGGCCAAGCCAATGGCGTGTTTACTCAGCGGCCTGATGCAAAAATGCCGGACGACTATGATCCGCGTCAGCGTCCTTGGTACAAGCAAGCCGTAAATGCCGGTAAAACCATGTTGACGCCGCCTTATATGGCTGCTGTTGGCGGCTTGATTGTCACCATTGCGATGCCTGTCAAAAAAGACGGTCAGTTGCTGGGTGTCGTCGGCGGCGACCTGAGCTTGGACAGCTTGGTAAAAATCATCAACTCGGTTGACTCTGGCGGCTTGGGTTATGCGTTTCTGGTAAGCGGCGATGGCCAAGTCATCGTGAGCCCAGATAAAGACCAAGTCATGAAGAACCTGAAGGATATTTATCCGTCGAACTCCTTGAAGATCCAGAAAGGGCTTCAGGACGTGAAGCTCAATGGGCAGGAACGAATTATTTCCTTCACCCCAGTAGCGGGTTTGCCAGCGGATTGGTATATCGGGCAGTCCATCGATAAAGATAAGGCCTACGCCCCGCTCTCTAAATTCCGTACTTCTGCTTTGATCGCAATGTTTATTGCCGTGGCAGCGATTGCAGTATTACTGACCTTGTTGATTCGAGTGCTGATGCGCCCATTGACCACCATGGGTCGTGCCATGCGTGACATCGCCCAAGGCGAGGGTGATCTGACACGCCGCTTGGTCATTGAAAACAAAGATGAGTTTGGCGAACTGGCCAGCTCGTTCAACCAATTTGTTGAACGCATCCACGCCTCTATTTCCGAAGTGTCGTCTGCTACGCGTCAGGTTCATGATTTGTCGGAGCGGGTGATGGCATCGTCTAATGCCTCCATCGTGGGCTCGGACGAACAAAGTGCGCGTACCAACAGTGTTGCTGCTGCAATCAACGAGTTGGGTGCCGCCACTCAAGAGATCGCTCGCAACGCTGCCGATGCTTCGCAGCATGCAAGCGGTGCAAGTGAGCAGGCAGACGATGGTCGCCAAGTCGTCGAGCAGACAATTCTGGCCATGACAGAGTTGTCGCAAAAGATCAGCTTGTCCTGCGCTCAAATTGAAACGTTGAATGCCAGCACCGACAACATTGGTCATATTTTGGATGTGATCAAAGGCATCTCTCAGCAAACCAACCTGTTAGCCCTCAACGCAGCTATTGAGGCCGCGCGTGCGGGTGAAGCTGGCCGTGGGTTTGCGGTCGTGGCAGATGAGGTGCGCAACCTTGCTCATCGCACTCAGGAGTCGGCAGAAGAGATCCATAAAATGATCACCTCGCTGCAAGTCGGCTCGCGTGAAGCGGTAACGACGATGAATGCCAGCCAGGTATCCAGTGAGGAGAGCGTAGAAGTGGCCAATCAGGCCGGCGCACGTTTGATCAGCGTGACTCAGCGCATTGAAGAAATCGACGGCATGAACCAGTCGGTTGCTGCCGCGACCGAAGAGCAAACGGCAGTAGTAGAAACCCTCAACGTAGATATCAACCAAATCAACCTGCTGAACCAGCAAGGCGTGGTTAATCTCAACGAAACCCTCAAAGACTGTGATGCTCTCTCGCAGCAAGCCAGCCGACTCAAGCAGCTAGTCGACAGCTTTAAAATCTGATGATCGGCCTGTAAGGGAGCGACTGCTTCCTTCGGCCATCGCAGACTTATCCACAGCCCTGGCGTGTTGCGCGTCAGGGCTGTTTTTGTTTCTGGGCTTCTAAATACTGAGTAATGGCGTTTACTCCGCGCTGTAAATGTTGCGCTAATTCGGTGGTGCAGGCCTCTACATCTCGGGCTTGAGCATGTTTCAACAGTGCTCGGTGATCGTCTTGGCACAGTTTGCCCAAGTCCATCTGCTGAAGGTTGAAACGCAAAAAACGCTCCTCCTCGATGAGGCCCGTTTCAATTAAATCTAACAATTTCTGATTCGGCGCTTTGCCATACAACGTGCGATGAAAGAGTCGGTTGAGCGTGCCGATTTTGCTGAAATCCGTTTCCACTTCGAGTGCTTCGATGTAGCTGAGCGCCGCTTCAAAATCTTCCTCCGTTAACAATGGAACGGACAGGCGTAGGGCATGCGCTTCCAGCAATAAACGGAGTTCGTATGCTTGCAAAGAGTTGTCTTCAATCAAGGGCGCAACCACTGCGCCTTTGTGTTGTTCCACGCGGACTAAACCTTGAGCTTCAAGCTGACGCAGTGCCTCGCGCACGGGCATACGGCTCACGCCAAACAATGTGGCTAGCGCCTGTTGTCGGATGGCCGCACCGCAGGGGAGGCGGCCGTCAAGAATAGCGTTGCGCAATGACTCCTCAATCACTGAGCGTGCAAGGTGGCTCGGTATGGGTCCATTGACTTCGATGCTGCCTAGAAAATTGATGTTGACGGGCATGTTGAAACCACCTGCGGCTGATGTTCAACGCATAGGATTGGATCCAAATAAAGCTAGGTACAGAGCTTATCGTTGTCAAACATGGTGGTGATTGGCTTAACGTGGCTACACTCAACCCAACCCCAGACGGGCATTGTCTTTTTTCAGCCAAAGCTCACTCTGCAAGCTCCCTGCGGTGTTGATTTATGGACGATGCATTTGGCTATCTGGTTTAACGTTCCGCAGCCCTTACGCTGGTTGCTAACAGCGTTGTTGCTGGCCAGCACTTTGCTGGGGGGTCTGTACGCTGATTGGGATTTTTCCCTGATAAGCCGTCGTGCAGAGGCGCTTTATGGGCCGCTAGGCGAAGGGCGCAAGCGCATTGATGCGTGGCAGCAGTTATTGGCCACACAAAAACAAATTTCTGAGCCTGAACAACTCAAAGTGGTTAACCAATTTTTCAATAAACAACTGCGCTATCGGGAAGATATCGACTTATGGCGTCAGGAAGATTATTGGGCCACTCCAATTGAAGCGCTTTGGAAAGGCGCTGGCGACTGTGAAGACTACGCCATCGCTAAATATTTCACTTTGCGCCATCTCGGTGTTCCCAGCGAAAAACTACAAATTACTTACGTCAAAGCCCTGAGCTTAAACCGCGCCCACATGGTGCTCACTTACTACCCCAGCCCCAATGCCATGCCGTTAGTGCTCGACAGCTTGATTGACGTTATCAAGCCCGCTAACCAGCGCACTGATTTATTACCGGTCTATTCTTTCAATGCGCAAGGTCTTTGGCTGACAGGTTCCAAGAGCAATAAAAAAGTAGGTGACACCAAGCGTTTGTCTCGTTGGCAGGATGTATTGAAAAAAATGCAGGCAGAAGGTTTTCCGGCCGAGTCGAGTCATTAACCAGGAGCAATCATGTCTCTGTTCAAGCAATTGTTGATCGCTATCTGTTTGTTCCTGGTAGTCGCCTTCAGTGGCAGCTTTATGGTCAGCCTCGAAAGCTCGCGTGCCCAGTACGTAAACCAGCTACGTTCCCACGCCCAAGATGCCGCCACCGCGTTGGCCTTATCATTGACCCCCAATATTGATGATCCGGCGATGGTCGAGTTAATGGTCAGCTCAATCTTCGACAGCGGCTATTACGCCAGCATCCGAGTGATTGATGAAACCAGCGGCAAGGTCATTGTGGAGCGCAGTGCCACCCCAGATAGCACCCAAGTGCCTGCATGGTTCGTGAAATTAATTGGATTGGAGCCCGCGGGTGGCGATGCCATTGTCAGTCGTGGCTGGGAGCAGGCGGCACGGGTTGAGGTCATTAGCCACCCCATGTTTGCCCTGGCCAAGCTGTGGCAAAGCGCATTAGGCAGTCTGGGCTGGTTGCTACTGTGTGGCATCGTGAGTGCCCTGCTGGGGGCATTACTGCTTCGGCGTCAGCTCAAACCGCTGGACTA
The DNA here is from genome assembly GCF_055406205.1 of Pseudomonas sp. E315. Lineage (NCBI taxonomy): Bacteria > Pseudomonadati > Pseudomonadota > Gammaproteobacteria > Pseudomonadales > Pseudomonadaceae > Pseudomonas > Pseudomonas sp. E315. The sequence continues at coordinate 187,028 of NZ_JBUZPJ010000010.1, read as the reverse complement.
TATGGTTGAGCAGTCTCATGCCATTGCCCGTCGCGAGTTTCTAAGCCTGCCCAAGTTGCCACGCACCCCAGAACTGCGCCGCGTGGTTCAAGCAATGAATCAGATGGTCGAAAAACTCAAGGCGTTGTTCCAGGAGCAAGCCGAGCGTAGCGAAAAACTGAGGGCTGAGTCGTATCAAGACACCCTCACGGGCCTCGCCAATCGGCGTTATTTTGAGATGCAACTGCATGACCAGATCAGTCATTGCGAATCGGCAAGCCCGGGTTACCTGCTATTGATTCGGCTCAAAGATCTGGCAGGCCTCAATCAACGCTTGGGTGGCCAGCGCACAGACCAACTTTTGCAAGCCGTCGCCGAGCTGCTGGTACGTGAATGTGCAAACTATCCGGAAGCACACAACCGGATCACCCGTATTCGTGGTGGTGAGTTTGCCATTTTGGCGCCGGGTTTGGTTCGTGACGAAGCCTTGCAGTTAGCGCAAAGCCTTGAAACAGCGTTTTTCACCCTTGAGGCCACTAAGGCTTCGGACATGGTGCCTACGGCCAATATTGGCGTTGTTTCTTATAGTCCGGGAGATACCCTACAAGCTGTTTTGGGATTGGCAGATCAAGCCTTGGCTCAGGCCGAAACACAGAGCCAACCTATCTGGGCTTATTTGGCTCCCAACTCAGAGCAAGCGGTTGGCGATGATCATCATGCCTGGCACAGCCTGCTTGACAGTGCCCTGAACCAACAGCGCTTTGAGTTGTATTTTCAGCCCGTGGTGGCGACTCAGGACAGTGCGCGCGTGCTGCATTACAAAGTGATGTCGCGGTTACTGGATGAGACCGGGCAACCCATTCCTGCCGGGCGGTTTATTCCTTGGCTTGAACGTTTTGGTTGGTCAAAACGACTGGACAGCTTGATGGTCGATTTGGTGCTTAAACACATGCACAGCCACGATCAGGCATTGGCCCTCAACCTGTCAGCTGCAACGCTGAGCGACGCCCAAGCGCTTGAGCAAGTTTTTGAGCGCTTGCGTCAAGACCGTGAGCTGGGCCCACGACTGACATTCGAAATCGCTGAAGACCAACTGCCCGAACAAGCCGTGTTGGAGCAACTGACCAAGCGTCTGCGCGATCTGGGTTTCTCTCTAAGCCTGCAACGCTTTGGTGGACGCTTCAGCATGATCGGTAATCTGGCTCGCTTGGGTCTGGCCTATTTGAAAATCGACGGCAGTTACATTCGAGCGATTGATCAAGAAACAGACAAACGTCTTTTCATCGAGGCCATTCAACGGGCTGCCCATAGCATCGACCTGCCCTTGATTGCTGAGCGGGTTGAAACCGAAGGCGAGTTGCAGGTGATTCGCGAAATGGGCTTGTGGGGGGCGCAGGGCCAGCTATTTGGTGGGCCCGCGCCTTGGGAGCGAAGTGTGCGTTAAATCAGCCCGCCTTCATCCTCGGTAATCAAATGATTCAACCCGTCGAGCGCCTCGCGGGCCTGGCTTCGGTCCATTAGTTTGGCCTGAGCTGCGGCGGGAAGGTCGGTCACGCGAATGACGCCCTTTTGAGTGAGCACCTGAATCAAGTCGTCGAGCACTCGAATCATGTCCATGTCACTTTGACGCAATTGCTGTAAGCGTTTTTCGACAACCGTATCTTGCCACGCCAAAATTTCAGGGTGATCAGCAGGCAGGGTCTCGCTGGCCTCAGCAAATGCGGTCGCATTCACGCGACTCAGTGCGCCTTGGGCGTTGCGCTGTACATAGAACATGGAGCATTCCTCAGCAGGGGGAGCTAACGAGCAGACTGAGTTCAGCATAGGCCAACAATCGCGAGTAGAAAGCTTCAGTGGTTGAGTGATGACACATCTCCTTTTACTGTGGTGCCTGCCCTACAATCAGCGAGATTTTAGGTGTCTGAGCCGTAGTCTCAATGTTCAGTGGGTGAAGGATGGGCGTACTCAGCAATAACGATGTGTGCAGGTCATTGACCTGTCCCCCTGAAACGCCCCCAAACCTGCTAGTCAGACTGCTTGTTCAGCCAAGTGTGTGGGGCATATTGCTACTCGCCACTGCGCTACGCTTTTACGGCGCCACCACTTCTGCGATTTGGTGCGACGAAGGCTCAAGCCTGATGCTAAGTGCTTATTCGTTCGCCGGGATCTGGGCCCATGCTGCCCACGATGTTCACCCACCGTTATATTTTTTGGTACTGCACGGCTGGATAGCGCTGTTCGGTGATGGGCTTCTTTCGATTCGCACGTTGAGCGTGTTGCCGGGCATTGCGACTGTTTTACTGGGGCTCTGGCTGGTGCGCTTGATTGCCACGCGTCGCGCTGCATTGCTGGCGGGGGTCATGCTCGCGCTGTTGCCGATTGGTGTGCGTTACAGCCAAGAAGTGCGGATGTACTCACTGTTGGGCATGTGGCTGATTGCGGCCACAGTCGCACTGGTTTACTGGGTAAAAGCCCCTCACAAAAAACGCTATTTAGTCGTTTACACCCTGTTGATGACAGCTGCGTTTTACACGCATTACTTCACTGCTTTTTGCGTGATTGTTCATTGGTCGTATTTGTTAATGAGCCGTCAGGGTGCAGGCATGCTGATTAAGCAGCCCGCCTGGTGGATCGCCAATGCGTCAATTGTGGTGCTGTTTTTGCCTTGGGTACCCGGCTTTATTGATCTGTTGCAGCATATGGACGAACTCAAGACCGGGGGCGATGTGGCCTGGGAACCTCCCGTTGACGCCCGCTCCTTGCCCGCCATGTTTTGGCAAATCCTGATTCAGGACGAAGGTGAGCATCTGCCGTGGCCGCTGTTTTGGCTGGCGCCGTTAATATTCTTGGGAGGCGCGGTGTGGACAGCGTTGCGCGATCCCACGCCGTATAAGTTTCACGCATTAGTTGTGATCTATACCGTTTTGCCCATCGTGATGATTTACGCCCTGTCTTTTGTCACCCCGCTGTTTATTGAACGCTATGTCATGTTTGCGGCGCTTGGGTTGCCAATGATTATTGCGATAGCCGTCGACCGCTTGCTCAAAGGCTGGCGAATATTGGCCGTTACGTTGCTGGTGTTGTTCGTCGGGGCGCAATGCGTGGGGCTGCGCAATACCCTCACGGGCACCCCTGATCGTTTCAATCATTTGGTTGAACACGTCAATCAACAGTTTTTGCCCGGTGACCGGATAGTGATCAGCGATCTGTTCTGGTACTTCGGCTATGTCTACTACAACAAGACCGGCGCCCAGCCCATGCTCTACACGCCGCTAACAGCAGAAGGCACTTCAGGGCGGCCCGGCAATTATGGTTTTGGCACACTGGTTAATAGTGAGGGCGCAAAGATTTATCTCGACCGATTGGAAGACATATCCACAAGCGTGAAGCGTGTCTGGCTGATCAGCAGCAGCACGCTGCCGGACGATTTTGCGTCTATCCCAAAGGGTTGGTTCAAAGCCCAAGACCTGACCGTCGATGATACGCAGGCTCGTCTATATTTGGTCTGTGGTGCAGCTGATTGCGGCCATCAGCTTGATCGAAGTACGCCTGATACCCGCTCGGCCACACAATATCGACCACAGATAAGCAGAATTAATTAGCAACACTTGACTGAGAGCTGTTCGCCGCGCAGTATCAATAGTTAGCAAACTAACAATGTGTGACACTTCTCTTGCCTGACACTCTTGATTTACTCCAAATGAGCATCAGCACCGGCATGGTGGTTGCGACTCGCCATTGGCGGCGCGTCTGCCAAACCACGCTGATCAACTACGGGATCTCCGAAGCCTGCGCCATGCCGCTATTAATTATCGGCCGCTTGGGGGAGGGCGTACGCCAAGTCACCGTAGCCCATGCCGCTGGCATGGAAAGCCCGTCGCTGGTGCGTTTGCTCGATCAATTGTGCAAGGCGGGTTACGTGCTGCGCAGCGAAGACGCCACGGATCGGCGAGCTAAAACCCTAAGCCTGACCGAAACCGGCCGTGCGCTCGTGCAGTCGATAGAGGCGCAACTCGTACAGCTCAGGCGTGCGGCGTTGGCAGGGGTTTCAGTCGCAGATCAAGAAGCTGCGTTGCGGGTGATTAAAGCGTTTGAAGCGGCAGGCCAGTTGCCTGACGGAGCGGGTTCTTGAACGGCTTTTTCAGCAGCATGCCGCCTGCTCGTGACTGGTTTTACGGGGTGCGAACATTCGCCGCCTCAATGATCGCGTTGTACATCGCATTGTTGATGGAAATGCCTCGCCCTTATTGGGCGATGGCCACGGTGTATATCGTCTCCAGCCCCTTCGTCGGCCCAACCAGTTCCAAAGCGGTGTATCGCGCTTTGGGCACCTTGTTGGGCGCAGCAGCGGCGGTGTTTTTTGTTCCGCTCTTTGTTCAGACTCCGTTTTTGCTGGTGCTGGTGATTGCACTCTGGACAGGCATCCTGCTGTTTTTATCGCTGCACCTGCGCACAGCCAACAGCTACGTGCTCATGCTGGCCGGTTACACCATGCCTATGATCGCTTTGCCGATTGTGGATAACCCGCTGAACGTGTTTGATATCGCCGTCTCGCGAACCGAAGAAATCATGCTCGGCATTGTTTGCGCCGCCGTGGTGGGCAGCATGTTCTGGCCTAGAAGGCTGACGCCGGTGTTCGTCGATTCGGCTGCCAAATGGTTTGCCGATGCGGCCAATTACAGCAAACACTTTTTGTCCCGCGATGTAGAACCGAGTAAAGCCAGCGCTTTGCGTGCGTCGATGGTCTCGACCTTCAATACCCTTGAATTGATGATTGGCCAACTGCCACACGAGGGCGCGCATCCGCAGACTGTGCGCAATACCAAAGAGCTGCGCGGGCGCATGATTCACCTGTTGCCGGTGGTCGATGCCTTGGACGACGCGCTGTATGCCCTTGAGCGTCGAACCCCGGAGCTGGTTGAAAAGGTCACGCCCTTATTGGAGCGCACTCGCGGCTGGCTTGAAAGCACCCGCCAAGGTGCGTCGGTTGAGCAATGGAAAGCCTTGCGCCATGAGCTGGAACTGCTACAGCCGAGCGCAGCCGCACTGGATGATCGCAGTCAGTTAGTGCTGTCCAACGTGCTGTATCGGCTGGGCGAATGGATCGACTTGTGGCAAGACTGCCGCAGCCTTCAATTGGCAATCGCCACGGGCGATAAAGAAGTATGGCGGGCCGTTTACCGGCACTGGCGGCTGGGTCGCCTGACGCCCTTTCTGGATCGCGGCTTGATGCTCTATTCAGCGTTTTCCACAGTGACTGCTATTGTCGTCGCGTGCGTATTGTGGATATTGCTCGGCTGGACTGACGGCGCCAGTGCCGTGATTCTAGCGGCCGTTGCCTGTAGCTTTTTTGCGGCGATGGACGACCCGGCGCCTCAGATTTATCGGTTCTTTTTCTGGACCTCGTTGTCCGTGCTGTTTGCCAGTCTGTATTTGTTTGTGATTCTGCCCAACCTGCATGACTTCCCGATGCTGGTGCTGGCCTTCGCAGTGCCGTTTATTTGCGTCGGCACCCTGACCGTCCAGCCGCGTTTTTACTTAGGCACATTGCTGACCATCGTTAACACCGCGTCCTTCATCAGCATCCAGGGCGCGTACGACGCCGACTTTATGGTGTTTATGAATGCCAACCTCGCCGGGCCGATTGGTTTGCTGTTCGCTTTTATCTGGACGCTGGTAGCGCGCCCGTTCGGTGCTGAGTTGGCAGCCAAGCGCCTGACCCGCTTTAGCTGGCGCGACATCGTGCGCCTGACCAAGCCTGCCACGTTGGCCGAGCACCGGCACATGGGCGCGCAAATGCTTGATCGCTTGATGCAGCATCTGCCGCGTCTGGCTATGACCGGCCAAGACACCGGCATCGCCCTGCGTGAGTTGCGTGTGGCCCTCAACCTGCTGGACTTGCTGGCCTATGCTCCCAGAGTCACGGGCGGGCCGCAGTTGCTGTTACGTCAGGTGGTCAGCGACGTGGGAGATTACTTTCGTGCATGCCTTTTGGCGGGCGAGCGCTTGCCGGTGCCAAGCAGCTTGCAAATGACTATGGATCGCACGCGTCGTGCGCTCAATGCCAACGACTTGCAGGATGAAGGTGATGCGCGGGTTCACCTGCTGCACGCGCTCAGCGGCTTGCGCTTGGCGCTGTTGCCCGGCGTGGAGTTCATTGTCGACAGCGATAACCTGCAACACCCGCTGGTTCAGGGCATTGATGGAGCGCCGCTATGATCGGTGACGTAGATATCAGCGGGGTTTTCTTGCCCACGCTTCTGGTGCTGATGGGCATCACGTATTTGTTGTTTTTGGTGGTTCACGCGTTGCTGACGCGTATTCACTTTTACCGCCTGGTCTGGCACCGGGCTTTGTTCAACGTCGGTCTCTACGCTCTGCTGCTCGGCGTTGTGGATTCGTTTAGTCGATACCTGATGACATGAAAAAACCTTTATTGACCTTAGGCCGCGTGGTTCTCACTTTGCTGGTGGTGGCGTTTGCTTGCGTCGTGGTCTGGCGCATGACCATGTACTACATGTTTGCTCCTTGGACGCGAGACGGCCATATCCGTGCTGACGTAGTGCAAATTGCCCCCGATGTGTCGGGCCTGATCAAGCAAGTGGATGTGCGCGACAACCAACCCGTGGCGCGCGATCAAGTGCTGTTTGTGATTGACCAAGAGCGTTTCAAACTGGCTTTGCGTCAAGCTCAGGCAACGGTCACAGACCGCAAAGAGACCTTGGCTCAAGCGCAACGTGAAAGTCGTCGTAACCGCGGTTTGGGCAACCTTGTGGCCCGAGAGCAACTGGAAGAAAGCCAATCGCGTGAAATGCGCGCCCAAGCCGCGTTGACCGAAGCTGAAGTGGCGGTCGACAGTGCTCAGCTCAATTTGGACCGCACCGTAGTGCGCAGTCCGGTTGATGGCTACGTCAACGACCGGGCGCCACGGGTTAACGAATTCGTAACGGCTGGGCGGCCTGTATTGTCCATTGTCGACAGCGGCTCGTTTCACATCGACGGTTACTTTGAAGAAACCAAGCTAGGAGGCATCCATGTTGGGCAAAGCGTCGACATCCGAGTGATTGGTGACGACGCGCGCTTGCGCGGTCACGTCGAAAGCATTGTGGCTGGCATCGAAGACCGTGACCGCACCAGTGGCCAAAACTTGCTGCCTAACGTAAACCCCGCGTTCAGTTGGGTGCGGCTGGCGCAGCGGATTCCGGTGCGGATCGTGTTTGACGATGTGCCTGAGGACTTCCGCATGATTGCCGGACGCACAGCAACGGTCTCGATCATCGAAGACTCGGCCGCCGCCAAGCCTGCGCAGGAGACTGCGCAATGAAAGCTGTTCACCTGGCAGCCGTAGGGCTGGGTTTGCTGCTGTCTGGCTGCCAGTTGCTTGGGCCGGATTATCATCTGCCCAAAGATTCGGCCATGCAGCGCCCGGATTTGCAGGGTGAACTGCTGGGCGAGGGCGCCAACGTGCTGTCGGCGCCAGTACCCGCTGACTGGTGGATGCTCTACCAAGACCCAAAACTGAACGAATTGGTGCGCCAGGCAATGGCCTCCAACACCAATTTGCGCGTGGCGGCCGCCAATTTGTTGCGAGCACGAGCGCAAGTTGAACAGGCTCAGTCGGCAGGTGGTTGGAGTGGCTCGATGAAAGCGGGTGCTCAGCGTCTGCAGGAGTCCGGCGAAGCCTTCCTGCTGGCAGACAAAGTGCCGGTGGCTAACGTCGGCGATCTGGGCATCAGCACGTCGTACCAGTTCGATTTGTGGGGCACGTTACAGCGTGGCATTGAGGCGGCGCAGGCCAATGCTGATGCGACGCAAGCGGCGGCGGACACCGCACGAATTACCGTGGTGGCGGATGTAGTTCGGGCTTACACCCAAGTGTGTGCGGCTAACGAAGAGCATGAGATCGCCGAACAGTCGCTGCAACTGCAAACCCAAAGTACGGTTCTGACTCAACGCCTGCGTGATGCAGGCCGTGGTGATGAAACCCAGGTCACGCGCTCTGTCACTCAGGTCAAATCGCTCAAGGCTGAATTGCCCCGCTATGAAGCGATGCGTCAGGCGGGTTTGTTCCGCTTGTCGATGTTACTCGCCAAACCACTCAACCAACTGCCAGTTGGCGTGGCTACCTGTGCCGAGCTGCCGCACATCGCCCAGTTGCTGCCTGTGGGTGATGGCGCGGCGCTGCTCAAGCGTCGCCCGGACGTGCGTCAGGCTGAGCGCCATTTAGCCGCTGCCACCGCTGAAATTGGCGTCGCTACCGGGGCGCTTTACCCGAACATCAGCATCGGTGCGAGCATTGGCACCACCGGGCTTATCGAAAACTTGGGAACAGCGCCGGCCAATCACTGGGGCTTTGGCCCGCTGCTGAGTTGGACCATCCCCACCAATGGCTCAAGGGCGCGTATTCGTGAAGCTGAAGCGGCCACCCAAGGGGCGTTGGCCACTTTTGATGGCGTGGTGCTCAATGCCATTCGCGAAACCCAAACCAGCCTTGTGCAATACACCGCCACACTCCAGCGCCGCGATGCACTGGCCGAAGCTGGCGCCTCTGCCAAAATTGCAGCCGACCAAACCCATCAGTTTTTCCAGGCCGGACGTGAGTCATTTCTGGCTGATCTGCAAGCCACTCGCACCTACACCGATGTGCGAGCCCAATTGGCCGCGGCCAATACCCAAGTTGCCATGAGCCAGATTGATCTGTTTTTGGCCCTCGGTGGCGGCTGGGAAAGCGGACGAACGCAAGCCCCGGAAAACGCGAAACCTTAATAGCATTGCTATGCTCAGAACTGTCGGTATCGGAACGATGGTTCAGGGCGTAAGCCGTTTGTAGTCCTCCCCATCGCGCAGGCAATGCTTGATGGGGATACTAATAATGAAAAACCCTTATGCTCCCGGTTTTTGGTGCGCGATTGCCGCCGTAGTGCTGCTGTCGGCGACGTATTTCTACGGCATCATGCTGGCGCATCAAATCGACAAGGCGCTGCTTTTTCTCGACAGTGTCAGCGCACTGATCGCCGTGTTGGCGATCGTCATGGTGGCGTGGGCTTGCGTGCAAACCCGACAAATCAAAAAGCGTCAGATCGAACAAGGTCAGACTCGCGTCTTGATTTGGGATACCAAAGTCGCGCTGCGTCGGGTCGAAACAGTCTTCGATCGCTACTTCTGGGGCAGCTATTGGCAACCCGGGCGTACCTTTCAAGAGTTCATGGGTGAACTCACCGGCACCCCGCTGGAAAAAAGCCTCGAAGCCCTCAAAATCCAATGCTTAAAACTCGACAAAGCCCTGCCTGCCGAAGAGCGTCAATGGCTCGACAACGCGCGTGAACTATCTGACGTGGCCGCCGCAATGGCGCGTGAGCGCTATCAGTTGGATTACTCGGACTGCGCCCTAAATTCTGTAGGAGAAGTTTGTATTGATCACGACCTTGAAGTCCTGGTGTACACCTGGAGCGCCAGCCTAAAGGGCTTCGATCATCAACTTGACCAAATGGATATGCGTTACGCCTAAGCCCCGCGCAAAGCCAAACGTCCTTGAAATACAGCCTCTGGCCAGTCGCCAGTGTTACCCTGCTGGCACTTTTCGGCCCATGACGGGCTCAGCAAAGACCTTCTTTTTTTCAACACAACGGACATTGAACGGGTCACTGATGAACAAACCATTAGGCGTATTGGCAGGGATTGTTGTTATTGCAGGTGTTTTGAACACGGCGGGCGCGTGGTACACCGGCACCAAAATTGATGGTGTGTTGCAGACTGCAATCCAGGAAGCCAATCAAGAAATGGCCGCTCAACTCAAGGGCACCAGCGTTAAAGGTAACGTCGAGCTGGTTTCCCTTGATCGCCACCTTTACAACAGCACCGCGCATTTTCGCGTGACGCTCGAAGATCAAACATCGGGTTCTGACGCCCAGCCGATGGAGCTGCTGTTTATTGACGATATCGAACATGGCCCATTGCCGTGGTCGCGTATCAAGACCTTTAAGTGGATGCCTGTAATGGCAACCCTCAACTACTCGTTGGAGAAAACGCCATTTACTGAAAAGTGGTTCGCTGCGGCCAAAGATCAGTCACCCCTCAAAGGTCAAACCACCTTGGGTTACGACCGCTCGATTGATGGCCACATTGAGTTGTTGCCAGTGGAAACGAATCTGGATGAGGAATCCACCTTCAGCTTCTCGGGTATGACCATGTCAGTCCAAGCCGATGCTCAGGGGCAAAATCTCAAAGCAAAAGGCTACATGGATCAGCTCAAGCTGCGCGCAGCTTCGCTCAATAAACCGCCGATGTTGGTTGAACTCAACGGTTTTACCTTGGCCAGCGACCTGAAAAAAAGCACCTATGGCTTCTATCTTGGCCAGAGCGTGCTGGCGTTGACCGGTGCTCAAGTGACCTTTGGCGATCACCAGTCCGTGCTCAATGTTAAAAACTTTGAATACATCGGCTCGGGTTCTGCAAACGGCAACTTGTTATCGGGGCGCTTGGTTTACAACGTGGGCGATGTGACGCTGGACAGCAAGCCTGTGGGCAGTGCGCAACTGGTGTTGACCGCCAGCAGCCTGGACATTCCGGCCATGCAGTCGCTGTTACAGACTTACCAAACCAAGTTCCAGCCACAAGCTGATGGCACCTTACCTGCTGCCGAATTGACCCCGGCCGAAGAGCAGTTGATGCAAGCCGATGTCGAAAAACTGCTGGCCGCCAAGCCGCAACTGGCCGTAGAAAAACTCACGTTGAAAACGCCCAATGGCGAAAGTCAGTTCAGCTTGGCGATGAGCCTGGCTAAACCTGCGTCGTTTGAACAGGCGCCGATTGAAATCGCCAAGCAAACATTCACGGCATTGGATACCAAACTGCTGCTGTCCAAGCCGATGATTGCTGACTTGTCGGGTGTTCAAGCGCAACTGGCAGGGCAAACTGATCCGCAGGTCATCGCTCAGGTTGCAAGCGTGAACAGCGAAATGGCGGGCATCATGGCGGTGCAAACCGGGCTGGCAAAAGTTGAAGGTAGCAACATCGTCGCCTCACTCAACTACGCAGCAGGCCAAGTCGATTTCAACGGCCAGAAAATGAGCCTTGAAGACTTCATCAATCAGATGATGACCCGCTTTGGCGGCATGGCAAGCCAGTAACATCCCCGTAGTCGCTGCCGCAGGCCTTCTCGTACAGCCTGCGTGCTGTGTATAGGCTCGTAGCCTGCGGCAGCGACTACAGGTATTGAACTAATGTCTGCGCAAACACGAAGCACAACTTATTGCCCTCTGGGTCTCGGCAATAGGCTGCGTAATAATCATCGCCGTATTGCGGCCGTTTACCCGGCGCACCCTCGTCGGTAGCGCCCAAGCGCAAGGCCGTCTCCCAAGCGGCGTGAACCTGCTCAATCGAATGTGCGCCAAAACTCACCTGCACGCCATTGCCCCACGTCGCGGGTAGCCCGTTAATCGGCAACTGAATATAAAACTGGGGCCAGTAATGGCCCGGTCGCTGCCAGCCAGGGTCTGCGGCATTACTTTCTTCATCGCCGTGATCAATTCGTACCAAACCCAATGTGGCCAAAACCGCATCGTAAAAAGCAGTCATTGCCACTACATCACGCGCACCAATTTGAATGTGGCTGAACATAGGTCATCTCCCGAAGCTGGAAAATCACTTTAGTCATTTTTGCAGGCGTGAAAAAGCCACGAGCAAGCGCACGTTGAGAAATAGGCGAAGAGGTTTTTTGAGCGCTGTTCCCTTGAACAAGGGAAAGAAGATGGTGCACCAGGCGGGATTCGAACCCACGACCCCTGCCTTCGGAGGGCAGTACTCTATCCAGCTGAGCTACTGGTGCAACGCGGGCGCCATGATACTCATCTGCGTGTCGCCCGTCCATGCTGCTGATTCGTCAGGTGTTTCTTGCGCCTTTATGGGCTATTAATGTGGGCCGGGTAAGAAAGTGGTGGGACATGACCGTTTGTTCTTTTTTTCGAACAGGCTATTGTCCTTTACCCCTATTGATCCTAGGATTCGTTTGAGATTTCAAACGCTCTTGTCTGAGTGCTGAACCGCACGGCTTACTCTTTGTGCGTCATTTAGATACTTTGGCAGTGAATGACTTCCTGACGGCAGCCTTCTTTGGCGCCTTTCATCTATAAATAATTCGCCCCGCGCCTGCGCGGTGCTGTTAAGGAAAGCCAACATGCAGCTCAAAGACGCACAGTTGTTCCGCCAACAAGCCTATATCGATGGTGCTTGGGTTGATGCGGACGGTGGTCAGACGATCAAGGTCAATAACCCGGCAACCGGTGAAGTCATCGGCACCGTGCCCAAAATGGGCGCCGTGGAAACCCGCCGTGCCATTGAGGCCGCTGACAATGCGTTGCCTGCCTGGCGTGCCCTGACCGCCAAAGAACGTGCAACCAAGCTGCGTCGTTGGTTTGAGCTGTTGATTGAACACCAAGATGACTTGGGTCGCCTGATGACGATGGAGCAAGGTAAGCCATTGGCCGAAGCCAAGGGCGAAATCGTTTACGCCGCCTCTTTCATCGAGTGGTTCGCAGAAGAAGCCAAACGCATTTATGGCGATGTGATTCCAGGCCACCAGCCGGACAAACGCCTGATCGTTATCAAGCAGCCAATTGGCGTGACTGCGGCAATTACCCCGTGGAACTTCCCGGCCGCGATGATCACCCGTAAAGCAGGCCCCGCGTTGGCTGCGGGCTGCACAATGGTCATCAAACCTGCTTCGCAAACTCCGTTTTCTGCCTTGGCGCTGGTTGAGCTGGCGCACCGTGCTGGCATCCCGAAAGGCGTGCTGAGCGTTGTCACGGGTAGCGCAGGTGACATCGGCGGCGAGCTGACCAGCAACCCGATCGTGCGTAAATTGTCCTTCACCGGCTCGACCGAAATCGGTCGCCAGTTGATGGCCGAGTGCGCCAAAGACATCAAAAAAGTGTCGCTGGAACTGGGCGGCAACGCGCCGTTCATTGTGTTCGATGACGCGGATCTGGATAAAGCCGTTGAAGGCGCGATCATTTCCAAATACCGCAACAACGGCCAGACCTGCGTCTGCGCCAACCGTTTGTACATTCAAGACTCGGTGTACGACGCATTCGCTGAAAAACTGAAAACAGCCGTGGCCAAGCTCAAAATCGGCAATGGCCTGGAAGAAGGCACTACCACTGGCCCGCTGATCGATGACAAGGCTGTGGCCAAAGTCAAAGAGCACATTGCTGACGCATTGAGCAAAGGCGCGACGTTACTGGCTGGCGGCAACAGTCTGGAAGGCAGCTTCTTCGAGCCGACCATTCTGACGAACGTGCCGAAAAACGCAGCGGTGGCCAAAGAAGAAACTTTTGGCCCGCTGGCGCCACTGTTTCGCTTTAAAGACGAAGCCGAAGTGATTGCGATGGCCAACGACACTGAGTTTGGTCTGGCGTCGTATTTCTATGCCCGTGACCTGAGCCGTGTATTCCGTGTGGCTGAGGCTTTGGAGTACGGCATGGTCGGCGTGAACACCGGTCTTATTTCCAACGAAGTCGCGCCGTTTGGCGGCATCAAGGCATCGGGCCTGGGCCGTGAAGGTTCCAAGTACGGCATCGAAGACTATCTGGAAATCAAATATCTCTGCCTGGGCATCTAACCCGGCGGGTGGTTCAGCGGATGGGGCACGAGAGCGATGCTTGATCCGCGTTTCAAACTGTTAATTCCTGTGGCCGGGAGCGCCATGCCAGTCGATCATCGCATGCTGGCATTGTTGTCTCCCTGGCGCGTCAGCCTTGAACCACGCTGTTTGATGAACGGCGAATGAGGACACCCATGAGCAACAAGACCAACGCATCCCTGATGAAACGCCGTGAAGCCGCTGTCCCGCGCGGTGTTGGCCAGATCCACCCGATCTTCGCCGAATCGGCAAAGAACGCTACCGTAACCGACGTTGAAGGTCGTGAGTTTATCGACTTCGCGGGCGGCATTGCGGTACTGAACACCGGTCACCTGCACCCAAAAATCATTGCTGCCGTGCAAGACCAACTGACCAAACTGACTCACACCTGCTTCCAGGTACTGGCTTACGAGCCGTACGTTGAGCTGTGCGAAAAGATTAACGCCAAAGTGCCGGGCAACTTCGACAAGAAAACCCTGCTGGTCACCACGGGTTCTGAAGCGGTCGAAAACGCGGTCAAAATTGCTCGTGCCGCCACTGGCCGTGCTGGTGTAATTGCGTTCACCGGTGCCTACCACGGTCGCACCATGATGACCTTGGGTCTGACTGGTAAAGTCGTGCCTTACTCCGCGGGCATGGGCCTGATGCCAGGCGGTATCTTCCGCGCACTGTACCCATGCGAGCTGCATGGCATCAGCGTTGACGATTCCATCGCCAGCATTGAGCGCATCTTTAAGAACGACGCTGAGCCTAAAGACATTGCCGCCATCATCATCGAGCCTGTTCAGGGCGAAGGTGGTTTCTACGTGGCGCCAAAAGCGTTCATGGCCCGCCTGCGCGAGCTGTGCGACAAGCACGGCATCCTGTTGATCGCTGACGAAGTTCAAACCGGCGCTGGCCGTACTGGCACGTTCTTCGCGATGGAACAGATGGGCGTCACTGCCGACTTGACCACGTTCGCTAAGTCCATCGCGGGCGGCTTCCCGCTGGCCGGGGTATGCGGCAAGACCGAGTACATGGACGCTATCGCCCCTGGCGGTCTCGGCGGTACTTACGCGGGCAGCCCGATTGCTTGCGCTGCTGCATTGGCCGTACTGGAAGTGTTTGAAGAAGAACACCTGCTGGATCGCTGCAAAGCCGTTGGCGAGCGTTTGGTGACTGGCCTGAAAGCCATTCAGGCCAAGCACCCGGTCATTGGGGATGTGCGCGCACTGGGCGCGATGATCGCGGTCGAGTTGTTTGAAGGCGGCGACGCTCACAAACCAAACGCAGCTGCTGTTGCTCAAGTGGTCGCTAAAGCACGTGAGAAAGGTCTGATCCTGCTGTCATGTGGCCCATACGGCAACGTGCTGCGGGTTCTAGTACCGCTGACCTCACCAGACGAGCAACTGGACAAAGGCTTGGCCATCATCGAAGAGTGCTTCGCTGAGCTGGCTTGAGCCCTAATGTTTGAGTTGTGATGAGATACGCAAAAAAAACCGCTTCGGCGGTTTTTTTTGGTCTGGACGGTACATTTAAGGCATTTGGCCTGTATCCGACGCGAGGCATTGACTAAGGTGCAAGCATTACTGTCGGAGCTTACCGAATGTCTGTTGTTGAACTGCCTGCTACACCGCGCGTGCTGATTGCTGAAGCAGACCCTTGGTCACGAGATCTGCTTCAGCAAGTGGTCTTGAGTGTGCGTTGTGACGCACAACTGGATGTGTGCGCAGAAGGCCGGCAGGCGCTGACGCAGATCGGCGAAAACGCCTACGACTTGATCATCGCTGACTGGGACTTGCCCAGTGTCGGTGGCCTGGATTTGTTGCGTCATGTGCGCCAGCGTCGGCGTAACCCCGTGTTGCCGTTTATCTTGCTGAGCAACCGCAATGACAGCACCAGCGTGCGCGAAGCGCTGCCGCTGGCCCCCACTGCTTATCTGACCAAACCGCTGGACATGCCCGGTCTGACACAGCGCCTTCAAGGGTTGTTGCTGAGCGCGGGGCAAGAAGTGTCGTGTGACATCCCGGCGCTAACCCCCGGCATGACCCTCAAACGGTTTTTAGAGCATCGACGAGCGTCCTCAGATGGCGCACCGTTACTCGCTGATGTGCAATTGGCGATTAAACGCAGCCTCAATCCCGCGGGGTTGGATCTCAAACAGCTTGAGCAAGAAATGCGCGCCGACCCGCAAATCACAGCCGTGCTGATTGCCGCCGCCAACAGTGCAGCACAACACCGTGGCAGTCAGGCCCAAACGCTGGCGCAAGCGTTGCAGCGTTTAGGGGCAGGGCAAAGCATGAACTTGGTGCTTGGGCTGACGCTCAAGCGCAGCGCGCAGTTGAGCGACCCTTGCTTGGCCGACTATGCCGAGCAGTATTGGAAGCTATCACTGCATACAGCCGAATACGGGCGCACCTTGGCGCGCATGCTGACGCTCGATCAAGAACGCTGCTATTGCGCAGGGCTGTTGCATCGTCTGGGCGACTTGGCGTTGTTGCGTTGTTTGCAGGAGTGGCTACAAGCGGGCGGTGAGCTGGACACCCAGGCCATTGAGGAGTCGCTGGCCGAGTTCGGCGCGGCTTATGGCTCAGCGTTGCGCACGCGCTGGCGCTTACCGTTGGAGTTGCGAGAATTGATCGCGGCGATCTATCACTTGGGCGGCGGGGTGTATTCGCGTGAGGCGCTACTGATGAACCTCGCAGGGCAGGTAGCCACCTTGAAGCCGGAAGAAGGTGTCCAAGCGCTGGCCAACAGTAAAACGGCGCGATTGTTGAAAGTGGGAATGCCAGAGCTGGCGCGGCTGATCAAAAAGCCGTAGGTAAACTGGGTGTGGGGGCTAGCTTGCCCCCACAGGTTATTTCGTCGGTTTATACCGCTGCAGGGCGCAGCGAGTAGGTCTTCAGCTGTTTGGCAAACTCACGCAGGGAGTGAATCCCGCTGGCTTCTGCCTCGTGTACCCATTCTTTGATCGCTGCCAGCATGTCGTGACCGTTAGAGCTGGTCTTGACCCAGATTTGTTGCAGTGCCAAACGCTTCTCGTAGATCACTTTCAGCGACTGGCTATGCTCCAGCAGGGTTTCGATACGCTGATGATGGCGGTCTTCCAGCAAGCTGGTTTCCCGCGACAGCAGCCGTTTTGCGCGGCGGAACTGATGACGTACCGAATGATCGACCTTGGCCAGCTCTTGCTGCACCAGTGGCGCGATCACCAATTTTCGGTACTGAGCCATGATCTGGAAGCGGTTGTTGAGGATCGCCATTGCGGTGTCCATGTCCAGGCTGCCTTTGCCTTCAACCCGGTGGGCGATTGGCGCAACACGCTGAACCTTGGCCAGACGCAAAAAGCTGAACACTTTGATCCATGCCCAGCCCAAATCGAACTCCCACTTCTTGACCGACATCTTGGCCGAGTTCGGGTAGGTGTGATGGTTGTTGTGCAGCTCTTCGCCGCCAATGATGATGCCCCACGGGACCAAATTGGTCGCCGCATCGCGGCACTCAAAGTTGCGATAACCCACCGCATGGCCTAAACCATTGACCACACCTGCCGCCCATACCGGGATCCACATCATCTGGATGGCCCAAATGGTCAGGCCAATGGCGCCGAACAGCAGCAGGTCGATTGCCAGCATCAAACCTACGCCCAAGAGTTTGTAGCGCGAGTAAAGATTGCGCTCAATCCAGTCTTCGGGGCAGTTTTTGCCGTAGATACGCAGCGTTTCGGTGTTTTGTGCTTCTTCGCGATAAAGCTCTGCACCTTTGCGCAATACGGTCGATAACCCTTTTATAACCGGGCTGTGTGGGTCGTCGACGGTTTCGCATTTGGCGTGGTGTTTGCGGTGGATGGCTGTCCACTCACGGGTGTTCTGTGCCGTGGTTAACCATAGCCAGAAGCGGAAGAAGTGTTTCAGGCCAGCGTTGAGTTCCAGCGAACGGTGGGCTGAGTAGCGGTGAAGATAAACCGTGACACCGATAATGGTCACGTGGGTCATCAACAGGGTGACTGCAACCAGTTGCCAGGCTGACAAGTCGAGAAAACCGTTGTACCACATAGGCTGTTTGGCCCTCGGGAAGATAAAAAAACTGCAACACGCATTATCACTATGTGGGCCGATAAAACCAGTCGGCCTTTCTGATAAGAGTGGCTGAATGTTTCTTACTCTATAATTCCCTTTTTTTTGTAGGCGTTTTGACTGTCTTATGTCGGTTTCTTATCGTGATGCATTGCGAGCAGCCTTGTTATACGGGCTGTTGTCGATTCTTTGGCTGCAAACAACTGATCATTTATTGAACAGTTATTTCGATGATTCAGCTCAGCAGGCGCAGTGGGCGCATATAAATAGTTACGTTTGGGTGATTTTCAGTGCGGTACTGATATTTCTTGCGCGTGCTCGTTTGTTTAGCTTTTTGGGAATGGGCGCCCGTTTGAAGCGTCAGCGCCAGGACCAAGAGCGCTTGCGACAGGCCGCTGTTGTTTTTGACTGTACTCGCGAAGGGGTGCTGGTCAGTGATCGAAATGGTCTGATCGTGCATGTAAACCGCGCCTTGGTGGAAATCACCGGTTATTCGCCCCAAGAGGTCCTGGGCCAAAGCCCCAGCCTGTTTAAGTCCGGCCGGCATGGGCCTGAGTTTTATCAGAGCGTGTTTGAGTCGCTCAAAAATACCGGCCAATGGCATGGGGAGATCTGGAATCGTCGCAAAAGTGGGGAGGTTTACCCGCAATGGCAGACGATTCGCTCTATTTGCGATGCAAAAGGGCAGGTCAGCCATTACGTTGCCGTGTTTTCTGATATCTCCGCGATCAAAAACTCACAAACCGAGCTGATGCGTCTCGCTCATCATGACCCACTGACCGACTTGCCCAATCGCTTGCTATTTACCGATCGCGCCGAACAAGCACTGGCCTCCGCGCAACGTCACAAGTCAGGTTGTGCGTTGCTGATGATCGACTTGGACCATTTCAAAATCATCAATGACAGCCTCGGCCATAACGTCGGTGACTTACTGCTCAAAGAAGTCGGCGAGCGCTTGCTCAGTGTCTTTGGCAAAGGGTTCACGGTGGCCCGGCTGGGTGGCGATGAATTTGCCGTATTGATCGAAAATTGCTCGCAAGTGGCTCAAGCAGCGGCTTTGGCGCAGCAGGTTTTAGAGGTCATGAAGGGCGCATTTCTGGTCGATAAACATCAGTTATTTATCAGCGCCAGCGTGGGCATTAGCTTGTTTCCTAACGACGCGTTGAATGCAGAGCAATTGCTGCGCAACGCAGACTCGGCTTTGTTTAAGGCCAAAAGTGCCGGGCGCGAAGGCTACGCGTTGTACACCGAGGAACTGACCGCTCATGCCCAGTACCGGATCGAAGTGGCCAGTGATTTGCGTCGCGCGTTGGAGCAGCACGAGCTGCGGGTGTTTTACCAGCCTGTTCATGACCTGAGCACCAGCCGCTTGATCGGCGTAGAAGCCTTGGTACGTTGGCAGCACCCGCAGCGTGGCTTGGTGTCTCCTGGCGAGTTCATTCCGATTGCTGAGCGCACTGGGCTGATTGCAGAAATTGATGCTTGGGTGTTGGAGCAGTCGTGCTGGCAAATGTGTCAGTGGCAAGCGGCTGGCATTGAGCTGTCGTTCGTGGCCGTGAACATATCCAGCCGACTGTTTGCGCGCCCCGAGCTGTACCAGTTGGTATCAACAGTTTTGGCGGACACAGGCCTTAATCCAGCCTTGCTGGAGCTTGAGGTGACCGAGAGTGCGGTAATGGACAACTCAGAAGTGGCGCTCGAACAAATGCACCATTTGCGGGAGCTGGGCCTGCGACTGGCAATCGACGACTTCGGCACCGGGTTTTCATCGCTGTTGCGACTTAAACGCATGCCCGTGCAAAAGCTCAAGATCGATCAGGGCTTTGTAGCGGGGCTGCCGAGTGACGACGACGATGTGGCGATTGTTCGCGCAGTCATCGCCCTGGCTCAAAGCATGGGTATGCAAGTGCATGCCGAAGGGATTGAGCACATTGAGCAGGCGCAGTTTTTGCTCAACTACAACTGTGATCTGGGGCAGGGTTACTGGTTTGGTCGCCCGATGCCAGCCAGTGAACTGGACTGGCAGCGAGCGCCCGCCATTAGCCCTTGAACCGAGCCTCAGTTCTTCTCGGGTGGTAACTCCGGGAGCGCGCGCAAAGCCGCTTCGTACCACTCGCTGTTAAAGGCGCGGTCCTCTTCGAGGAGCGCGTCAATCTCTACGGCCAGTACGTGGGCCATCATGTTCAAAATATCGTCGCGCTCGTAGCCCACCAACGTCAGCTTATTGAATGTGGCTTTGGCGGCAGGCGGGTTATCGCTTTCAATTTGGTTTTCGATTGCCTGGATCAGGGTGGATTCGGCGAACTCTTCTTCGTCGTTATCGATATCGGTTGGCTCGCTCATTGGCAGGCTCCTTAAGTAAAGGCCAGCAGTTTAACTGCATTCAGCACACTGATGCTGCTAGCCAGCCTAGCGGCGAAGCACTATAACTGCGGCTGCCAACCCACACAGCCTGGAGGCTTTGTAATGCTTAAACTTTATGGATTTGCGGTCAGTAACTACTACAACATGGTCAAACTGGCCCTGCTGGAAAAGGGCGTACTTTTCGAAGAAGTACCGTTTTTTGCCGAGCAAACCCCCGAGGCATTAGCGATCAGCCCCCGTGGGAAAGTGCCGGTTCTAGGCGTCGAACAGGGCTTTATCAACGAAACCAGCGTCATTCTTGAATACATTGAGCAGACTCAACCAGGCCCGAAATTGCTGCCGGTTGACCCGTTTGAACGGGCCCAAGTGTTGGCATTGGCTAAAGAAATTGAGCTGTACATCGAGCTGCCAGCGCGTACTTGTTACCCTGAAGCGTTTTTCGGTATGCAGGTGCCGGACGCGATCAAAGAAAAAGCCAAAACTGAGTTGCTACAAGGTGTTGCTTCTCTCGCTCACCACGGAAAATTCGCCCCTTACGTGGCCGGCGAATCGCTGAGCGTTGCAGATATTTACTTCTTGTACAGCGTAGGACTTGCCTGTGCTGTGGGGCAAAAAGTCTTTGATCTAGACTTGCTGGCGGAGTTACCAGCCGCTAAAGCTCTTTTAGAGCGTTTAGAGAAAAATCCGCATGTGCAGCGCATTGCTGCGGACCGCGAGGCTGCAATGCCGAAATTTTTAGCGTGGATCAACAGCAAAAAGTAAGCGTTTATTGTGAGAACGTCGGCCAATGTGCTGGCGTTCTTTTGAGTGTGCTTGTAGGAATTGTCTCTGTGTTTTGGTAATAAATTCACTCATTTGGATGTATTTTGTAATAAGTCGTTTAGTGTGAATTTCGCTCCAGTCTTTAGCCTCAATAGTGCTAATGCTCTAACTATTCGAGGACTACCTATGACGCTGAAACTGTATGGATTTGCAGCCAGCAACTACTTCAACATGGTTCAACTGGCGCTGCTAGAAAAGGGCCTGGCTTTTGAAACCGTGCCTTTTCATGGTTGTCAGAACCCCGCCATTCTTGCGGTCAGCCCGCGAGGCAAAGTCCCGGCACTAGAGACAGAACAAGGGTTTCTCACAGAAACCGACGCCATTCTTGATTACCTTGAAGAAACCCAAACTGGCCCAGCGCTATTGCCCAGCGACCCTTTCGAGCGTGCGCAAGTGCGTGCTATGGCCAAAGAGATTGAGCTGTACATCGAGCTGCCCGCTCGGCTGTGTTACGCCGAAGTTTTTTTTGGCGGCCGCCCAACACCTGAAGGGCTCAAGCGCAAGGCTGAGCGAGACATGATCAAGGGGTTTGCAGCGTTGGCGCGGCGAGCAAAGTTTGCGCCATATGTGATGGGCGAGCAGCTCACGATTGCGGATGTATATTTTCTGTACAGCGTGGATTTGGCAGCGCAGGTGGCTAAAAAGTTGTTCGATCTGGATCTGCTGGGCGACCTGCCTCAAGCCCTGGCGTTGCTGGAGCTATTGGCCAAGAGGCCCAACGTGCAAAGGGTTGCAGCAGAACGAGCCGCTGACATTCCGCTATTTTTGGAGCGAATCAAAATCGCAGGATAAAAAACGGGCGCTTGAAGCGCCCGTTTTTTGTGGCCACTGTCGCAGTCAGCTGCGGTGGCTAAGCGTGTTGTTAGCGATTAGCCAACAAGGCTTGACCGCGCGCAACAGCCGCTTTTACCTGCGCAGGTGCAGTGCCGCCGATATGGTTACGGGCATTGACCGAGCCTTCCAGTGTCAGCACGGCAAATACGTCTTCGTCGATTTTATCGCTGAACTGGCGCAGTTCTTCCAGGCTCATTTCTGCCAGGTCTTTGCCGGTTTCTACGCCGTACTTCACAGCATGCCCTACGATTTCGTGGCAATCACGGAACGGCAGGCCACGGCGTACCAGATAGTCCGCCAGATCCGTCGCCGTCGAGAACCCGCGCAATGCTGCTTCACGCATGATTGCGTGCTTAGGCTTGATCGCCGGGATCATGTCAGCAAAGGCCCGCAACGAGTCGCGCAAGGTGTCGGCAGCGTCGAACAGCGGCTCTTTGTCTTCCTGGTTGTCTTTGTTGTAGGCCAATGGCTGGCCTTTCATCAGGGTCAGCAGGCCCATCAATGCACCGAATACACGGCCACTTTTGCCACGAACCAGTTCTGGCACATCAGGGTTTTTCTTTTGCGGCATGATCGAGCTGCCGGTGCAGAAGCGGTCTGGCAGATCAATGAACTGGAACTGAGCGCTGGTCCACAGCACCAGCTCTTCGGAAAACCGCGACAAGTGCATCATCGCAATGCTGGCCGCAGCGCAGAACTCGATGGCGAAGTCGCGATCCGACACGTTATCCAGCGAGTTACCGCCAACAGCGTCAAAGCTCAACAACTGAGCGGTCAGCTCGCGGTCGATCGGGTAGGTTGTGCCGGCCAGTGCAGCACTGCCCAACGGCATGCGGTTAGTGCGTTTGCGGCAGTCAACGAGACGTTCATAGTCGCGGCTGAGCATTTCGAACCAGGCCAGCATATGGTGCCCGAAGGTGACCGGCTGAGCTGTTTGCAGGTGCGTGAAGCCCGGCATGATGGTGTCGGCTTCACGCTCGGCTTGTTCCAGCAGGCCTTTTTGCAGGCGGGTGATTTCAGACAGGATGATGTCGATTTCATCACGCAGCCACAGGCGAATATCAGTGGCTACCTGGTCGTTACGGCTACGGCCAGTGTGCAGCTTTTTGCCAGTTACGCCGATGCGATCAGTCAGGCGCGCCTCGATGTTCATGTGCACGTCTTCCAGATCGATGCGCCAGTCAAAGGTGCCGGCTTCGATTTCACTCTGGATGGTTTTCAGACCGTCAATGATGCTGTCGCGCTCGGCATCGGTCAGCACGCCGACCTTGGCCAGCATGGTGGCGTGGGCGACGGAGCCCATGATGTCGTGACGATAAAGGCGCTGGTCGAAAGTGACGGAGGCGGTGAAACGCGCAACGAAGGCGTCGACGGGTTCACTGAAGCGGCCGCCCCAGGACTGATTGGTCTTGTCGGTGCTCATGGATTCGCTCGTAATCGGCTGAGGGGGAGTAGATAAAAAGTTACTGCGGATCATAACAGGGTTGCCAATCATGGCGTTGACGCAGGTCGGCAGGTTTTGCGCGAAGTGATGTATAAACAAAATACCGAAACGAAATGTATCGAATGAATACTTTCGTCTTGGCAACCGTCTACAGTTGCTCGTATGGATCAGTCATAGCAAGTTTTTGTACTGCGCTAGACTTATCCAATATTGAATCGAGCAACAGACACAGGTGAATTTTGCTGTGCCGTTTGCGGCACTTTTTGGCCTTCGCGCTAGTCTTAGCGTGGATCGCCGTGACAGTCGTCACATCACCTGTCTACGCTATCCTTGTGCGAGACTCACGCAGGAATACAGCGCTATATGAATGTCCTGATCGTTGATGACGAAACCTTGGCCCGCGAGCACCTGAGCCGTTTGCTCGGTACGCTTGCTGGCTACAAACCGCTGGAGCCGAGCGCCTCTCATGGCGAAGAGGCATTGAGCCTGATCGATAGCCTGAAACCAGATGTCGTTTTACTCGATATCCACATGCCAGGCTTGGACGGGTTACAGGTTGCAGCCAAACTCTGTGAGCGCGAACTGCCGCCATCGGTGGTGTTTTGTGTGGCGCCTGACGAATTCGCTGAGCAGGCCCTGCAAGACAGTGGCGTCAGCTATGTGTTCAAGCCTGTGAGTGCCGAGGCCTTGGGCACTGCCCTGAGAAACGCTCACCGGCCTAATCGCACGCAACTGGCTGCGCTCACGCGGCCTGCTGCGCAAACCGGCAGTGGCCCACGCAGCCATATCAGCGCCCGAACCCGCAAAGGCATTGAGCTGATCCCAATCGACCAAGTGATTTACTTCATTGCTGACCATAAATACGTGACCTTGCGTCACGAAGGCGGCGAAGTGTTGCTCGATGAACCACTGAAAGCCCTCGAAGACGAGTTCGGCGAACGTTTTGTACGTATTCACCGCAACGCGCTGGTGGCTCGTGATCGCATTGAGCGCCTGCAACGCACGCCACTTGGGCATTTTCAGCTGTTTCTTAAGGGGCTCAATGGCGATGCGCTAATTGTCAGCCGCCGTCATGTCGCGGGTGTACGCAAGATGATGCAGCAGCTTTAATGCGCGCCAAAAGGGCGCGTGTGGAGGGTTTTAGGCCAGGGAGGCCGCGGACTTTCTGATACAAGTCAAAGCTGTTTTGGCTGAGCTGTTATTATCCGCCGTATCTTTTCAGTACGGATTGATCCATGTCCTCTCGCGAAATTCGCATCGCTACCCGTAAAAGCGCCCTGGCTCTGTGGCAGGCCGAATACGTCAAAGCCCGTTTAGAACAGGCTCACCCAGGTCTTGTGGTGACGCTAGTGCCTATGGTCAGCCGTGGCGACAAGCTGCTGGACTCGCCGTTGTCGAAAATCGGCGGCAAGGGGCTGTTCGTCAAAGAGCTGGAAACCGCTCTGCTCGAAAACGAAGCTGACATCGCTGTGCACTCGATGAAAGACGTGCCGATGGACTTCCCAGAAGGCTTGGGCCTGTTCTGCATCTGCGAGCGTGAAGACCCGCGTGATGCGTTTGTTTCCAATACGTTCGCCAGCCTCGACGATTTGCCCAAGGGTAGCGTGGTGGGCACGTCCAGTCTGCGCCGTCAGGCTCAACTGCTGACTCGTCGCCCGGATTTGGAAATCCGCTTCCTGCGCGGCAACGTCAACACCCGTCTGGCCAAGCTCGACGCAGGTGAATATGACGCCATCATCCTCGCTGCGGCAGGTTTGATTCGCCTTGGCTTTGAAGATCGCATCACCTCGGCCATCAGCATTGAAGACAGCTTGCCCGCCGGTGGGCAAGGCGCAGTAGGCATTGAGTGCCGCAGTGCTGACAGCGAAATTCATGCGTTGCTGGCGCCATTGCACCATGCCGACACCGCCGTGCGTGTCACTGCAGAGCGAGCGTTGAACAAGCATTTGAACGGCGGCTGCCAAGTCCCGATCGCTTGCTATGCAGTGCTTGAAGGCGACGATCTTTGGTTGCGTGGCTTGGTGGGCGATCCTAGCGGTGGTTTGTTACTCAGTGCTGATGCACGTGCGCCGCAAAGCGATGCGACCACGCTGGGCGTGCAGGTCGCTGAAGCTCTGTTAGCACAAGGTGCTGGCGATATCCTCAAAGCCGTTTACGGTGAGGCGGGCCACGAGTGACAGGTTGGCGGCTGCTGCTGACTCGTCCCGCCGAAGACTCACTGGCGTTAGCCAGCGAGCTGGCGGGGGCCGGTATCGTGAGCAGCAGCCTCCCGCTGTTGGCCATTGAGCCTCTGCCCTTGGCCGACGCGCAGCGAGCGTTGATTGCAAACCTGGATCGGTACTGCGCGGTCATTGTGGTCAGCAAGCCAGCTGCACGCTTGGGCGTAGCGTTGCTCGATGAATATTGGTCGCAGGCGCCGACCCAAAAATGGTTCAGTGTTGGGGCTGGCACTGGGCAAATTCTTGCCGACCGCGGGCTTGATGTTAGCTACCCTCAAGCGGGTGATGACAGCGAAGCCTTGCTGAGTTTGCCCGCGTTTACGCAAGCTGTTGAGTGCGACCAGCCGAAGGTGTTGATCCTGCGTGGAGAGGGCGGCCGAGAGATGCTCGCGCAGCATCTGCGTACCCTTGGGGTGCAGGTCGACTATCTTGAGTTGTATCGTCGATGCCTGCCGCCTTATCCCAATGATGTCCTGCTTGAGCGTGTAAACGCGGAACGCTTGAACGGGCTGGTGGTCAGCAGTGGACAAGGTTTTGAACATTTACGCCAATTGGCAGGCGATGCCTGGCCCCGATTGGCACGTTTGACGTTGTTTGTTCCCAGCCCTCGGGTTGCTGAGATGGCGCGTAGCGCCGGGGCTCAAACTGTTGTGGATTGTCGTGGTGCCAGTGCCACGGCTTTGCTGGCGGCGTTACGGGAGCTTCCCGTACCTGCTTTCTAATGCAAAGGATGGATACGTGAGCGAAACAGTCTTGTCAAAAGAACCCGTGCAGCCCGCGCCACAAGCGCCGGCTGAGAAGCCTGTCGTCAAGCCTGAGCGCCGGGGCAATGGCCTGGCCGTTGTCGCCTTGTTGCTCGGCGCTGCCGGCATTGCTGTCGGTGGCTGGGGTGTG
Source organism: Pseudomonas sp. E315 (assembly GCF_055406205.1). Lineage (NCBI taxonomy): Bacteria > Pseudomonadati > Pseudomonadota > Gammaproteobacteria > Pseudomonadales > Pseudomonadaceae > Pseudomonas > Pseudomonas sp. E315. The sequence goes on along the minus strand of NZ_JBUZPJ010000010.1, from coordinate 160,778 downwards.
TGGCAGGTGCGTCACCTGCAAACCAGCACCGAGCAACAGCTTGGCGACGTTCAAGCATTGGCTGCGCAAACGCTGTCGATCAAACAAAGTGAGCAAAAAATACTCACTCGCCTCAATCAATTGCCCTCGGCCAGTGAGCTGGATGATCAGCGCCAATTGGTGGTGCAACTTCAAGGCGATCAACAGCGCTTAAACCAACGTCTTGAGACGGTATTGGGCGCAAGCCGCAAGGACTGGCGCTTGGCCGAAGCCGAGCATTTGTTGCGTCTGGCCAGCTTGCGCTTGTCGGCGCTGCAAGACATCAGCAGTGCTCAAGCGCTGGTGCAAGGGGCGGACGATATTCTGCGCGAGCAGAACGATCCGGGCTCATTTGCCGCCCGTGAACAGCTTGCCAAAAGCTTGGCGGCGCTGCGCAGTGTTGACCAACCCGATCGTACGGGCTTGTTCCTGCAACTGGGCGCCTTGCGTGATCAAGTCGCACAGCTCAATGCTCTGGCCCCTGCGTTTAAGGACTCAGGTGACTCATTGCTGGGGCTGACAGCGGATGGTGATGGTGCCAGTCGCTGGGCGCAGTGGTGGGATGAAATCTCGCATTACATTCGCATCGACTTCAACGCGGACAAAAATGTGCGGCCATTGTTGGCAGGCCAAAGCCTGACTCAAGTGCGCCTTGCCTTGAGCTTGGCGCTGGAGCAAGCGCAATGGGCTGCGCTTAATGGTCAGGCATCGGTTTATGCTCAAGCGTTGGCGCAGGCTGAAGAGGTGCTCAAGGGCAACTTCAATCAGGACAACGCGCAAAGTAAAAAAATACTCGAACAAGTGGTTGAGCTCAGCAAGCAGCCGGTCACGGTACAAACCCCAGACTTGGCTACGACCTTGAGCGCAGTGCAGGCCTACCTTGAGCGTCGGCATGTAAACGCCGATGAACCCGGCAAGGCGGCTGCAAATCCTGCGCAGGAGACCAGCCCATGAAGCGCCTCTATGTGATTGTGTTTTTGTTGATTGCAGCGGCAGCCTGCATCGGCCTGGCAATCGCCGAGGATGCGGGCTATGTGCTGATCGCTTACAAAAACTTCCGCTACGAGTCCAGTGTTTGGGCCACGTTGGCGTTGGTGGTGGTGCTGTGGCTGCTGATCTGGGGCATCAAGCTATTGGTCGAACTGGTGACGGCTTCGACCGGGTTGGTCAATCCGTGGTCGCGGCGCAATCGCAGTCGCCGGGTGCAGTTAGCCATTGAGCAAGGGCAAATGGACCTCGCCGAAGGTCGTTGGGCCAGCGCTCAAAAGCACTTGGCCCGCGCGGCCGAAGCCGAGCGTCAGCCGCTGCTCTATTACTTGGGTGCTGCGCGTGCGGCCAACGAACAAGGGCGTTACGAAGAAAGCGACAGCTTGCTGGAGCGCGCATTGGAACGCCAACCTCAGGCTGAGCTGGCCATTGCCTTGAGTCATGCACAGTTGCAAGTGGACCGTGCCGACACGGAAGGCGCGCTGGTGACACTGCAAGCCATGCACGAGCGTCATCCGCACAATGTGCAGGTGTTGCGTCAGTTGCAACGTTTGCATCAGCAGCGCGGCGATTGGGCCGCTTTGATTCGTTTGCTGCCCGAGCTGCGCAAAGACAAAGTGCTCCCGGCTAACGAGCTTGCAGAGCTTGAGCGACGGGCCTGGGGTCAAAACTTGACTCTGGCCGCTCAGCGCGAAACAGAAGGCGAGGCGGGCCTGCAATCCCTTCAGCGCGCTTGGCAACAGCTGACGACTGCTCAGCGCCAAGAACCCACTCTGGTGCTGGCTTATGCCGAACAACTGCGCCAGCTCGGGGCGCAGCCTGAGGCCGAGGAAGTGCTGCGCGGTGCGCTCAAGCGCAGCTATGACAGTCACCTTGTGCGGTTATATGGCCTGTTGCGTGGCAGCGACCCGGCAAAGCAATTACAGGTTGCTGAAGGTTGGCTCAAGGCGCATTCAGACGATCCGAGTCTGTTGCTGACATTGGGCCGTCTCTGTTTGCAGAACAGCTTGTGGGGCAAGGCCCGGGATTACTTTGAAAGCAGCCTTAGGCTTGAGCGTAATCCTGAAACCTGCGCAGAGCTTGCACGTTTGCTGGCTCAACTGGGCGATACGGCACGCAGTAATCAGCTGTTTCAAGAAGGTTTGAACCTGCTGGACGAGCGTTTATTAGCGCTGCCTTTGCCCGCTGCAGCGGCCAGTCTTTAGCCTGATCAGACCGGCTTATGTTGAGGCATAAACCGGTCTGTATCGCTGAAAAATCGTACCCAATCCAAGGCTTAAACCCGTTCCTACGTTGCTAGTTACCGAGGCCTTCAATTGCTGTCGGTAATTCCCTACAGCCTTAAGGACGCGTCCGTACTGGCGCGCCTTGAAAGGGTTAATGGCTTTCCTCTACCGTAACTACTTGTCTCTTTTGTTACGGATAAGCCATGTTTTTGGCCTGCTCACGTTTCATGTTCCTTGTGGCTTTTCTGGCCAGTACCTTAGTGTTGGGTGCATCTCTGTATCTGGAATATGGGCACGGTTTGGAGCCCTGTTCGTTATGTCTGGTACAGCGATATTTCTTGCAAGCCTTCGGCCTTGTGAATTTGGTGGCCTATGTACACGGGCCTCAACAAATGGGCTCGCGGATTTACTCCATGCTAGTCATGTTGCTGGCGTTGGGAGGCGCAGCGACTGCAACCAAACAAGTTCTGTGGCAAAGCCTGCCGCCTGAGCAATTAATGTTTTGTCAGCCCGAGTTGGCGCATTTATGGCACAACCTGCCGTTACGCGAGATGCTAGCTTCTGTTTATCGAGGCACTGAAGCCGGCGCGCAGGTTCATTGGACGCTGTTTGATTTGAGCATTCCTGAACTGAGCCTGCTGGCGTTTACAGGGCTGGCGGTGTTGAGTTTATTTCAAGTCATTGGCTCATTTTTAGCTCGCCCATTGCCCCTGTCTGCGACGGGAAGTAGCACCGCGTATTAAACGCTTGTATGAACATTCTCTCGTGCGTACCTTGAAGCAGTTGTCGCGCGGGCATAATCTGGCCCGCACGCATTTTTGGAAATATGCCGCCCAAAGACGTTGCGCTGTCGCACATTTGAGTCAATAGATGCCCCAGTCTGGCTCGGTGGCATGGGCCCACAAGGGAAGAGAGAACATCATGCTCGAGAGTTGCAAGAATGCTCAGGATCGCTTCAACGGCGTCCACAAGTTGATTGATAACTGGCTGCATGAGCGCCGCGAACTTGTGAAAGCCTACGAGGCTGTCAGGGCCGAGCAGGAGTCTTCAAATCCAAAGCGCAAAACTCAAAAAGAGTTTTGCCAGATCTTGGTGGACTATGTTTCTGCAGGCCATTTTGAAATCTATGAGCAACTGAACCGCGAAGCTGAAGCGTTTGAAGATGATCGTGGCTTAGAGCTCGCACACACCATTTACCCGCGCATTGATGTGATCACTGAGGCGGCTCTGGCCTTCAACGATCAATGTGATGGCAAAGACCATCGCCCCGATTGCGAAAAGCTGGCTGAAAAATTCGTACAACTGGGCGCACTGCTTCACGAGCGTTTTGAGCTTGAAGACTGCTTGATCGAAGTGCTGCACACAGCCCATAAAGAAAAAGAAGTCGCTCAGGCTTAAGCCATTTTCAAATCAAAAACGGTGCGCATTGCGCGCCGTTTTGCGTTGCTGGCGTTCACTTTTTGATTGCTAGCAACTCGATTTCAAAGACCAGAGGCGTGTAGGGCGCGATTAGCCCCCCAGCCCCCTCTGCGCCATACGCTTGGCTGGACGGAATGACCAGACGCCAGCTCGCGCCAACCGGCATCTGTACCAATGCGCTTTGCCAGCCAGCAATCACGCTGTCGAGTCGAAACCATTGAGGCTGCGAGCTTTGATCGAAAATGGTGCCGTCCGGCAATCGCCCCACGTAGTTCACATTGACCGAGTCATGGGTGCCGGGCTTTGCGCCGGTTCCAGGCTTGAGTTCAGTCAAGATAATGCCGTCAGGCAGCGCTCGAGCCTGTGGTTTTTGTTTTTCTTTCAACAAAAAATCACGCTCGGCGACAAGTGCAACTTCACTCGCCGGCTTGGCAGACGCTTCATCTTCTTGGGCTTGATGCTCAGTCAGTATTTGCTCAATGCGCTCATCACTCAGGGCCAGTGGCTTGCCTTGATAGGCTGTGCGCAGGCCTTCGACCAGGGCTTTAAGTTGCAGGTCGGGCACCTCCTGACGCAGGCGTTCGCCAAGGCTTGCGCCCAAGCTGTAAGCCAGGTCGTGTGCGGCATCGGGAGCGGGTGGCGTGGCTGCATGAGTCAAGGGTGCGATGCACAACAACGACAGTAAGAGGTAACGCGGCATGGGTGCTCTCCGGCCTGAGATGCGAGGGATTATGCCAGTGCCGGGCCGAGCGACAGCGGTTTTATTCACAGCGTCTAATACAGACCGAACGCACGCTGCCAGGCAATTGAAATTAAGTCAGCCAGTGCGCCAGCGCTTGATCCAGCGCAAGTTTTTAAGCGGCATGCAACCCAAGTCAATCGTTAGTGTCAACATGACCTAGCGGCGGTTCTTGCAGAGGTCTAGTATGAGCCGCACTCACGTCAGCCAGGAGGTAAACCATGTCGGCCAAAAAGAAGCCAGTAAATACGCCGTTGCACCTGCTCCAACAGCTCTCAGGCAGTTTGCTTGAGCATTTGGAAAGCGCTTGTTCTCAAGCGTTGGCTGATGCTGAGAAGCTGCTTGCGAAGCTCGAAAAACAGCGTGGCAAAGCTCAGGAAAAACTGCACAAGTCTCGCGCCAAATTACAAGATGCTGCGAATGCAGGTAAATCCAAGGCGCAGTCTAAAGCCAAGTCTGCTGTTAAGGAGCTTGAGCAACTGTTGGACGCACTCAAAGAGCGTCAAACTGAAACCCGCGATTACATCTTGCACCTTAAGCGTGATGCTCAAGAAAGCCTGAAGTTGGCTCAGGGCATTGGCCGAGTGAAAGAGGCAGTGGCTAAAGCACTGAGCACTCGCGATGCCAAGCCTGTAGCAAGTGCTAAAAAGCCTGCTGCTAAAACTGCCACTAAAGCCGCTGCTAAACCTGCTACCAAACCAGCGGCAAAAGCACCTGCCAAGGCAGCAGCAAAGCCTGCGGTTAAAGCCGCCAGCCAGCCTGCGGCCAAGCCAGCAGCGAAAAAGCCAGTAGCCGCCCGCGTCGCTAAACCTGCGGCCGCAAAAACTACGGCTGTAAAAGCCTCCGCCGCCAAGCCTGCTGCTGCTAAAACAGCTGCTGCCAAACCTGCGGCAAAACCGGCCGCTGCAAAAGCAGTTGCAGCAAAAGCCCCAGCCAAAACTCCGGCAAAAGCCCCTGTGAAAGCCGTGGCCAAGCCTGCCGCTAAACCTGCCGTCAAGCCAGCTGCCGCCGCCAAAGCACCGGTCAAGTCTGCCGCCAAGCCTGCGACAAACGCAGTTGCAAAGCCAGTCGCCAAGCCAGCAGTTAAAAAGCCTGTTGCGGCTAAGCCAAGCGCAACGCCAGTCAAGCCTGCTGTAGCACCTGCTGCCGCGCCTTCGGCTTCAGCTCCGGCGCCCACTGCTGCGCCAGTGGCAACCCCGGCTACAACGCCAACCAGCGCTTCTTAAGCGCAGTCGATAGCGGCGCGCAGCTCAAGCAGCGCGCCGCCATCGGGTTGTTGGGCGTCTTCAGCCATCGCGCTCAGCCAATCACTGCTGTCTTGTGTTTGAGCGGGTGCCCAGCTTTGGGTTAAGGCTTCCAAACGCCGCAACAACGTCCGTTCTGCCTCCAACTCCAATGATTTGATCTGCGCTCTAAGTGCGCTCAGCGCTTCGTCGTGGGTGGCCGCTTCACGCCATTGAATACGCACTTGGCGCAGCGGTGTGACCACCTCATGTTGCCAAGGCACGGCACAGGCTTTTAATTGCTGCCAGCGCGCTTCGTTGTAGGCAACACCGCGTTGCTGCAACCAGGCGCCGCATAACAACAGGCACACATCCAGGCCTTGGTCTTGCAGGCGCAAGCAGGCGTGCTCCACACCCGGACGTGCGTAAAGTTTTAAACAGTAGTTCCACAGGTCAGTGTGCATAGTGCAATTCGCGCCAGTTGAGAGGGAAGCTGGTAGACTCCGCCGCCATTATGATCCGACTTCAGAACCTGACTTTACAGCGTGGCCCGCAACGTCTGCTAGAAGACGCCGAGCTGACCCTGCACGCCGGCCACAAAGCCGGTTTGGTCGGCGCCAATGGCGCCGGTAAATCCACTTTGTTCGCCTTGTTGCTGGGTGAGTTGACGCCTGATTCCGGGGATTGTCTGCTGCCCGCTGACTGGCGGATTGCCCACATGCGGCAAGAAATCGACACCCTCGACCGCATCGCGATCGATTATGTGCTCGATGGCGACCAACGTTTGCGTCAGGTGCAAGCCAGTCTGGCTCAGGCTGAGGCCGATCACGACGGTGCCGCTCTGGCCCGCTGGCATGTGGAGCTGGACAGCGCCGACGGCTACACCGCTGACGCTCGTGCTCGCAAAATGCTTGCGGGGTTGGGCTTCACCAACGAGCAAATGGATCGTCCAGTGGCTGACTTCTCGGGCGGCTGGCGGATGCGTCTGAACCTGGCGCAGGCGTTGATGTGCCCCTCCGACCTGCTGTTGCTCGACGAACCCACCAACCACTTGGATCTCGACGCTATTCTGTGGCTCGAAGATTTCCTGAAAAACTACCCCGGCACCTTGCTGTTGATCTCCCACGACCGGGATTTTCTCGATGCTGTGGTCGATAACATTGCTCACGTTGATCAGCGCAAAATCACGCTCTATCGCGGTGGTTACAGCGCTTTTGAACGCGCCCGCGCCGAACGTCTGGCTCAGCAGCAGCAAGCCTACGAGAAGCAGCAGGCGCAACGTGCGCACATGGAAAGCTACATCGCCCGTTTCAAGGCTCAGGCCACCAAGGCTCGTCAGGCTCAAAGCCGGATCAAAGCACTGGAGCGCATGGAAGAACTGAGCGCGGCCCATGTCGACTCACCGTTCGACTTCGTTTTCCGAGAAGCCGTCAAACTGTCTAGCCCTTTGCTCGACTTGTCTGATGCGCGCTTGGGTTATGGCGACAAAACCATCCTTGAGAAGGTCAAGTTGCAACTGGTGCCGGGTGCTCGTATTGGTTTGCTTGGGCCTAATGGCGCAGGTAAATCAACGCTGATCAAAAACCTTGCCGGCGAGCTGGAGCCGCTGTCTGGCCGTTTGGCTCGCGGCGAAAACCTGGTTGTGGGCTACTTTGCCCAGCATCAGCTCGACTCGCTGGACGCCAAGGCCAGCCCGCTGCTGCACATGCAGCGTCTGGCACCGGCTGAGCGCGAGCAGACTTTACGCGACTTTCTTGGGGGTTTTGACTTCCGAGGTGCGCGCATCGACGAGCCAGTGCTGAACTTCTCGGGTGGCGAAAAAGCGCGCCTGGCGTTGGCATTGATTGCGTGGGGCCGCCCCAACCTGTTGCTGCTCGACGAACCGACCAACCACCTCGACCTCGAAATGCGTTTGGCGCTGACGATGGCCCTGCAAGAGTTCAGTGGCGCAGTGTTGGTGGTGTCTCACGATCGGCATTTGCTCAAAAGCACCACCGACGAGTTCTTGTTGGTGGCAGATGGCAAGGTGCAGGAATTCGACGGCGACCTCGAAGATTACGCCCGTTGGCTGGCCGATTACCGTTTGCGCAATGCGCCCATCAGCAACACGCCGGTCAACCCCGATAAAACCGATAAAAAGGCTCAGCGTCAGGCTGCCGCTGCCTTGCGTCAGCAATTGGCTCCGCACAAGCGCGAAGCCGACAAGCTCGAAAGCGAACTGGGTAAAGTCAACGAGAAACTCGCTCAGATCGAAACCAGCTTGGGCGACAGCGCCGTTTACGAGGCGGCTCGCAAAGACGAGCTGCGTGACCTGCTGGCCGAGCAGGCCAAACTGAAAGTGCTCGAAGGTCAGCTTGAAGAGCGCTGGATGGAGGCCCTTGAGGTGCTTGAAACCTTGCAGGCAGAACTGGAAGCCTTGTCCTGATGGAAGCTTTGCATCTGCCCGTACCTGCTGAGTTGATGGCCCCGCTGTGGATTGCCGTGCAGATCTTGCTGATCCTGCTGGTCGGTTATTTTCTGCAACGCGGCATTGCCCGCTTCCTCACCCGTTTGGGTGAGCGCTACCCATTGCCGCCGCAGTTGCTGATGCCTCTGCGCGGTGGTTTGCGCTGGTTCATTATGGGCAGCGCAGTCATCATCGTGCTCGAACGCCTTGGGGTGTCAGCCACGGTGCTATGGACCGCACTCTCGGGCTTTGTCGCGGTGGCAGCCATTGCCTTTTTCGCGATGTGGAGCGTGCTCTCCAATCTGTTGTGCGCCGTGCTGATCTTCACCGTGGGCCCGTTTCGTATTGGCGACGTGGTGGAGTTGGTCGACACCCTCGACAAACCGGGCGTCAAAGGCCGGGTTGTGGCTATCAATTTGCTCTACACCACGTTGATTGAAGCCGCAGAAGCGGGTTCGGGCAGCAGCATGGTGCAAGTCCCCAACAGCCTGTTCTTCCAGCGCTCGGTTCGGCGCTGGCGCGAAGGCGACATTTAACAGTCGTCTGTTAGCGCTGCCAAAGGCGGTAGCCTCTTTAAACACTAAAGAGCGCCGCCTTCGCCCCCGCCGACGGGAGCATCAATCGCTTCAAAAAAATGTGGTTAATTTTCAGCCAGCACATTAGCTTAAAGGACTTGTTACAACTTTTGTCCGAGGTGCGCGATGTCGCTGGAAACGTGGTTAGCCTTTTTTGCGGCCTCTTGGGTCATTAGCCTTTCTCCTGGCGCAGGCGCAATTGCGTCCATGTCGTGTGGCCTGCAATACGGTTTTTGGCGCGGCTACTGGAATGCGCTGGGCTTGCAACTGGGGCTTGCGTTGCAAATCGCCATTGTCGCTGCCGGTGTGGGTGCAGTGCTCGCCGCGTCATCCACTGCGTTCTATGCGATCAAATGGTTCGGCGTGGCCTACCTGATCTATCTTGCCGTTAAACAATGGCGAGCCTTGCCCACCGACCTCAGCGATGACGGGGCTGTGCGCGCTATCGGCAAGCCACTGGCGCTGGTGTTTCGCGGTTTTCTGGTGAATGTCAGTAACCCCAAAGCGCTGGTATTTATGCTTGCGGTATTGCCGCAGTTTGTAGACCCCAATGCGCCGCTGGTCAGCCAATACCTGATCCTTGGCACAACCATGATTTGCGTCGACCTCATCGTGATGGCGGGTTACACCGGCCTTGCGTCTAAAGTGCTGCGTTTGCTGCGCACACCCAAGCAACAGCGGCGCATGAACCGCACCTTTGCGGGTTTGTTTGTGGGGGCGGCTGGCTTTTTGGCGACGTTACATCGCGCAACAGTGTAAAGCCCTTGAGTCATTCTGATTGGAGGTGAACAATGTGTTACTTCTCATTTCCATCCGGAATTAACAATGACCGCCCGCTCGCGTTTTTTGGCCTGGCTGATGTTGCCAGTGTTTGCGTTGTGCAGCCTCGCAGTGTCTGCCAACTCCCCGGAAGGCGCTTCACAAGCGCTGCATTTAATTGACTACATCGGTGCTGACTATCCGCCCACAGTGGCTGACGGCAAGGTCATTGATGAAACCGAGTACCGCGAGCAGTTAGAGTTTTTGGCGGTTCTCAAGGGGTTGATCGCGGACTTGCCGCAACGCCCTGAGCGTGCCGAGCTGGCGCAGGGCGTGAGTGCCTTGCAATCGGCCATTGAGCAGCGTGAAGACGGCGCCAGTGTGGCTCGCGAAGCACGACAGCTAGGCGCCAAACTGGCTGTGGCCTACGAGGTCAGCCAAGCACCTGTTATTACTCCCGACCCAACCCGCGGCGCGCCGTTGTACGCCCAACACTGCTCGGTCTGCCACGGCGAGGCGGGCGCTGGCGACGGCCCTGCCGGGGTGGGCATGACGCCGCCGCCGGCCAATCTGCGTGACGCTGAGCGCTTGGATCGACTGAGCCTCTACGCGATCTTCAACACCCTGGGCCTGGGCGTTGAGGGCACGGACATGCCGGCCTTTGCCGATCAGTTGGATGAGCGTCAACGCTGGGATCTGGCCACTTATATCGCCGGCTTGAGCGCTGATCCGGCTGCAACCAAAGCGGACAAGACCTACAACTTGGCAGACCTTGCCCGTCAAACGCCCAGTGAAGTGCTGGCTGCTGAAGGTCCAGAAGCCGCCGCCACCTTCCGTGCGCAACGGGCTCAGCCACCGCAGGTCAAACGCGGCCCGGCGCAGTTGCTCGATTACACGAGTGAAACCCTCGACAAGAGCCTTGCGGCTTATCGAGCGGGTGATCGTGAACAAGCCTATGACCTGTCAGTAGCCGCGTATCTGGAAGGGTTTGAGCTGGTTGAAAGCTCGCTCGATAACGTTGACAGCAACGTGCGTAAAAACACCGAAAAAGCCCTGATGGCTTATCGGCAGTCCTTGCAGGACGGTTTACCGATCGAGCAAGTTGAACAGCGTTTAGACGCCGCCAAAGCCCTGCTCAAACAGTCAGCCGGGTTGTTGGGCAGCGATGGTTTGAGCTGGTCGCTGAGTTACATTTCTGGCCTGTTGATTTTGCTGCGCGAAGGTCTGGAAGCGATTCTGGTGTTGGCAGCAATCCTCGCCTTTTTGCGTAACACGGGTCAGCAATCAGCGGTGCGCAGCGTCAACATCGGTTGGGGCTTGGCCTTGGTCGCGGGCTTGGCCACGTGGGCGCTGGCGGCGTATGTGATTGACGTCAGTGGCGCTCAGCGCGAATTGCTCGAAGGCTGCACTGCCTTGTTTGCCAGCGTCATGGTGCTGTGGCTTGGCGTGTGGATGCACGACCGCCGTCACGCCGCGGCTTGGCAGGACTACATCAAAAGCAGTTTAGTCAGCGGCGGCGGGCGTTTTGGTTTCGCGATTCTGGCGTTCTTTTCGGTGTACCGCGAACTGTTCGAAGTGATTCTGTTTTACGAAACCCTGTGGCTGCAAGCCGGCCCGGCGGGTCACAACGCGGTATTGGCAGGCGGCGCGACAGCGTTGGTGCTGTTAGTCGGCTTGGCGTGGATCATCTTGCGCGGCTCGGCCAAATTGCCACTGGCCCTGTTCTTCGGAATCAACGCCGCACTGCTCTGTGCCTTGTCAGTGGTATTCGCAGGCCACGGGGTGAAAGCGCTGCAAGAAGCCGGTATTTTCGGTACGCGTCCTGTTGCGTTCTTTGAGTTCGACTGGCTGGGCATTCATGCAGATGCTTACTCGTTGGGCGCTCAAATGGTGGCGATACTGGCGATCATCGTGCTTTACAGCCGCAGCAAACTCGCTGAAAAGCGTCGGTTGCAAGCTTTGTAAGCAGCCACGTATTTGGGGCATGGCGCGTACCTTTTAATAGGTGCGCGTCTTGCCTGCGATTGAATCGACATAGAGCGCCGGACAATCACGTTTTATGAGCTGTGTGTTTGAGCGTATTTAGAGGTGGACGGGGTTGAAGGTCACGTCAGGGCTTAGAAAATCGATGTGGTAACCCGAAGAGCCATCACCCAGTGCAACATGCACTCCGCTAATGCCTTCGTTCATTTGTGAGTTGATGCGGTAGTCAATACAAGGTGATATTGCACCGTTAACGCCTACGGCGAACTCTGTCAGTGTTAATCCTCGAGGCCCTGCTGCGGCGTTAAGAAGTTGCTTGTGTTCTATGTTGTTAGCCACGAATGAAGTGATGATGTTGTTTTCTATTGTCAGCGTTGCTGTATGGCATGCGACATGTTGCACTAGTTTTTTCAGCGCTCGTTTAAGTTTAGGGTTTGGAGTTGTCGGTTGCCTTCGGAGTACGGTGAGTATGCCTGATATTTTTAATCGGCCATTGAATGTGAATGGACAAGGTGCTTGGGCGTCGATGTGTGCATAGTGGACTTCAAAAAATTCTGCTACGGAGTATATATATGAAGGGGTGATGTCTTCTTTGATCATGGCATAAGGGGTGGTCTGCTCTGCAATGACAACGTTGGCCTGAGATTGATCCCCTTCTAGATGAAATTGTGTGTAGGTGTCCAGCAGGGTTAATACAGATCGCTGCCTATCAAGCGCATCATAAAAGTTGCTCTTCATGATCAGTTTAAGGCTGTAGAGCGCGCTGGTGACGGACGGATCAAAGACATGGGTGGCACAAAATATACTTTTTTTGGAAGGTGTATTTTTTGCAATGTCGAAGGTTCGTTTCGCGGCCTCGTTGCTGAATGAAAAAACAAGACTCTGGGCAGGCAGGTAGTCTATTTTACTGAGTGCCTGGGTTTTGAAACCGCTGGCAGTGCATCGCTGAAGAAACGTGTCATTGTCTGAAATAACCCATAGTTCGGTGAGATCAAATGGAGTTTTGTTCTGTGACATAAACCTATCTCTCTAAAAAGATGAGTGAGCACGCCGTGCTCACTCATGCAGTTCTCAATCTGGCTGATAAGCCCAGGCGAGTGGAGCCCAGCCGAAATTATCCGGGCTCGATACAATGCGGTTTAATGTTGGCTTTATTAACGTTAGTGTAGTCATTTTCCTACCTTCATAGTGAGTGAGTATGACCTGATGTTCTCAGGTGAGGCATGTTTAAAGTAAGTAGTTAAAAAAATAAAGTGACACTGCTTGAGTGGTTATATTGTTTTTTGTTCTATTTTTTGTTTTTAGGTCGCCCGGTAATTAGTGTGGGAATTATATGTAGGGCGCGTCTGATATTTGGTTGGTTTGTAAGGTTTTGGTGATTTTATATTGTTGTGTTTTAGATGTTTGATTTAGATTTGAGCGTATGCAAGATTTTGCGGTCACTTGCCGCGTATTGAGCAAGGAGTCGTTATGCTTTCTTCGAAAAAATACATTGGCACGCACTCACTTAATAAAGCACTTGAGCTTTGCGATTTCACCGAGCGGGGTCATTCCGTTCACGCGATTGGGCTTTTGTTAAGCGAAGTGCTTGATGGGTTAGTTGCCCGGGGCTGGCCTGCAGGTCAGATGTTAAGAGGCCCCAGAGTTGTCTCTGCACAAGAGAACTATGGGTTACTTGGCTATGACCCTGAAGAGGTCACTCTGGGAAATGAGCACACGCGCTGGGTCAGCGAGGACTCACTCTTGCGAACGCAGACAACCAGCTTGATTCCCAGTGCTTTGCAGCAGGTAGCAGATAACCGTAAAGACGGTGAGGTTGTGCTGTTGGCGGCGCCGGGTATCACATTCAGGCGCGACAGCCGTGACAGGTGGCACTGCGCAGAACCTCATCAGATGGATATCTGGGTGCTTGGCGACCCTGCACTTGGCACACGAGAGCATTTATTAAGGCTGGTGAGCGACATCCTTGAGTGTGCCGTGCCGAATCAGCAGTGGACGTACAGAGATAATCCGCATCACTACACTGACGGCGGAATTGAAGTGAATGTGCTTACTAAAGAGCAGCCTGTCGAAGTGCTTGAGTGTGGGTGCATGGCACGGTCACTGCTGCAAAGGTTGGGCATTGACCCCACCAGGCATGGTGGCTTGGCGTTGGGCATGGGGTTGGATCGCTTGACCATGCTGCGTAAGGGCATTCCTGACATTCGTTTGTTACGCGATCCGAATGATCGCGTTCAGGCTCAAATGCATGATCTGCGTCCTTGGAAAGCTGTCTCGCGTTTGCCGTCTATTACACGAGACATCTCGCTGGCGGTCACGCCCGGCCAAAGCGAAGAGGTGCTGACTGAAAAAATGCTGATTGCGGCGCGTGATTGCTCGGATTGGATAGAGGAAATGAAGGTTAAAGGCCGATGGGCCGCAGAGGATCTGCCTGAGCAAGCGATCGAGCGGCTTGGGCTTTTACCGGGGCAAGAAAATGTTTTGCTGCGCGTCGTACTGCGAGATTGTTCGCGCTCTATAACAACTCTCGAAGCTAATGCCTTATACGAGCGCATTCAGTCTGCGTTGCATGAAGGGGCTGAAGGGGGCGGCTACAAGATCAATGACTGAACAGGCGACCGGCCAGGTGAGCCCACAAGTGATAGCCTTTACTTATCACTTTTCAGGAGTTTCCCCATGCGTGTCTGGATCGACGCCGATGCTTGCCCCAAGGCTGCGAAGGATCAAGTCATCAAGTTCGCCCTCAAACGTCAATTTGAGGTGGTGCTGGTGGCGGGGCAGAGCCAGATCAAGCCGACCTACGCGTTGGTCAAATTGATCGTGGTACCCAGTGGGCCGGATGCCGCAGACGATTACCTGGTTGAGCACGCCGCGCCCGGCGAGTTAGTGATTTGCAGCGATGTGCCGCTGGCGGATCGGCTGGTGAAGAAGGGCGTGGCGGCTCTGGACCCCCGCGGCAAGGAGTTTGACCCACAGAACATGGGCGAGCGGCTGGCAGTGCGCAACCTGTTTACCGACTTGCGTGAGCAAGGGCAGATGAGCGGCGGGCAGGGTGCGTATGGCGAACGCGAGAAACAGGCGTTCGCCAATGCGCTGGATCGGATTTTGACTCGCTTGGCGAGAGTCTGATCAGTCTGCTTCGTGGGTCAGTTCCAGCACCCGGTCGATCATTTTGTTAATGCCTGAAGCGGCTTCGCTGATGGACTGTGCAAGCATGTAAGCCGGGGTGCTGACCAGTTTTCTGGCTTTGTCTTCGACAATTTCGGTCACCTCGCACTCTTCGTGGATGGCCCCCATTTTGGTCACGGCAGCAGCAGTGGCTTCATCTTTGCCGATGGTGCAGGTTACGCCGGGGCCATAAATTTTGGCAGCAATGGCGGGTGAAATGCACATCAAGCCAATGGGCTTGCCCGCTTCAGCAAAGGCCTCGGCCAGTGCGAGCACGTCAGCTTGCACGGTACAGGCTGTACCGTCGGTGGCGAAATTTGAAAGATTTTTAGCTGCGCCAAACCCGCCCGGCACGATCAGCGCATCGAAATCTTCGACTTTGGCCTCACGAATATCCTTGATTTCACCTCGGGCGATACGTGCTGACTCGACCAGAACATTACGCGACTCAGGCATTTCTTCGCCGGTCAGGTGGTTGATGACGTGCAGTTGCGCAATGTTGGGCGCAAAACATTGCACCTTGGCGCCACGCTGGTCGAGGCGCAGCAGGGTGATGACGCTTTCATGGATTTCAGCGCCGTCGTAGACGCCGCAGCCAGAAAGAATGACGGCAACTTTTTTTTGGGTCATGTCGGGTCTCCTTGTTCGTGGCGTTAATGTCGCCTGATTTGGCGTTTGATGCCATAGGGTTTTGTACCACCAGCGCCTACGCTTGAATCATCGTCAGGCGAGGTGTGTCATGAAGTTGATTCTGTATGCAGTGCCGTTCTTCTTTGTGCTAATCGCTGTCGAGTTATTGGCTGACCGCTGGCGTGGCGTGCGCACTTACCGCTTGGCAGACACCATCAGCAGCCTGAGCGCAGGGGTGTTATCGACCACTACGGGGCTGATCACCAAGGGCGTTGGGCTGGTCACCTATGCCTTTGCTTTGAAATATCTGGCAATTATTAAGTTGCCTGAAGACAGTCTGTGGGTGTGGCTGTTCGCTTTTGTGTTCTACGACTTTTGCTACTACTGGCACCATCGGTTGGGGCACGAGCGTAATGTGTTGTGGGCGGCGCATTCGGTGCATCACCAGAGTGAGGACTACAACCTGTCCACTGCTTTGCGCCAAACCAGCACCGGCTTTGTGTTTGGCTGGGTCTTCTACCTGCCAATGGCCGTGTTGGGTGTGCCGCTGTTGGTGTTTGTGACGGTGGCGACGCTCAATTTGCTCTATCAGTTTTGGGTTCACACCCGCCACATTCCCAAGCTGGGCTGGTTTGAGTGGTTCTTCGTTTCGCCATCCAATCATCGGGCTCACCATGCGCAAAACGCGCTTTATATGGATCGCAACTACGGCGGAGTGTTCATTATTTGGGATCGTTTGTTTGGCACCTTCCAAGAGGAGGACGCTGCTGAGCCAGTGATTTTCGGAGTGACGACACCGCTGGCGAGTTGGAATCCGTTATGGGCCAACTGGCAGTTTTATGGCCAGTTACTGGCTGATGCACGCCGTGCTGAGCGGTGGCGGGACAAGCTGCGGATCTGGTTTATGCCCACGGGCTGGCGGCCTGTGGATGTGGCGGCCAAGTACCCGATGAACAAGCCTGACTTGAGTCAATTTAAAAAGTTTGAGGTGGCGTTGCCGTTACGTCAGCAGTTGTACATCGTGCTGCAATTTGCCGTTTATGTCGCGCTGGGCAGTTATTTGCTGAACCTGGGCGAAAGCCTGCCGCCCCAAGCATTAATGCTGGGTTGGGGTTATATGGCATTGGGGTTGTTTGTGCTTGGCGCGGGGCTTGAGAATCGCCCTTGGGCATTGAAACTTGAAGGGCTAAGGCTGGCGCTGAACGTGCCGCTGGTAGGGCTGGCTCCGTGGCTGGGGCTGTGGCCGGCCAGCGTGTTGGGCTGGGTCGGCCTGTTCAGTTACAGCGCTTTGAGCATTATCGGACTCTACGTGTGCAGAAACCGGGTTACTCAACTGGCGGGTTGTTAGCTTCGGCGAGCTTGGTTTTTTCTTCTTCAAGCGCGGTCTGTTTGGCTAAGCGGGCATTCTTGAAGCGCCTGCGTACCCACAGGCCGATGCCTAGCACCAGCAATGCGCCCAGCACCCAAAGCTCGTATTTTTTGACGCTGCCCAGCAAACCTTCAAGCACGGCACCGAAGTGATAAGCGGCCGTTGCCAGTGCGATGGCCCAGATGGCGGCACCAATGCCGTTGAGCAGCAGGTAGCGCCCCGGCGGGTAGCCTGACAAGCCAATTGCGACGGGCATGACAGTGCGCAGGCCGTAGACGAAGCGGAAGCTCAAGACCCAGATGTCGGGGTGCCTGCGGATATGCTCCAGCGCTTTGTCGCCCATGAGTTGCCAGCGCGGTTTGCGCGCCAACAGTTTGCGGCCATGCTTGCGCCCCAGGAAGTACCACAGCTGATCCCCGGCATAACTGCCCAGAAACGCTACGATCATCACCAGTTTGAGGTCCATGTATCCGCGAAACGCCAAGAAGCCTGCGAGAACCAGAATGGTTTCGCCTTCGAAGAACGTCCCGAGAAACAGGGCGAAGTAGCCGAATTCTTGAAGAAATTGTTGGAGCATTGTCTGGATGCTGGCGAAATGAACGCGCAGCCTACGCCTTAAGGCACTTTCATGAAAGTATCGAAATGTGTCTTGTCGTTAACAAATCCTACAAATCCTACGCTTCTGCCTTACATTTACGAGGCTGTCATCTAGTGTTCATCGGGCGTCGCTATAAAGGTCGCGCGCGTGTCTGTATGCCGCAGGGGACATCTTCGGATGCCGGTAAAACGGCGAGAAAGTTGCGCAGCAAGGCTGTTTTTTGAAGCCAAAGCGGGCCTTGTTCTAGCCTGTGACAGTGGCTCCGAAGGCAATACGAAAAGTTACGCGCCCGAACAATTGCGACAAATGACCCTCTAATAGGCTTCAGCCCGCATAAAGCGTCTTTGAGCGGTTTAAACCCACAGGCGTTGGTGGCATTCTGGCAGCTTGATTGCACGCGCCGCTTAACTGTTACGAGAGTCAAACCCGCTCTTACAGGAACACTCAATGAATACCGAAGGACAGACAGAACTCGTTGCTACTGAGGCCGAGCCCGTTGTTGAACAGGCCCCGCAAACCCCGCCTGTGCCGGAAACTCACGCACCTGTTGCGCCTGAGGCCCACGCTTCGGCGCATCCAGCGATTGCCATTCCTGGTCTGGATGACAGCAGCCTGTATATCCATCGCGAGCTGTCGCAATTGCAGTTCAACATCCGTGTGCTGGAGCAGGCACTGGATGAGTCGTATCCATTGCTTGAGCGGTTGAAGTTTCTGCTGATTTTTTCCAGCAACCTGGATGAGTTTTTTGAGATTCGTGTCGCGGGCTTGAAGAAGCAAATTACCTTCGCCCGCGAACAGGCGGGTGCTGACGGCTTGCAGCCGCATCAAGCGTTGGCCCGGATCAGTGAGTTGGTTCACGGCCATGTTGACCGCCAATACGCGATCCTCAATGACATCTTGTTGCCCGAGCTTGAAAAGCACCAAGTACGCTTCATTCGTCGTCGGCACTGGAACACCAAAATCAAAGCCTGGGTACGGCGCTTTTTCCGTGACGAAATCGCCCCGATCATTACCCCGATCGGTCTTGACCCGACGCACCCGTTCCCGTTGCTGGTTAACAAAAGCCTGAACTTTATTGTTGAGCTTGAGGGCATCGACGCCTTTGGCCGTGATTCAGGTTTGGCCATTATCCCGGCCCCGCGTTTGCTGCCCCGCGTCATCAAGGTGCCTGAAGACGTTGGCGGTGCAGGGGACAACTATGTGTTCTTGTCGTCGATGATTCACGCCCACGCAGATGACCTGTTTCAGGGCATGAAAGTTAAGGGCTGCTACCAGTTCCGTCTGACGCGAAACGCAGACTTGGCTGTCGACACTGAAGATGTTGAAGACTTGGCCCGTGCGCTGCGCGGCGAGTTGTTTTCGCGTCGCTATGGCGATGCGGTGCGTCTGGAAGTGGCCGACACCTGCCCTAAACACCTGTCCGACTACTTGCTCAAACAGTTCAACCTGCACGAGACCGAGTTGTACACGGTCAATGGCCCGGTAAACCTCACGCGGCTATTCAGCATTACCAGCCTGGACAGCCACCCTGAGCTGCAATACACGCCGTTTACCCCGGCCATTCCTAAGTTGTTGCAGAACAGCGAGAACATTTTCAGTGTGATCAGCAAGCAGGACATTTTGCTGCTGCACCCTTTTGAATCGTTTACGCCCGTGGTTGATTTGTTGCGTCAGGCGGCCAAAGACCCACATGTACTGGCCGTGCGCCAGACGCTTTACCGCAGTGGCGCCAACTCCGAAATTGTCGATGCGCTGGTTGATGCTGCGCGTAACGGCAAAGAAGTGACGGCGGTGGTCGAACTGCGTGCGCGGTTTGACGAAGAATCCAACTTGCAACTGGCCAGCCGTCTGCAAGCAGCGGGCGCCGTAGTGATTTATGGCGTGGTGGGCTTTAAGACCCACGCCAAGATGATGCTGATTCTGCGCCGTGAAGCGGGCGAAATCGTGCGATACGCGCACTTGGGCACTGGCAACTATCACGCCGGTAACGCCAAGCTCTACACCGACTACAGCTTGCTGACGTCCGACGATGCGTTGTGCGAAGACGTTGGCAAATTGTTCAGCCAGTTGATCGGTATGGGCAAAACGCTGCGCATGAAAAAGCTGCTGCATGCGCCGTTTACGTTGAAAAAAGGCATGCTCGACATGATTGCCCGCGAAACCCAGTTCGCAACAGAGGGTAAGCCGGCGCATATCATCGCCAAATTCAACTCGTTGACGGACCCAAAAATCATCCGTGCGCTGTACAAGGCAAGTCAGGCTGGCGTGCGTATTGATCTGGTGGTGCGTGGGATGTGTTGCTTGCGCCCGGGTATTGCCGGGGTTTCGCACAATATTCATGTGCGCTCGATCATCGGTCGCTTCCTGGAGCACACGCGGGTGTTCTACTTCCTCAATGGCGGCGAAGAGCAGATGTTCTTGTCGAGTGCTGACTGGATGGAGCGCAACCTCGATAAGCGCGTCGAAACGTGCTTCCCGATAGAGGGCAAAAAGCTGATTCTGCGGGTCAAGAAAGAGCTGGAATGCTACCTGACGGACAACACTCACAGCTGGAGCCTACAGTCAGACGGCCGTTACGTGCGTAACACGCCAACCGGTAATCAAAACCCGCGCAGCGCCCAGGCTACCTTGCTGGATCGCCTAAGCCTGCCTGTATTGACGGTGAGCACCGGGCCTTCTGTTTAACGCTAAACCTGTAGGCGCGAGCAAGTTCGCGCCTACAGGTTGTTATCGTTACGACACAGTCAGCACAATCCCGACGCGAGTCAGCCATTGAGCTTCTTGCTCAAAGTCGGCTTGGGTCAACGGGTTTTGCTCAAGCCAGCCTTCGGGGAAGATCACCTCAAGGTGATCGCCATCAGCGCGCAGCTTTACTTGTGAGGCTTCCTGATTACCGCGGATGTGGTAGAACAGGATCGCAAAGCGCAACAGCACACACAGACGAATCAGCTTGATGGCGTCTTTGCCGAACTCGGCGAACTTGTCCTTCGGAATGTTACGGCGATGACCGCGCACCAGCAGCGCGAGCATTAGCTGGTCCTCGCGTGAAAACCCTGCAAGGTCGGAGTGCTCGATCAGGTAGGCGCCGTGCTTGTGGTAGTGATAGTGGGCAATGTCCAACCCCACTTCATGCACTTTGGCCGCCCAGCTCAACAATTCGCGCCAGATCCCGTCTTTGAGATCCCACGACTTGGCCACTTGATCGAAGGCGCGCAGGGCTTTGCGTTCAACTCGTGCCGCTTGTTCACGATCAACATGGTAGCGATCCATCAGCGAGCTGAGCGTGCGCTCACGCACGTCTTCATGGTGATGACGGCCCAGCAGGTCGTAGAGCACCCCTTCACGTAGCGCGCCGTCGCAATGGTCCATGCGTTGCAATTCAAGGGCATCGAACACCGCCTCAAGAATTGCCAGACCTGCCGGGAAAATAGCGCGGCGGTCGGGTTTGATGCCTTCAAAGTCGATTTTGTCTGCTTCGCCCAGCTTGAACAGCTTGCGCTTGAGCCAGGCCAAGCCTTCAGCATTCACTTCGCCGCTGCCATGACCACCTGCTTTGAGGGCCAAACCGATGGCGCGAATAGTGCCTGAAGAGCCGATGGCTTCATCCCAGGTCAAACGACGCAAGGCGTGTTCGATGCTCATCAGCTCAAGACGGGCGGCGGTGTAAGCCTGCGCATAACGTGCAGGAGTGATCTTGCCGTCACGGAAATAGCGCTGGGTAAAACTGACGCAGCCCATTTGCAGGCTTTCGCGCAGCAGAGGTTCAAAGCGCTGGCCGATGATGAACTCGGTACTGCCGCCGCCAATATCGGCGACCAAGCGTTTGCCCGGTGTGTCGGCCAGCGTGTGCGAAACGCCTAAATAGATGAGGCGTGCTTCTTCACGGCCAGAAATGACTTCAACAGTGTGGCCGAGGATTTCTTCGGCGCGCACGATGAACTCATTGCGGTTACGTGCTTCACGCAGGGCGTTGGTGCCGACGATGCGCACGGCGCCCAACGGCATACCGTTGATCAGTTGGGCAAAGCGTTTCAGGCAATCGAGCCCGCGCTGCATGGATTCTTCGTTGAGTTTGCGCTCTTCGTCGATGCCAGCAGCTAACTGCACCTTTTCACCAAGCCGCTCGAGGATACGGATTTCACCGTTCTGCGCCTTGGCTACCACCATATGAAAGCTGTTAGAACCCAGATCAATAGCGGCGATCAGGGACGGATTCTTGCTTTGGGATTGGGGCATGGTTGAGGGGTCTCGGTCGATAACCTCGCCATCGTGCCACGATCAAACGCTGGCGCCAACGCGCAGCGGTCAGCGTTTTGCTTTGACGACCAAAATAGACGCGCTGATCGTAGGGCGTTCACCTCTGGAAGGCACATCCTTGGCTGGCCTTGGCAAAATCCCACACGCAATTGGTATTTATATTAGGGGTGAACATGAAGGTAGCAATAACCTTAAGTGCTTATCCTTCGTTTTTCTGGTGGAAGATCCTACTTTCAGTGTTGTCAATTCCTATTCTTATATGTAGGGATAACTATCAAGCTGTCAGCCACTTGGAATGAGCAGTGGTATTTATATAACGCTTTTATATTTTCAGGTGTTGTTTTACTTTCTGCTTTAGGCTTGAAATAGAATTGTCATATTTAAAGCTTGTAAGCGTGTTCGCATTACTGTACAGGGTCATCGTGTGAAAAATATATATAGATTTGCAGCGATTGCTGTGGTTGCTGTTGCTGCGGTTAACGCCCAAGCGGCTATTGATTTGCGCGTGAAGGGCACTATTGTCCCCGCCAGTTGTGTGCCATTCATGCAGGGTGGAGGGGTTGTTGATTATGGAATCATTACAGCTGAAAGTTTGAATCAAACTTCTTACACTGTGCTCGATAAAAAGGAAATAGCCTTCAGCATCAACTGCCAGTCCGGGACGAAAGTGGGGCTCAAAGCCCTTGATGGAAAAAGTTTTAGTCAAATACCCGGGATTCTGGCCTCTACAATAGGCGCTGATTACACCGATAACTATAACTACGGTCTCGGTATGAGCGAAGGCAGTAACAAGATCGGGGGTTACGCGATCAACCTCAAGGCGGGCAGCTTCAACGCAGACGGCACGCCGGTTAGAGCCATCGCCTCACTGGACGATGGTCAAACTTGGTTGACAACGGCCACTGGGGCTGTCGGTCAGAACACTAATATGATGTCTTGGTCCACCCAAACAGGTGCTTTATCTCCGGTATCGTTTGTTACCTTAAGCGGTGCAATGGAAGTTCAGGCAGTCATCAATAAAATCGACGACTTGGCCATTGACGACGATGTGACTCTCGATGGGTTGACGACGTTCGAGCTTAGCTACCTCTAGTAGTATTTTCGCTGTTCGATATGTCACGCGGGTGTGACATATCGAAGGTGATTTATTATTTTAAGTAGAATGCCTAAGGTAATTAAATTGCGACGATAGTTTTCGCGATGAGGGGCTCGTGTGGGTAATGTTTTTGTTGCAATGAATTTTTTTAAAAAAGTTTCGTTATTATTTTTTGTTGCAATATCTTCTGTTTTTGCTGATGGCATGGTTCCTGAAACAACAGTCATTATTCTTGATGAGGGGGAAGGAGAGGCAACAATAAATGTAAAAAATACAGATGGTATGCCCAGCCTGCTGCATTCTTCTATTGAAAATATTCCCGAAGATACCGAGTTATTAGTCTTTGTGACCCCGCCTATAACCCGAGTTGAACCCGGTGAAAAACAGTTAGTTCGCTTTATCGGGCAATTTTCACAGCCTCTGAAAACGCAGCGTCTTAAACGTGCAATTTTTGAAGGGATAAAGCCCAAAAAGGCCAATGATAAAGCGTCAGTAGGGGTAACACTTCGGCAAAATTTGCCGTTGATTATTCATCCTCGTGGCCTAGAGAAAAATCCTACTCCTTGGACGCTGCTGCAATGGCGGGTCGACGGCAAGAGCCTGCAGATTCGAAATGACAGTCCGTATGTTGTGCGCCTGTCTCAACTCGTGTTGCTCGTCCCCCAAAATCAGCATCTGGATATTGCTCGTACTTATGTTTTGCCCGGAGAGGTGCTGCACACGCAAGTGAACGTCTCGCTGAGTGGCACGACTGGAGTGACGTTCTATCCGGCTACGGTTTACGGTTTTACGGTAGAGAGTTACCACGCGCCTGTCGTTCGGCAGAAATGACTCAATGAACGCTATTTGCAGTGCTGTTGTATGCGCCAGTGGTTTCAAGCGTCTTAGCCGCTCATCGTGGTCATTGCTCAAAGGTGTTTGTTTTTTCGGTATGGGAGGCGTCACACCGTGCGTGTTGGGCGCATCAGACGCTCAGATCATCGCTCAAAATGTAGAGTTTGATACTGACGTCATGAGCAGCCGAGGTGTTGACTCGGCCCTTGCAGAATACTTTCGGTACGAACCCCGTTTTCGCGAGGGTGAGCGGGTCGTCACGCTGGTGGTCAATGGCAATCGACGCGGCTTGGTTCGTGCCCGATTCGATCGTAATGGTGTGCTGTGTTTCTCTCCAGCATTACTTGATAAAGCAGGGCTGCGCCGCATGGCTGCACAAAATGATGGAGCCCAAACCTGCCACGCTTTTTTGGCTCGTTATCCCCAAACAAGGGTGACCTTGAGGCCTAATCAAGAAGAAGTCTTTCTGGTCGTGCCGACCCAGGCGTTAGACGATATTGCCCCTCCCGATACTGTGTTCTCCGATGCTGGTACTGCGGGAATGTTCAGCTATGACTTATTGGGGGGGGAGAATCGGGTACCAGGTAGTTCTACCCGACATCTCTCGGCGTCGACGTTGGCAGGGTTCAATGCGGGCAACTGGGTTGTACGAAGCCGTCAGCAATGGGTGTTCGAGTCGAAAGTTAATCGTTTTGAGCACCTCTATGCTTTTGCGCAGCACGATTTTCAACGCTTGGACTCAACGTTCCAACTGGGCCAAATCAATACAGCAGGCCCAATGTTCTCCGGTCTGCCGATTACGGGAGCTCAACTGTTTCCCAGTAACCGGCGAGGCATCCAGGATTTGGACGGCACAAGGGTTGAAGGGGTGGCGACCAGTCAATCGCGTATTGAAATACGACAATCGGGTGCGTTGATACACACGACCATCGTGCCCGCGGGGCCGTTCAGTGTGAGTGGCTTTAGTTTGCTTAACGCCAGCAATGATTTGCAGGTCAGAGTGATTGATGAAAGCGGTTCGTCACGAGAGTTTTCGGTGTCTTCAGCCTCTTTTCATCACATCACTCAGGCGCCTGCGGGGTATTACTTGGCAATGGGCAAGGTGCGGTCGGTTTCTAACTACAACGTTGAGCCTCAGTCCGTTGCAACTGCTGGCGGCAGTTGGGGGTTGGGGCGCGAAGTGATGTTCAGTGCTGGACTGATGGGGGCCGAGGGTTACCACGCGGCTGGCTGGGGGCTCGACACTCGGCTATTTGAGCACTTTGATGTGCGTTGGCGCACGATCGTTGCGCGTCAAGCAGTAACCGATGACAGCGGCGTGCAGCAGAGTATTTCTGTCTCAAGTGCTTTTTTTCAGAGGGCAAGCGCAAGCCTGAGTGCGACCCTGCGAAGCAAGGCTTATAGCGATTTGCTTGATGACCAGCGCGATAGCGATGATTTGTCTCGTCAGCGCTTTGCAAATCAATACACGGCAACGCTTGGATGGGTTGACCCGCAGTGGGGTGGGCTAAGTGTTGGTTACAGTCGCAGCGCACTCAGTAACGGGCTAAGCAATCAACGTGTTTACGGCTCTTGGGGTAAAAGTTTTGGCTACGCCGGCGTGTCTCTCAGTGTCGAGAAAAACGTGGGGTCGACGCACAAGGATCAAAACGCTCTGTCGGCTTATTTGAGTGTGAGTGTCGCCTTGGGTCGCTCTCGCCAGTTGCGCTCCTACGCGAGTCATCGGAACAAGACATTGGCGCTGGGTACATCTCTTGGCGAGCAGGTGAGCGACTCTCTGAGCTACCGACTGGGTGTCGAGGGCGGGAATGGGGGGCGCACCACCAGATTCAATGCGGACATTGGTCTATTGCCGCGTTATACCCAGCTCAATCTTGGGGTTAGTCATGACGATTCAAG
Source organism: Pseudomonas sp. E315 (assembly GCF_055406205.1). Taxonomy (NCBI): domain Bacteria; kingdom Pseudomonadati; phylum Pseudomonadota; class Gammaproteobacteria; order Pseudomonadales; family Pseudomonadaceae; genus Pseudomonas; species Pseudomonas sp. E315. Next base: position 135,552 of record NZ_JBUZPJ010000010.1, on the reverse strand, counting down.
CACTTACTCTATAGGTCAGCTCAGAGGGGGTGCTGTCTTGCACGGAGGTGGCATTACGTTATCTCCTTATCCGATTCAGGAAACCTTTGGTATTGCCTCAGTAGGAGAGCTTTCAGGGGTCAAAATTTCTACACCGTTGGGCCCCGCTTGGACCGACCCCAAAGGGCAGGCAGTTATTGCCAGCCTCCCGGCCTATAGCCCTGGCCGAGTTGAGGTGGTTACCAGGACGTTGCCGCGCCAGATTGATATCCAGAATGGTTTCAAGCAAGTGCAGGCCGGACGTGGGTCATTCAATACGATTGATTTTGAAGTGGTTCAGGTGCGCCGTTTGTTGCTGCAGATACTGGATGAGCAAGGGCTACCGATTTCACGTGGCGCATCCGTGTTGACGAAAAACGGGAAGTTTCTGGGCTCGGTAGTGGAGGCTGGAAAGGTCTTTTTGAGCGATATTCAAGGTGAAGAAACACTGATGGTAAAAATGGCCGATTTACGCGAGTGTGAACTGCAGCTGGCTGTGTCGCCGTTGCCTGATGGGGAGTCGTTGTACGAAACAGCACAAAGAGTTTGCCATGTTCGCTGAGATCAATTGCAGGATGTTTGCAATACGCACACTCAAGAGATACTTGAGGATGGGCGCCGTATCGTGTGGGCTATTTGGAGCACCCCTGGCTCTAGCATCAGACTGCAATGTTTGGTTGAGTGGCAATGAAGTGGATTATGGTCGGTTGCACCGAGGAGAGTTGATGGATCTACACTCCGGGCAAAATTTGCTGACATTGGGCACCCGTATGCTCACGTTGAGTGTGAGTTGTCAGGCCCCGGAGTTGATTAAATTACGATTTAACGGCGTCAGCGCAGGAGCACAGTTATTTCGACTAGGTCATCAAGGCCAATTCAGCTTGCGGATCCGAGATGCCATGTTCGATGGGACGCTTGCGCTGCTTGCTCAAGAGGGTAGCAACACATTTGAGCGGCATCAGACATTTGACGGCGGTCAGGTCGTAATTGCACAGGGTTCTGGAGGTCTAGGCCATGCTAAGTTGTTTACCGCCCAGATCGAGGTACAGGCGCAGCTTAATGAGCAGCAAACTAAAGTTCTGGAAGAAACTTTGATTGAAGGGGCGGGTACGTTTGAGCTGATCACCACCGATTGAACGCTCACATCAATTGCGTTCATGACAGTGTTGAGTGTTTGAAATGACCCATACCCGCACTCACGCGCAACTATAGTGAAAGTCAATCGTCCCTCAGCTTCCTGAACGCGGTGATGACGGCTATGATGTGCTACGTTTTTGCTTACAACCACGGAGACTTCCATGAGCAGCGATCTTATTAAACACGTCACCGACGCTAGCTTTGAGGCCGATGTTCTCAAGGCTGAAGGCGCTGTATTGGTCGATTACTGGGCTGAATGGTGTGGCCCTTGCAAAATGATCGCGCCAGTTCTGGACGAGATCGCAGAGACTTACAAAGGCAAGTTGACTGTTGCCAAGCTGAACATTGATGAAAACCAGGAAACCCCGGCCAAACACGGCGTACGCGGTATTCCAACGCTGATGCTGTTCAAAAACGGCAACGTTGAAGCGACTAAAGTAGGTGCGCTGTCGAAGTCGCAGCTGGCTGCGTTCCTCGACGCTAACATCTAAGTGTCGATAAAAGCCCCGCTAAATGCGGGGCTTTTTCATGGCTCAAGGACTAGACGCTATGAAACTCAAGTGGTACATTCGGCCCCGCACTGGTTTCTCCACTGCCCCCTACAAGCCGTCGCCGACGCACTCCTTATCGAATTAGTACGCGATCCTGTCGCCTTCTCTGCGGCGCGGCCTCATTAAGCCAAAAGCTTAATTTCCCCCTCCATAAATGATTACGTCATTCCTATATGAACCTGACTGAACTCAAGCAAAAGCCGATTACCGAACTGCTCGAATTGGCCGAACAGATGGGCATAGAAAATATGGCCCGTTCGCGCAAGCAGGACGTGATTTTCTCCCTGCTGAAAAAGCACGCGAAAAGCGGCGAGGAAATCTCCGGTGATGGCGTGCTGGAGATCCTCCAGGACGGCTTCGGCTTCCTGCGTTCTGCTGACGCCTCTTACTTGGCCGGCCCGGACGATATCTACGTCTCGCCTAGCCAGATTCGTCGCTTCAACTTGCGCACTGGTGACACCATCGTCGGCAAAATCCGTCCGCCAAAAGAAGGCGAGCGGTACTTCGCACTGCTGAAGGTCGACACGATCAACTACGATCGTCCAGAGAACGCGAAAAACAAGATTCTCTTTGAGAACTTGACCCCGCTGTTCCCGACTGTGCGCATGAAGATGGAAATCGGTAACGGTTCCACCGAAGATTTGACCGGTCGTGTTATCGACCTGTGTGCTCCGATTGGTAAAGGTCAGCGTGGTCTGATCGTTGCTCCGCCAAAAGCGGGCAAAACCATCATGTTGCAGAACATCGCGTCGAACATTTCACGTAACAACCCTGAAGTGCACTTGATCGTTCTGCTGATCGACGAGCGCCCGGAAGAAGTCACCGAAATGCAGCGCACCGTGCGCGGCGAAGTGGTTGCCTCCACCTTCGACGAGCCACCAACCCGCCACGTGCAGGTTGCTGAAATGGTGATCGAGAAGGCTAAGCGCCTGGTTGAGCACAAAAAAGACGTAGTGATTCTGCTCGACTCCATCACTCGTCTGGCGCGTGCCTACAACACCGTGATCCCAAGCTCCGGCAAGGTATTGACTGGTGGTGTTGATGCCCACGCCCTGGAGAAACCAAAGCGTTTCTTCGGTGCTGCGCGAAACATCGAAGAAGGCGGCTCGCTGACCATCATCGCTACCGCGCTGGTTGAAACCGGCTCGAAGATGGATGAAGTGATCTACGAAGAGTTCAAAGGCACCGGCAACATGGAACTGCCTCTGGACCGCAAAATCGCTGAAAAGCGCGTCTTCCCTGCGATCAACATCAACCGCTCCGGCACCCGCCGTGAAGAGCTGCTGACCGCTGATGACGAGCTGCAACGCATGTGGATTCTGCGCAAGCTGTTGCACCCTATGGACGAAGTCGCGGCTATCGAGTTCTTGATCGATAAGCTCAAGCAGACTAAGACCAACGACGAGTTCTTCTTGTCGATGAAGCGCAAGTAATACGTTGCACGCCAAGCAAGAGCCGGGGAACCCCGGCTTTTTGCTGTCTGACCTTTTTTGATCTGGGCAGCTCTCCCTTCTGAACAGGCGGCTTGGGCGCTACACTCGGTCTCCCAACGCCACGGCCAACACGAGGCTCAAGCATGCAGTACCGCGATTTACGCGATTTTATTAGCGGGCTGGAAACGCGCGGCGAACTTAAGCGCATCCAGATCCCGGTGTCCCCTAAGCTTGAAATGACAGAAATCTGCGACCGCACGCTGCGAGCCAAAGGTCCGGCGCTGTTGTTCGAGAACCCCACGGGCCACACCATCCCGGTATTGGGCAACTTGTTCGGTACACCCGAGCGTGTTGCTTTAGGCATGGGCGCTGAAGCGGTCAGTGAGTTGCGAGAAATCGGCAAATTGCTGGCCTTCCTCAAAGAGCCGGAGCCGCCTAAGGGCCTGAAAGACGCGTGGTCCAAGCTGCCGATTTTCCGCAAAATCATCTCTATGGCCCCGAAAGTCGTCAAAGACGCGGTGTGCCAGGAAGTCGTGATTGAAGGTGATGACGTAGATCTGGCTATGCTGCCAGTTCAGCATTGCTGGCCGGGCGACGTGGCTCCGTTGATCACGTGGGGTTTGACTGTCACCAAAGGCCCAAACAAAGATCGCCAGAACCTGGGCATTTATCGTCAGCAAGTGATTGGCCGTAACAAGGTCATCATGCGCTGGTTGAGCCATCGTGGCGGGGCGCTGGACTATCGCGACTGGTGCGAAAAGCATCCCGGTCAGCCGTTCCCTGTGTCCGTTGCGCTTGGTGCCGACCCAGCGACGATTCTTGGCGCTGTAACTCCCGTGCCAGACAGCTTGTCTGAATACGCGTTTGCAGGCTTGTTGCGCGGTAATCGCACCGAACTGGTGAAGTGCCGGGGCAATGATTTGCAAGTGCCAGCCACGGCTGAAATCATCCTCGAAGGCGTGATTCACCCAGGCGAGATGGCCCCTGAAGGCCCGTATGGCGACCACACCGGCTATTACAACGAAGTCGACAGCTTCCCGGTGTTCACCGTTGAACGCATCACCCATCGGGTCAAACCGATTTACCACAGCACCTACACTGGCCGTCCACCCGATGAGCCAGCGATTTTGGGTGTGGCGCTGAACGAAGTGTTCGTGCCGATACTGCAAAAGCAGTTCCCGGAGATCACCGATTTTTACCTGCCGCCTGAAGGCTGCTCGTACCGCATGGCCATCGTGACCATGAAGAAGCAGTACCCCGGCCATGCCAAGCGGGTCATGCTCGGTGTGTGGTCGTTTTTGCGCCAGTTCATGTACACCAAGTTCGTTATCGTGACCGACGACGACATCAACGCCCGCGACTGGAACGACGTGATTTGGGCCATTACCACGCGCATGGACCCCAAGCGTGACACGGTGATGATCGAAAACACGCCTATCGACTACCTCGACTTTGCTTCGCCCGTGTCGGGCCTGGGCTCGAAGATGGGGCTGGATGCGACCAACAAGTGGCCGGGTGAAACCGACCGTGAATGGGGCCGGGTTATCGTCAAGGACGAGGCTGTTACTCGCCGGATCGATGACATTTGGAATCAATTAGGAATAGATTGATGCGTGTAACCTTGCAGCCGTCAGGCGCCGTGTTGGAGACCTTGCCTGGCGAGCGGATTCTGGATGCAGCGCAGCGTCTGGGCTACGAATGCCCGCAAAGCTGTCGTAACGGAAACTGCCATGTGTGTGCTGCCTTGCTGGTTGAAGGCCAAGTGCAGCAAGCCGGTGATGTGCGCGACCACGGCGAGATCTATACCTGTCTTGCCGAGCCTGTGGACGACTGCGTTGTGTTGTGGGATGGCGTGCTTGCGCCAGGAGAATTGCCGGTGCGTAGTTTGGCCTGTCAGTTGGTTGAATGTGTCGAGTTGGGTGGCGATGTGTGGCGTGTGCGCTTGCGTGCGCCAGCGGGCAAGCCGCCGCGTTATCACGCGGGGCAATACGTGATGCTGGAGCGCGAGAACGGCGAGAAATCGGCCTTTTCGCTGGCCAGCGCGCCGCATGCCGGGCGTGATCTTGAGCTGCATGTGTTGGTGCGCGAAGACAGCGCTCGCAGCCTGATCGAGCAGTTGCAGCGCAATAAGATGATTCGTGTTGAGCTGCCGTTTGGTGACACGCATTTATCCGAACTGCCGAATGCCCCGTTGGTATTGATTGCGGCGGGCACGGGAATGGCTCAGATGCACAGCCTGATCGAGCACTGCCGTAAACAGGGTTTTGCCCACCCGGTGCACCTGTATTGGGGTGTGCGCCGTCCTGACGACTTTTACACCTTGGACGAGTGGAGCGCGTGGGAGCAAACGCCCAATCTGTTCCTGCACAAGGTGGTGAGCGATGTATGCGGTTGGGAAGGTCGTTGTGGTCTGCTGCACGAGGCCGTGTGTCAAGACATCAGCGACCTCAGCTCCGTCTACGTTTATGCCAGTGGTTCCCCGGCGATGATTTACGGCACCCTGGACGCGTTGGTTGAAGCGGGTATGGACGCTCATCAAATGCGCGCGGATGTGTTTGCCTACTGCCCGCGCACTTGAGCCCAGATTAAAAACGCAACCCGGTGGTAATCATGGCGGCGTTAAAGCCGAGCAAGACCAGCTCGGCAGCCACTGGGCCGTAATGCAGGCCCACCGACGGGATAATTACCGGCGCAACGCCAAAGCGGTTGAGTGGGATCTTGTCCTGATAGTCGCCGTGATAGCCTTCCAGCAACCCGCCGGTTAGCTTGAGATAGACCGGGTAGTTATCGCTATCAAAGCGCTTGCCGAAGTAGGCGTAGTACGAACGCTGCCTGAACGAGTTACGAAACGTCGCGCCCCCTACCAGCCACCCCGAACCGTCGTGGTATTCAAGGCCAATCAAATCCTGATTGTTATTGTGTTCGGGGTCTGGCGAGAAGTGCTTGGTATAGACGCTGGTTTGTACGTACCAGAACTCCTTGCCCTGTTGTTGTGTGTTGTCTTGCGCGACTGCGGCGCTGGCACTTGCCAACATCAAGAGGCCAAAGGTTCTTGATTTCGTCATTTAAAGGCTCTGTCAGTCATTAGGCATGCGCCTGTGGCGGGCCACTATAGAGATAATTTTTGCGCTCAGCTTGAACCTTACCCATACAGACCCGTGAACGTCCCGTTGAGCGTAGCCGTGTTTGTGACATTGGCTTGTCATATGTCAGGTGGTGCGAGTCATTCCATTTTTAGTGCTATAAGATTCATCGCGTTATTTTTGTTTGCAGCCTGCAAGGCCCCTTACCTTTCGATATGACTGTCATTGAATCCGCCTGTTTAACGTCGGTTTATCCCCCGCAACTCGATCTTGGGGCGCCGTTAACCCCCGAACAATTGCTTAGCTCCATGCACAGCACCATGGCGCGCCATCAAGGCGGGCCTGTCTGGTTGTTTGCCTATGGTTCACTGATTTGGCGGCCTGAGTGTTCGGCGGTTGAACGTGTGCGGGGGCGGGTGCATGGCTACCATCGCGGCCTGTATTTGTGGTCCCACGAGCATCGCGGAACGCCCCAGTTACCGGGTTTGGTATTTGGTCTGGATCGTGGCGGCTCGTGCAGTGGTTTTGCCTATCGCCTGCCAGAAGAAAACCTCGACGCTGCGCTCTACGCCCTGTGGTTGCGTGAAATGCCCGTGCCCTCTTATCGGCCGCACTGGCTCACTTGCCGGCTTGAAGACGGCACTCAGGTTCAGGCGTTGGGATTTGTGTTAGAGCGGCATTTGCCCAGCTACGCGGGCAACCTGCCAGATGGCGTGCTCAGTCAGGTACTGGCCAACGCTTGCGGGCGCTATGGCACCACTCGCGATTATGTCGAGCAGACCGTGAGCGCCCTGCGTAGCCACGCCATGCCAGATCGTAATCTGGAGGCGCGGCTCAAGCGCTGTGTATTGATCAAGCCAGAGATTTGAAATGTTCATCCCAAACCTGCTCAACCATTAGCTCATCTTTCAAGCTTAAGGCGTGCATGCCGGTTTTATGTTCGGCGCAACCTTGCATAAGGCGTATGCCGGCAACAATGTGTGTTGCGCAGGGTTGATGAATTGAGGCGTCAGCGATTCCGAAGCTGATCTGTGTATTGGGTGATTCACCGTCAAAAGGAAGCACCAACTCATGACCCGTTTCTGAAATGCTGTAGATGAAGGTCTGCTCTCTGCATTTTTCAGTTTTGAGCTGAACCAGCTTTTGTTTCTTCAGTGCAGGAAGGTCTAACTCGTCGTCTGGAGACGTGACGGTGAGAATAATTGCGCCATCTTTCAGAAACTTTAAATCCTCCTTGGTAATGGCTTTATTGCCGGTGGCACAAAATAAAACATCACACTGTTTCAATAACTCAGTTTTGTGCGGGGCAATATTTTCCAGCGCTATATCGTTTAGTTTTTTTTCGTCGATATCATAAACAAGAAAGTTTTTAACCCCGCGTTCCTGCAGCAAGTATCTTATGCGTCCCCCTAGCGTTCCATGCCCAATGATACCTACTTTAATGTCGTCTCCAAATAGCATGATTCCTTCGTTTTGAAGATAGAGTTCAGAGACCAGCATGATGCTATCAGATGAAGCAAAATCGCTTTTCTTTTTAATACTCAAGCGACCAATAGATATCATGGGTCTATCGTTAACCGTACTGTTGAGGTATCGGTTTTCACCATTGATAGCGTATTCAGCAATGCCCGATATCATATTAGGTTTGAACACTTTCAACGTGTTCGGGTTGAGTGAGAAGTAACCACCATGATCAAGGACAATGCAGTCGCCATCGCTGCCAATAGCCCGTTCTATCGTGCTGACGGTCTCATCGGAGAGTGCAGTCATGTCACTTTTTGATATATCAAGAATCGGATAATTTGACCGCAGTAATATGCGTCGTGTCAGGTTATTTTTATTTGTCGAGTTTTTAAGAATGATTCCGCATAGATCGAAATTTTTTGAAATGCTTTCGATCATAGATAAGGTTGAATTATAACCTGGGCAAACAAGTAGGATTTTTTTCTTCGTGTGGGTAGGAGGAAGCGCTTTTTTGATTAGAGCGTTGTAAAAACCTACCGATTTTCTGTAATGGTGCTTATTTATTATGTGTTCTAAGTTCATCATGTTCGAGTGCCTTATTTCAAGGCGCGATAGTACGTTAAGTGCGCATTAATGTGATGCTGATATTGCTTCCAGTTCTTTCATTGGACGGACTGGTCTTTCGCCACTATTTATGGCGCTTTATTTCCGTATATGACGCGTTGTCATTTGTTGAATGGACGTGTCGAGGATGTTGGAAGAACGTTATAGGCTGCGCGGGCGATAACTTCATTCATGTTCATGTTCATGTTGGGCATACCTTGAGTGTTCTGCGTAGCCGCGCCATGCCAGATCGTAATCTGGAGGCGCGGCTCAAGCGCTGTGAGTCAATTCAGCCTTAAGCGTTGCGTGCTTCGCTGGCCTCTTTCTTGTGGCGCAAGGTCGGGATCATGAACGCGATGGCCAATAGGCAAGCGCTGATCAGCAGCACAAAGCCGCCATCCCAACCGAAGTGGTCAACCAGATAGCCCATTGCGGCACTGGCTGCGACCGAGCCGCCCAAGTAGCCGAATAGTCCGGTAAAGCCTGCCGCCGTTCCTGCTGCTTTCTTCGGCGCCAGCTCCAGTGCCTGCAAGCCAATCAGCATGACCGGCCCGTAAATCAGGAAGCCGATGGAGAACAGCGCGATCATGTCGATGGTCGGGTTGCCCGGTGGGTTGAGCCAGTACACCAGCGTCGCCACAGTGACCAGTGACATAAACACAATCCCGGTCAGGCCGCGGTTGCCACGGAAAATCTTGTCCGACATCCAGCCACACAACAGCGTGCCCGGAATCCCGGCCCACTCATAAAAGAAGTACGCCCACGATGTTGTATCCACCGTGAAATGCTTAGCTTCTTTGAGGTAGGTGGGCGCCCAGTCCAATACGCCATAGCGCAGCAGGTAGACGAACACGTTGGCCAGCGCGATGTACCACAGCATTTTGTTGCGCAGCACGTATTTGACGAAAATCTCTTTGGCGCTGAATTCGTCTTCGTGGCTGGAGTCGTAACCCGCCGGGTAATCATTTTTATACTGCTCAATCGGCGGTAAGCCTACCGACTGCGGGGTGTCGCGCATGGTGACAAAGGCAAATATCGCCACCAACAGCGCCACGGTCGCGGGCACATAAAAGGCCGCATGCCAATCGTTGAACCAGGCCATGCCCAGTAAAAACAGAGGGCCGATTAAACCACCGCCCACGTTATGCGCCACGTTCCAGACTGAAACCACGCCACCGCGTTCTTTTTGCGACCACCAATGCACCATCGTCCGGCCACTGGGCGGCCAGCCCATGCCCTGCGCCCAGCCATTGATAAACAGCAAAATGAACATCATGGTCACGCTGGACGTTGCCCAAGGTGCGAAACCGAAAATAAACATTACGGCTGCTGAAATCAGCAAGCCAAACGGCAGAAAAAACCTTGGGTTAGAGCGGTCGGACACCAAACCCATCAGGAACTTGGACAAACCGTAAGCAATGGCAATGGCAGACATGGCAACGCCAAGCTGGCCCCGGGTGTAACCCTCGTCAATCAAGTACGGCATGGCCAGCGAGAAGTTTTTGCGCAGCAGGTAGTAACCCGCGTAGCCAAAAAAGATACCGGCGAAAATCTGCCATCGAAGGCGTCGGTAAGTGCTGTCTATTTTTTCTTCAGGCAGAGGTGCCTGGTGTGCGGCAGGTCGGAAAAAAGCAAACATTCAAGAGCTCCAAATTTCTTGTTATATCAGCGGTGCCGAACGTTACATTTTCGTTACTGAAAATGACAGGCCTTGTCATCTGAAGCGGAAGGAAACATCGGGCGTGGCATGTTCACTTATGAACATGTCGTTCACGTATAAACCTGTCCACAGGTGACGTGCCTTTGAGTCGGGAGTGAAACTATCCACAGGGCCTGAAGAATGGCCGGTGCAGGCGTATTTATAGGCTTTACGGCTGCCCGTTTAATCGGAGCCATCCCACATCACGATCGGAGCTCGTGAACTGAAAGAATTGGCTACATATTCATATCATCCCTACCTCTGCATTGATGCAGGCGCGTATGGCGCGAGCACCGGGGTGAAGGTGATGAAGTGTTTAGCTGGATGGGTGGTGATGTTTATAGCGTTTGGCGTGTGGGCAGATCAGGTGCCACCCGCGCTTGAGTACAAGCCAGAGCCTGAATACCCACTAGGGCCAGGCAAAATGGGATTGTCCGGGGATGTTCGGGTGGCATTCGTGATTAAGCCTGACGGCTCTGCAGTTGATCCTAAAATTCTTTACAGCACCCACCCTGATTTTGCGGGAGCGACGCTTGAGGCTGTTCGTCAGTGGAGGTTCTCAAGCTGGCCGATAGAGGGAGATAGCCCTAAGGAGATAAAAGCGACTACTTCAGTGGTTTTCAATGCCCATTCCAATCCCAAAACTCTCAAGATAAAACCAGGCTTCGATATCACGGCCGCTACCTGTCGCCAGTTCAACCTCGAGGTTGAAGACCTCTTTCGCCATGGTCATCGCCATATGCCTTTGCAAAACTTGAGCTTGTTTCAGATAACGCGCAGCCGATTGATTGATGGCTATGTAAAAGGTCGGTACTCCAATGAACAGTTATCGACCGGGTTGTATGACCTTTCGCAACAAATGAAGGCAATAGTAAGAACGTGCCAGCGTAAAACCAGCCGCAAATTTGTGGACATGCTGCCCGAAAGTACTCAGGCACTCCTGTTAGCAGGGGCTGTAAACCTTGGTGCGATGGAGCAAAAAATAGCCGCTGAACAATGAGCCGCCTAATGATTCGGGCTTGCCCGTATTCGCCTCTTTAAGCCTGCGTACAGGGCGTGCGGTTTTATTCATGTCAACAAGCTCTTCTTTTCTCCGGGAATTGGCCGATAACACTGGATAGGCCTTCAAGCTGCCCCGTATGCTTGGCCCCAAACCGTACAAAGGAGCGAATTGTGAAAGCGTGGATCATGTTGATGCTGGCCCTGTCTTTGCCGATGGCGGCGGTCGCGCAAGAGGCTAAAGAGGGTGACACCAAGGTCAGCTACATCAGTCTGACGCCTCCATTTGTGGGCAATTACGGCTTGGACGGCAGCCCGAAGCTCAAGGTCTATAAGGCGGATATTTCCCTGCGCGTTACGGGGGCTGAGGCGGCCAAGGCCGTGAAAGACAATGAGCCGTTGATTCGTAATCAACTGGTTGGGCTATTTACCCAGCAAACCGCAGAAGGCATGAGCAACGTCGAAGCCAAGGAAAAACTGCGTCAAGAAGCCTTGAAGCAGATCCAGCAGGTAATGAACGACGAAACCGGCAAGCCAATGGTGGAAGATTTACTGTTCAACAATTTGATTGTTCAGTAAGGGCGCAACGCCAATCCCGTAGACGCTGGCAAGGCTGCGAGCTTTAAACGACTAAAGTTCGCAGCTTTCGCTAGTGCCTTGTCGATACATGTAGGTGCTTACGACGCTAGGCTCTTGCGGAATCTAGCCAATGCAATGGCGAAGAACACCAGCCCGATGGTGGCCAGTGCCAGTAAGTCCGGCCACACCACTTCTACCCCGGCATCGCGGAACAAGATAGCCGCGCTCAAGCTCACAAAATGGGTGGATGGCGAGCATTGCATCACCCATTGCAGCCACTCGGGCATGCTGTCCAGCGGCGTGCTGCCCCCCGAGAGCAGTAGCATCGGGATGATTACGGGAATCGCCAGTAGCCCGAATTGCGGTGTAGAGCGTGCCAAGGTGGCGAGAAAAATACCCAACGCAGTGCTAGCAAACAGGTACAGCGCCGTCACCCCTAAAAATAGCGACAACGACCCTGCCAGCGGCACGCCCAGTGCCCATTTGACGATGACTTCCAGTGACACCCAAGTGCACAGCACCACCACCAGCATGTTGCTCCAGATTTTGGCGAGCATGATTTCCAGCGCAGTCAGCGGCAACACCAGCAAGTGATCGAGAGTCCCATGTTCGCGCTCGCGCAGCAGTGCCGTGCCCGTCAACACAATGGCCAAAATGGTGATGTTGTTGACGATCTGGATTACTGCTAAAAACCAGCCACCTTCCAGGTTGGGGTTGAACAACGCACGGCTGCTGAGCAATGCGGGTGTTTTTGCTGCCGCTTGTGCTTGGCCTGCATAGTCGAGCAGCTCGCGCTGGAAGATCCGCCCGATATAACCCGCCCCCATAAACGCTTGGCTCATGGCGGTGGCATCGACGTTGACCTGCACGCTCGGCTCGCGGCCCGCCAGCAAGTCGGCTTGAAAGTTGGCCGGCAGGTTAATCACAAACGTGTACTGGCCACTGTCCATCGACTGATCCAGTTGGTCGTAGGGCAGAGGTTGCGGTGTCTGGAATTCCGGCGGCAATAGCGACTCGCTCAGTTTGCGTGACAGGGCGCTGTGGTCTTCATCGACGATGGCGACGCTGGCGTTATGTACGCCAATAATTGAGCCTGCCGCTGGCATATAAATCGCCACAGTGAAGGCGTAAAACAAAAACAGCAGCAGCACACTGTCGTGTCGCAGGCTGGTGAGTTCCTTGAGACCCAGGCGCAGGATGTGCGAGAGCTTGTGCATCAAACCTCCTGCTTCTTGAGCATGATCAGGCTCAGCCCCGTAAACGCCACAAAGAACCCCAGCAGCGCCAAGCACTGCGGCCACAGTTGGCGAAGGTCTAGCGCTTTGGTGAAGGTGCCCACAGCAATGTCGAGAAAGTGCCCGGCCGGGAACAGCATGCCCATCAACGCTGCCGAGCCGTCGAGCGAGGAGCGCGGCACGATCAACCCCGAAAACTGAATCGTCGGCAGGCTGGTGATGATCATCGTGCCCAAGATCGCCGCGATCTGGGTGCGGGTGAAGGCCGATATCAGCAGGCCCATGCTGGTGGTCGCCAGCACATACAGCAGCCCGCCCAATGCAAGCGTCATTGCGCTGCCTTTAAAGGGCACGCCAAACAGCCACCGGTTCATCGCCACGAGCAATGCCAAATTGACCAGACTCACGGCCAGATAAGGCGCCTGTTTACCCAATAAAAATTCAAGCCGGGTGAGTGGGGTGGCGTAGAAGTTGGTGATCGAGCCCAGTTCTTTTTCGCGCACAATGCCCAGTGCGGTGAGCATTGCAGGGATAAAGGCGAGAATCAGAGCCATCACGCCGGGGCCGATGGCGTTTACGCTGATGACGTCTTGGTTGTACCGAAAACGGGTTTCGAGCTTTGCAACAGCCTGCTTGTTTTGCGCCAGACTACTGTGCGCGGCCAGTTGCTCAAGGTTAGCCGTGTGTACAGCTTCAACGTAGTTACGACTGGTCTCGGCACGAAACGGCATGCCGCCGTCGAGCCAAGCGGCCACTGTGGGCTGGCGCCCGGCGTACAAATCGCGACCAAAACCCGGTGGGATTTCCAGCGCGATTTTGATCTCGGAGCGTTGCAGGCGTTTGTGTAGTTCGTCTGCGCTTTGGATCGGTGCATGCTCTTCGAAGTACCGCGAGCTGCGAAATGCCTCAAGGTAGGCGCGGCTCTGCGGGCTTTGGTCTTGGTCATACACGGCAAAGGCGAGGTTTTCGACGTCCAGCGAAATGCCATAGCCAAAAATCACCATCATGAACACGGCGCCCAACAGGGCGAAGGCCATGCGGACTTTATCGCGCAACAACTCTTTGGATTCGCGACTGGCGACGGCAATTAGTCGTGACAGGCTGAAGCCGCTTTTACTCGGTGGCGGTGGTGCGTTGAGCGCAGGTGCTGCGTTGGCCTCGGCGGCAGGTGCCGGGCTCGCGCTTTGCTCGTTTTGCGCTTGCTCTAAACAGGTGACAAAAGCCGCCTCCAGCGTGTCGCCCTTGAACTGCTGTTGCAGAGCGTGTGGGGTATCGCAGGCCAGCACTTTACCTGCGTGCATCAGCGAGATTCGGTCGCAGCGCTGGGCTTCATTCATGAAGTGAGTTGAGAGGAAAATCGTTACGCCTTGTTCGCGAGACAGCTCAATGAGCAGTCGCCAGAAGTCATCGCGCGCTGCCGGGTCGACGCCTGAGGTTGGCTCGTCGAGGATCAACACTTCAGGGCGGTGAAGCACCGCCACTGCCAATGACAGACGCTGACGCAGACCCAGAGGTAGCTCGCCGGATTGCTGTTCGGCCACTTCGCCGAGGTCGAAACGTTCAATGAGTTCTTCGATGCGCGCATGGCTATCATCTTTGGGCAAATCGAACAGTTGCGCGTGCAGCACCAAGTTTTGCCGCACGCTCAACTCGCCATACAGCGAGAAGCTTTGCGACATAAAACCCACACGTTTGCGGGTGGCCAGGTCTTTGGCGTTGACCGGGTTGCCCAATAGTTTGGCGCTGCCTTCGGTGGCTGGCATTAAACCGGTCAGGACTTTCATGGTGGTGGTTTTGCCACAGCCATTGGAGCCCAAAAAGCCGAAGATCTCGCCCCGGCCAATGGCAAAACTCACCTTGTTCACAGCGGTGAAATCACCGAATTTAAGGGTCAGATCATGGGCTTCAATTGCGATATCGCTGTTGTCACTGGTGCGGGGCGGGATCACCAGCGGCTCATTGTTGTGGCCGCTGTCTCCCTGATAGTGGGTAAAGGCTTCATCGAGTTTGCCGTTAGGGGTAACGGCGGCCAGTTCTTGGCTTAAGCCTGCCGCAATCAACTTGCCACGATCGAGCATCAAGCAATGTTCGAACTGCTCGGCTTCTTCCATGTAGGCCGTAGCGACCAGCAGTGTCAGTTGTGGCCGTTGGCTGCGCACGTCATCGACCAGCTCCCAAAAACGCCGCCGTGACAACGGATCGACGCCCGTGGTGGGTTCGTCAAGGATCAGCAAGTCAGGCTCGTGGATCAGCGCGCAACACAGCCCGAGTTTTTGCTTCATGCCGCCTGACAACTTGCCTGCCGGGCGCTCAGCAAAGCGCTCAAGGTCAGTGGCTTTGAGCAGGCTGGCCATGCGCTGCTCACAGTCGTCCCTGGACAGGCCGAACAGTGTGCCAAAAAACCGTATGTTTTCGCTGATCGACAATTCGGGGTACAGGTTGCCGCCCAAGCCTTGAGGCATGAAGGCAATCAGTGGGTACAGCGTGTTGCGATGACGGCGGTTATCAATCGGCCCGCCGAGCACTTCAAGTGTGCCTTGCTGGAGCTTTTTGACCCCGGCAATCAGCCCCAGCAAGCTTGATTTGCCCGCGCCATCCGGGCCAATCAACCCGCAGCGCGTTCCTTTGGGCAGGCTGAAGGTGATGTCGATCAGCGCTTGCTGCTTGCCGTACCGGTGGCTAATACCACTGGCGTTTAGCGCCAAGTCACTCATTGCAGATTAGCCGGCCAGTCAACGTCGGCTGTTTTCACATACCCTGCGCCGGGCATGCCCGGTTTTGCTTGCGGCACAGCACTTGGGTTGGTGAGGCGTAGCTTGACGCGGAACACCAATTTTTGGCGCTCATCGCGGGTTTCGACTTCTTTTGGGGTGAACTGCGATTTGGCCGCGACGAAAGCAATTTTCGCGGGCAGCGGCTGGTCGGGCAGGGCGTCCAGCACGATACGGGCGTCAGCACCAACGGTCAGCTTGCCGACCACCGAAGCGGGCAGGTACAGGTTCATGTACTGATCGCCGGGGTCGATCATCATAAATACGCGTCCGCCTGAGCCCAGCACTTCGCCGGGTTCAGCCAAACGTAGCTGAATCACACCATCGATGGGCGCGCGCAGGCTGCTGTCATCAATTTCGCTGGTGAGTTGGGCGACCTGTGCCTCAGAGGCGCCAATGGCCGCTTTTGCGGCTGCCACTTGTGCTTGCGCGGCCACCACAGCCGCGTTGCTAGTGTCGAACCGTGCCTGTTGTTGGTCGAGTTGTTGGCCGCTGGCAAAGCCACGTTGGGCCAACTGGCGAAAACGCTTGAGCTCTTGGCTGGCGAGCAGTTTTTCGCTTTGGCGCAGCTGTACGTTGGCTTCGTTGGCGGCCAGCGTTTGGCGGGCGCGCAGCACTTCGGCTTCGGCCTGATTGCGGCTGGCTTCGAGCGTGCGGGTGTCCATGCGAGCCAGTAATTGGCCCTTGGTTACGCGGTCACCTTCGTCAACCAGCACCTCGGCCAAACGCCCAGGAATCTTAGCGGCGATTTGCACTTCTGTGGATTCGAGCCGACCGTTACCCATGCTGATGCCTTCAGGAAGTCGGTCGTGCTGGGATTTCCAGTAACCAAACCCGCCTGCTGCGACCAGCAGGGCAACCAAAGGGATGACGAAATAATGGGAAATACGGTGATTCGTTGACATGCCAACTTCCTGTGTCACAGAGCGCTCTAGTTTGATGGTTTCAACGCCGAGGCGATTTGATGCCCGTCAAAGGAAGGTTCTAGCCTAGACGCTAATGCAGGATGCTGCCTGATTGCTGATACAGGTTCACTCTTGCGGGGTTATGTGCCCTTAAAGCAAACCCATGACCACTGCCCATTGTTCGGGTGTGACGGGCATCACTGACAGGCGACTGCCTTTTTGCACCAATGGCATTTCAGCCAGCGCAGTTTGCTGTTTCAAGTAGTCGAGTTTGATGACCTTGGGAAAGGTTTGCACGTGAGCCACCTGCAATGCGCTCCACGGGTTTTTTTCGGCGTTAGCCTTGGGGTCAAAATAGTGACTTAGCGGGTCAAGCGCTGTTGGGTCTGGGTAAGCGGCTTGAGCAATGCGGCCAACTCCGGCAATGCCCGGCTCGGGGCAGCTGGAGTGATAAAAGAAGAACTCGTCGCCCACCGCCATCGCGCGCATAAAGTTGCGTGCCTGATAGTTACGCACGCCATCCCAGCGAGCTTCGCCGATCTTTTGTAAGTCCTTGATCGAGAACTCGTCAGGCTCGGATTTCATCAACCAATAGGCCATTGCTGTTACTCCTCAAGTGCTGCTGGGTCATTAACTCTTGCAACATTTTGTTAAACCGACAGTCGGTTGACGTCAGTATTTGCGTGTCTGTTCGTGTTGTCGCAGAATGCCGGGATTTTAAGCTTGACGCTGCTGCACGGCCTATAACAAAACCGTTGCTGTCATCGTGTTGATTTGCCTGAAGGGGGGCAATCGATGAAACGCAAACCGGATTTACTGTGGATTTTGGTTATTTTGTTCGGTTTAGGCGTCGTTACAACGGGTTATGCGCAGAGTCTTTGGTCCCACTCGACCGAGGCGCCTACTGAGCTGGCGCAACAACAAGTACAGCCGCTAAAACGCTAACTTAAGTCAGTTAAAAGGCATCGCTTTTAGTGCAATGCCTTGGCTTTCAGTGGGCGACATACCATTGTTTGTCCGAAACAGTACCTTGTAAGGGTACATCCCAACTGGCTTGAGCCAGACTTCCGACTTTTTGACACTCGTGGGCCAAGCCCAACAGCGTCGGCTTGCGCCAACTTTGTCGGCGCGCCTGATACGCAAGGCTGCGGTCATAAAAACCACCGCCCATGCCTAAGCGGCCCCCCGTCTCATCGAAGCCCACCAGTGGTAACAGCACCAGATCAAGTGCCCAGACTTTGCGTTGGCGTGCGCGATTAATGCGTGGCTCAAGAATCCGAAAGCGATTGGGCAGAAGTTTTTCGCCGGGGCTCAAGCGCTGGAAGACCATTTTGGTGCGAGGCCAGGCGCTGAGCACCGGCAAGTAAGTGGTCTTGCCGCGGCGCTGAGCTTCGCGCAGCAGTAAGCGCGGGTCGATTTCACCGTCTGTGGGCAGGTATAACGCGATGTGTTTGGCGCGGCGAAACAATGGATGCTGTGCCAACTGTTGATACAAGCCGCGTGCGGCTTTGCGTTGTGCGCAGGGCGAAAGTTCGCGGCGGGCTTTGCGCAGCAGTCGGCGAAGTTGCGGGCGGGTAGGCGTCGCAGGTTCGGTCATGATGGCGTGCTGTTCAAAGGTTGAGCCACCGGACGGTTGGCTCACGAAAGCCAATACCAGCAGTTGGCTGGCATTGGGCTAGGAAATCAGGCTCCCCGACGTACCGCTGTCGGCTTGGCCCTTGAACCCGAAAGTTCAAGGTGGAAGTTGCAGTAGACCTTAAGGCTTTCCGTCGAGCGGACATGCACACCGGTCCAACGTGCAAGCTCCAGGGTAGTGCGAATCGGCTCAGGGACATCGCTAACTGGCGAATACTCCAGGGAGTGGCGCGAGTATACCCCAAAGACACCTTTTGAATCAGCTCTCACGTTCGTTCGGATCAGCGGCAAGCACCAAGTCGACCCGATCAAGCAGATCGCGTACCTGCTCGCGGGTCGAACTGCTGGTTTGGACTTCCGCTACTTCTTGCTTGTGCAGCAGGTCGTGAGTGATGTTTAGCGCGGCCATTACCGCGATCCGGTCGGCGCCAATGACTTTGCCACTGCTGCGGATTTCGCGCATTTTGCCATCCAGATAACGGGCGGCACTCACCAGATTGTTGCGTTCTTCGTGTGGGCAGATGATCGAATACTCTTTATCGAGGATCTGCACGGTGACGCTATTGCTTGAACTCATGAGTCTTGCTCCAGGGCTTTGAGGCGCGAAATCATCGATTCGATCTTTTGTCGGGCGATTTCGTTTTTTTCAATGAGGTGCGCGCGTTCCTCGCGCCAAGTCTTTTCCTGAGCAAGTAAGAGTCCGTTTTGGCTTTTAAGTTGCTCGACTCGGCTGATTAGCAGCTCGAGTCTAGCCATCAGTGCATGCAGGTCGGTGTCTTCCATTGTGTCCTACTGTGTAATTTCTGATGGATGGTGACTGTCAAACGAGTTGACGCCTCGATGGTCTGCCACGGCTGCCGATGCTAGGATACAAGGCCTTCATTCTAGACATTGCGCCGCTTGGCGCCTAGCAGCCCATGCCTATTCAAAATTCCCCGTATCAAGCCTTTGTCACCCTGCTGACTTCCAGCGGCCTTAATGTTTCGCCTGCCGAACTGCACGGCCTGTTGCTGGGCCGCAGTGCTGCTGGCGCAGGCTTCGACCACGACAGTTGGTTGGCCGACGCTGCTGAGCTGATTCAAAGCGACAACGAAATCAATGACAACGTACGCAATGCTCTGATCGGCTTGCAAGAGATGGTGAAAGGCGAGCTGACCAGCGACGACATGACCGTCGTGCTGCTGTTGCCGACAGATGACGCGCCGCTGACCGAGCGTGCAATCGCCTTGGGCGAGTGGTGTCAGGGCTTCCTGTCCGGTTTTGGTCTTAACTACCGCGACAATGCCCTGAGCACTGAAGGTAAAGAAGTCCTGCAAGACTTGGCAGCTATTTCTCAGGTGCAAGATGCCCTCGAAGAGTCCGAAGACGCCGAAACCGATTACATGCAAGTAATGGAATACCTGCGCGTCGCGCCGCTGCTGCTGTTCACCGAAACCAAAAAAACCGTTGAGCCTGCGGCTGCCAAGCCTTCGCTGCACTGATTGATCGTTAAGAGGAACCCGTCTGCCCATGATCCATATCCCGAAATCGGAATACGTACGTCGCCGCAAGGCGCTCATGGCGCAGATGGAGCCCAACAGCATTGCGATTTTGCCCGCTGCGGCAGTAGCCATTCGCAATCGCGACGTTGAACACGTTTATCGCCAAGACAGTAACTTCCAGTACCTGAGTGGCTTTCCCGAGCCGCAGGCCGTGATCGTTTTGATTCCGGGCCGGGTGCATGGGGAGTACGTGCTGTTTTGCCGCGAGCGCAACGCCGAGCGCGAGTTGTGGGATGGCTTGCGTGCCGGGCAAGAAGGCGCCATGCGCAACTTCGGCGCGGATGATGCCTTTCCGATTACTGACATCGACGACATCCTGCCTGGCCTGATTGAAGGCCGTGATCGGGTGTATTCGGCGATGGGCAACAACCCTGAATTTGATCGCCATTTGATGGAGTGGATCAACACGATTCGCTCCAAAGCCAGCCTCGGCGCCCAGCCGCCTAACGAGTTTGTTGCTCTGGATCATCTGCTGCATGACATGCGCCTGTATAAATCGGCGACAGAGATCAAGGTCATGCGCCATGCGGCGCAAATCTCGGCTCGCGCCCATGTGCGTGCCATGCAGGCCAGTCGGGCCGGGTTGCATGAGTACAGCCTTGAGGCCGAACTGGATTACGAATTTCGTAAAAGCGGGGCAAAAATGCCAGCTTATGGCTCAATCGTCGCATCGGGTGGCAACAGCTGCATTTTGCATTACCAAGAAAACGACGCCCTGCTCAGGGATGGCGATCTGGTATTGATCGATGCGGGCTGTGAAATCGACTGCTATGCCAGTGACATCAGCCGCACATTCCCGGTGAACGGTCAGTTCTCGCCTGAGCAAAAAGCTATTTATGAGTTGGTGCTGGCCTCGCAAGAGGCCGCATTCGCACAAATAGCACCGAACAAACACTGGAATCAGGCACATGAAGCCACGGTTCAGGTGATTACCGCAGGTTTGGTCGAGTTAGGGTTGTTGCAGGGCGACGTCGATGAGCTGATCGCCAGTGAAGCTTACAAAGCGTTTTACATGCACCGCGCTGGCCATTGGCTGGGTATGGATGTGCATGACGTGGGCGAATACAAGGTGGGCGGCGAGTGGCGCGTGCTGGAGGTGGGCATGACCCTGACTGTTGAGCCGGGTATTTACATCAGCCCCAACAACCAACAGGTCGCCAAAAAGTGGCGCGGCATTGGCGTGCGAATCGAGGACGACGTAGTGGTCACCAAACAGGGCTGTGACATCTTGACCAGCGACGTGCCCAAAACCGTCGCAGACATCGAGGCCTTGATGGCAGCAGCAAGGGCGAGCGCGGCATGAGTCGAGTCAATCTGGCAATTATTGGTGGCGGTCTGGTCGGCGCGAGCCTTGCGCTGGCATTGCAGGCCGGGGCCAAAGCACGCGGCTGGAAGATCGTACTGATCGAACCCTTCGCACCCGGCAACACGTACCAGCCAAGTTACGACGCCCGCTCATCGGCGCTGAGCTACGGCGCCCGGCAAATTTATGAGCGATTGGGCCTGTGGCAAGCCATTGCTGCACGCGCCGAGCCGATCAAAGACATTCATGTGTCTGACCGCGGGCGTTTCTCCACTGCCCGTTTGTCTGCCATCGAAGAAGGCGTTCCGGCGCTGGGCTATGTGGTCGAAAACGCTTGGCTCGGCCAATGCCTGTGGCAAGGCCTGGACCCAGACGTTATCAGTTGGCGTTGCCCGGCTGAAGTTATCCACATGCAGCCGCTCGAAGATGGCTACCGCCTGACCCTTAACGATGAAACCACGCTGGAGTGCGACCTCGCGGTGCTGGCTGATGGCGGTCGTTCAGGGCTGCGCGAGCAGTTGGGTATTCATGTGCGTCAGCAGCCTTATAACCAAAGCGCATTGATCGCCAATATCACCCCAAGCGAGTCCCATTGCGGGATGGCGTTTGAGCGTTTTACTGACGAAGGCCCGATGGCGCTGCTGCCGCTGCCAGAGAACCGCTGCGCGTTGGTCTGGACGCGTATTGGTATGGACGCGCAACGGTTGGCCGCACTGGATGAACGCAGCTTTCTTAGCGAATTGCAGGGTGTATTTGGCTATCGCTTGGGCACGCTCAAGCAAGTGGGCGCTCGGCATTTGTACCCACTGACGCTGATTGAAGCCGAAGAGCAAGTGCGCCCACATCTGACGGTGTTGGGTAATGCGGCCCACAGCCTGCATCCGATTGCGGGCCAGGGCTTCAACTTGTCCCTGCGGGATGCTCAGGCGTTGGCCGATGCTCTGCTGGCGAGCGACAAAGGCGTGGGCGACTTTGCCACTTTGTTGAGTTATCAACAGCGTCAAAAGCTCGACCAACAACTGACCATTGGTTTTTCGGATCAAGTGACGCGCCTTTTTGGCAGCGACCAAACACTGGTTTCGTTGGGCCGTAACCTCGGTTTGTTAGGGCTCGATTTACTGCCGCCGGCCAAGCGCTGGTTTGCCCGTCAGGCAATGGGCCTGGGCACCCGCGCAGACATTTGATGACGACCGGGGCGAGTAAGCCCCTGTCGATCTACTTTTTCAGGTGCGGCGTACGCCGCTAGCGAGACAGGCTTAAAGCATGGAAACGCGCGCAGATCTGCTGATTGTTGGGGCCGGAATGGTCGGAAGCGCATTGGCGCTGGCGCTCAAAAACAGCGGATTAAAGATTCTGCTGCTCGACGGCAGCCCGCTCAGCGTTAAACCCTTTGCCGCTGACGCTGCGTTCGAGCCTCGGGTTAGCGCCTTGTCGGCAGCTAGCCAGCGTATTTTGCAACGCCTTGGGGCTTGGGATGGCATCACCCAACGGCGCGTTAGTCCTTACTCGCACATGCACGTGTGGGATGGCAGCGGCACTGGGCAGATCCACTTCTCAGCCGCCAGTGTGCATGCCGACGTGCTGGGTCATATCGTTGAAAATCGGGTGGTTCAAGACGCACTGCTTGAGTGCCTGCAAGACACGAACATCGAGATGCTGGCCAATGCGCGCATGGAGCAAATGCGCCGCTCCGGCGATGACTGGTTACTGACGCTGGCCGATGGCCGCACCTTGCGTGCGCCGCTGGTGATTGCCGCCGATGGCGCCAACTCGGCTGTGCGCCGTCTTACCGGCTGCGAAACTCGCCAATGGGATTATCTGCATCACGCCATCGTGACCAGCGTGCGCTGCACTGAGCCGCATCAGCAGACCGCCTGGCAGCGTTTTACCGATCATGGGCCGTTGGCGTTTTTGCCGCTTGAACGCGATGGCCAGCAAGATTGGTGCTCGATTGTGTGGTCTACCACGCCCGAGCAAGCCGAATACCTAATGGCGCTGGATGACGACGCTTTTTGCCGCGAACTAGAACTGGCATTTGAAGGCCGTTTGGGCCAAGTACTCAGCGCTGACCCGCGTGTTTGCGTGCCCCTGCGTCAGCGCCACGCCAAACGCTACGTGGCTGAGGGGCTGGCCTTGATTGGCGATGCGGCGCACACCATCCATCCGCTGGCCGGACAGGGCGTTAACTTGGGCTTTCTCGATGCCGCAGTGCTGGCGCATGTGCTGTTGCATGCGATTGATCGGGGTGAGCGATTGGCAGATGTGCGGGTGTTAAGCCGTTTTGAGCGCCGTCGCATGCCACACAATCTGGCCCTGATGGCGGCGATGGAAGGTTTTGAGCGGTTGTTTCAGGCGGACTCCCTAACGGCACGCTTGTTGCGCAACACGGGCTTGAAGTGGGTCAACAAAATGCCCGAAGCCAAAGCTATGTTCGTGCGTCAGGCGCTAGGACTGACGGGTGACTTACCGCCGCTGGCCAAGGCGTAACGGGTCTTGTAGTCGCTGCCATCGCAGCCTTGGGCAGCGAATACAGAGCTCGTTGTAACATCCCGTAACGCCTCTAGGGCGAGTTCGGTTGAGATGGCAAATGTGATTCACTACCATTTACGCCCGATTCGCATTGAGAGAGACCGCTCCCATGTTGGCACCCAAGCGTCTACTGACTGCCCTGGCCTTTACCCTGTTCGGGAGCAGCGTTTTTGCTGCCGAGGAAGTGGTGGTTTACTCCTCGCGTATCGACGAGCTGATCAAGCCGGTATTTGACGCCTACACCGCTAAAACCGGGGTTAAGGTCAAGTTCATCACCGACAAGGAAGCCCCGCTGATGCAGCGCATCAAGGCAGAAGGCCAAAACGCCACTGCTGACCTGTTGCTCACGGTTGACGCTGGCAACCTGTGGCAAGCCGAGCAAATGGGCATCTTGCAGCCGTTTACCTCGGATGTGATTGATAAAAATATCCCACCTCAATATCGCTCCTCGTCCCACGAGTGGACAGGTTTAAGCCTGCGCGCTCGTACCATTGCCTACGCCACTGATCGGGTTAAACCGCAAGAGTTGTCCACTTACGAAGCCCTAGCGGACAAAAAGTGGGAAGGGCGTCTGTGCTTGCGTACCGCGAAGAAGGTTTATAACCAATCGCTAACCGCGACCATGATCGAAGTGAACGGCCCGGAAAAAACCGAAGAAATCCTCAAGGGCTGGGTCAATAACCTGTCCACTGATGTGTTCTCCGATGACATCGCGGTGCTTGATGCGATCAATGCCGGGCAATGTGATGTCGGCATCGTTAACACTTACTACTACGGCCGCCTGCATAAGCAGAAGCCGGACTTGGCCGTTAAGTTGTTCTGGCCTAATCAGGCTGATCGTGGCGTTCACGTCAACTTGTCGGGCATTGGTCTGACCAAGTACGCACCGCACCCTGAGGCGGCAAAAGCGCTGGTGGAGTGGATGACTACCCCAGAAGCCCAAGCCATTTTCGCCGGCACCAACCAAGAGTTCCCAGCGAACCCAAGCGTTGCGCCCTCGGACGAAGTGGCCAGTTGGGGCACATTCAAAGCAGATAAATTGCCGGTTGAAGTGGCAGGCAAGCGTCAGGCTGAAGCAATCCGCATGATGGACCGCGCTGGCTGGAACTAAAATGCTGGCGGCAGTTGCTCACCCTGTGTAGCAACTGCCGTCGGGCTGCGTCAGGTGTGACGGGGTGTTGAGCTAAAACCCATGCTCAGGCGTGTGGGTGTTCACAAGCGCACGCAACCTTCGCCAGCAGCAGCGAGTACAGTTGCGGCTTGCCATTCAGCATTGAGTCTTCCACATTTGCCCTTGGCAACTTCCCACACCTTCTGAGAGTTTTTCGTGGCCCATCCCGCCCAACGTCGCTGGTATCCGCTGGTTTTTGTCATTGCCGCTTTGGTGTTGTTACCGCTAAGCGTTTTGCTGTTGTCATGGCAAAGCATTGATACCCAGATTTGGAGCCACCTGTGGGACACGCAAATGCCGCGCCTGCTGGGCAACACATTGACTT
Source organism: Pseudomonas sp. E315 (assembly GCF_055406205.1). Lineage (NCBI taxonomy): Bacteria > Pseudomonadati > Pseudomonadota > Gammaproteobacteria > Pseudomonadales > Pseudomonadaceae > Pseudomonas > Pseudomonas sp. E315. The sequence goes on along the minus strand of NZ_JBUZPJ010000010.1, from coordinate 110,571 downwards.
TGATTGTCGGTGTTGGCATTGGGGTGACACTGCTCGGGGTTAGCCTTGCATGGCTAACCAGCCTCTGTGAGTTCCCCGGCAGACGCTGGCTGGACTGGGCGTTGATGCTGCCGTTTGCGATTCCAGCCTATGTGCTGGCGTTTGTTTTTGTGGGGTTGCTGGATTTTGCCGGCCCTGTGCAAACGCTGCTGCGTGAATGGTTTGGTACGGGCTTGCGGCTGCCACGCGTACGCTCGACCGGCGGCGTGATCATCGTGCTGATTTTGGTCTTCTACCCCTACGTTTACCTGCTGGCACGTACCGCCTTTTTGGCGCAGGGCAAGGGTTTGATGGAAGCGGCGCGGGTGCTGGGGCAAAGCCCGTGGCAAGCCTTCTGGCGCGTAGCGCTCCCAATGGCACGGCCCGCTATTGGCGCCGGTGTGGCGTTAGCGTTGATGGAAACACTGGCAGACTTCGGCGCTGTATCGGTATTCAACTTCGACACCTTCACCACCGCCATTTACAAAACTTGGTACGGCTTTTTCAGCCTGTCGACAGCGGCGCAACTAGCGAGTTTGTTGCTGTTAGTGGTGATAGTGGTGCTCTATGGCGAACGTCGCGCCCGAGGTGCAAGCCGCGCCAGTAATGAGCGACCACGGGGTAAAGCGCTGTATCACCTAAGCGGCCCAAAAGCGTGGCTGGCCAGCAGTTGGTGCGGGCTGGTGTTTGCCTGTGCGTTTGTGATCCCCATGCTGCAATTGGTGGTGTGGTTTTGGCAGCGCGGGCGTTTTGACCTGGATGAGCGTTACACCGGCCTGATTTTGCACACCTTGTACTTGGGGGGCATGGCAGCGCTGATAACAGTCAGCGTTGCGTTGGTGTTGGCCTTTGCACGGCGTCAGGCGCCCACGCCTACGATTCGCGCGGGTGTCAGCCTAGCGAACCTGGGTTATGCCTTGCCGGGCTCAGTGTTGGCAGTGTCGATCATGCTGGCGTTCAGCTATTTGGACCGTGAACTGGTCATTCCGCTATCGAGCTGGCTAGGCGGTGCAGGTAAACCCCTGCTGCTGGGCAGCCTGTCGGCCTTGTTGTTGGCCTATTTGGTGCGCTTTATTGCCGTGGCTTACGGCCCTTTGGAAAACAGCCTGGCGCGTATTCGGCCTTCTCTGCCAGAAGCGGCTCGCAGTTTGGGCGTCAGTGGGCCACGACTGTTTTTCAAAGTGTATCTGCCGTTATTGCTGCCGGGCACGTTGAGTGCTGCGCTGCTGGTATTTGTGGATGTACTCAAAGAAATGCCTGCCACCTTGCTGATGCGCCCGTTTGGTTGGGACACGCTGGCAGTGCGAATTTTTGAGATGACCAGTGAAGGTGAGTGGGCGCGGGCATCTCTGCCGGCACTGACGCTGGTGCTGGTGGGGTTGTTGCCTGTCATCGGGCTTATTCGACGTTCTGCCCATCGCATCGGTTAGGTGTCAGTCCTCTTCCTTGCGGCTACAATGCGCGGCATTCGGTGCGGTCTGTCTGTCAGGCCAGGTTCTCTGTTAAACACAGCAAGGCCACTTTCAACGGTCTGAAGTGTGAAGCAAGCCTGTCCGCACCTTCGCCACGCCCGGAAGGAGAAACCCATGGGACAGCGTACGCCTCTGTATGACCTGCACCTCGCCCTTGGTGCGAAAATGGTCGATTTTGGCGGTTGGGATATGCCCTTGCATTACGGTTCGCAAGTTGAGGAGCACCATGAAGTGCGCCGAGACTGCGGGGTGTTTGATGTTTCGCATATGACCGTCATTGATGTCACGGGTGTTCAAGCCAAAGAATGGCTGCGGCACTTGCTGGCCAATGACGTCGAGCGTTTGACCACACCCGGCCGTGCGTTGTACAGCGCCATGCTCAATGAGAAGGGTGGGGTTGTCGATGACATGATCGTCTACCTGATGGCGCAGGGTTATCGGCTCGTCGTCAACGCAGCCACCCGCGATCAAGATCTGGCCTGGATGACCTCGCAGGCCCAAGGTTATGACGTTCAACTGCAGGAACGCCCCGAATTAGCGCTGCTGGCGATTCAAGGCCCACAGGCGCGGCACAAAGTGGCTGAGCTGGTGAGTCAGGTGCGTGGTCAGCTAATCCAGACGCTCAAACCTTTCGAAGGGCTGGTCGAGGGTGATTGGTTTATCGCCCGTACCGGTTACACCGGTGAAGACGGTCTGGAAATCATCCTGCCTGCTGATCAGGCCCCCGGCTTGTTTAACGACCTGGTGGGCGCTGGCATTTCGCCTATTGGTCTGGGTGCCCGCGATACGTTGCGTCTTGAGGCCGGAATGAACCTTTACGGGCAAGATATTCACCTCTCTGTTTCGCCTCTTTCAGCCAACATGGCCTGGACCATTGCGTGGGAGCCTGCCACGCGAGCATTCATAGGGCGTGAGGCACTTGAGGCCGAAAAAGCTGCTGGTGTGCAGTTGAAATTGGTCGGTTTGGTGCTTGAAGAGCGCGGTGTCCTACGTGCTCATCAGGTCGTTCGTATAGCTGATGTTGGCGAAGGAGAGATAACCAGTGGTAGTTTCTCTCCTACGCTAAGTAAATCGATTGCCTTGGCGCGAGTTCCAATGGCTACGGCAGACCGTGCCGAGGTCGAAATTCGTGGCAAGTGGTACCCGGTTCGCGTAGTCAAACCGACTTTTGTTCGTCTTGGCAAAGCCTTGATCTAACGTTTACGAGCAGGCTTGCACCGTGTGTGAGCCGCCGACATTTCTTCTTGAGGACACTGAATATGAGCCTGATCCCTGCTGAGTTGCGCTTTGCTGAAAGTCACGAGTGGGCACGCCTTGAAGCGGATGGCACGGTTACCGTGGGTATCAGCGATCACGCTCAAGAAGCGTTGGGGGATGTGGTGTTTGTTGAGTTGGCCGAAGTTGGCAAAGTATTCGCGGCTGGCGACACGGCTGGGGTTGTTGAGTCGGTCAAAGCGGCATCTGACATCTACTCGCCAGTGTCGGGCGAAGTGATTGCAGTCAATGAGGCGCTGGCTGACAGCCCAGAAAACCTGAATGAAAAGCCGTACGACAGCTGGATCTTCAAGCTCAAGCCAACCAACACAGCTGAGTTGGATAAGTTGCTGGACGCTGCGGGCTACAAAGCCGCTATCGGCGAGTAACCCGTCAACCTGTCATCGCTGCCCCAGCCTGCGGCAGCAATGACAGCGTGCATCAGTTGTTCTTCAGGACCGCTTTCACGGCGGCAACCGAACGCTCCACATCCGCTTTGCTCATGGCAGTAAACATGGGCAGCGACACGATTAAACGTCCTACGTGTTCCGCAATGGGAAACATCCCTTCTTTGAAACCTTGCGCCCGGTACAAGCTCAGTAAGTGAATGGGCGGGTAGTGATAACCCACGCCCACGCCCAAGGCCTGCATGTCTTTCATAAACGTTGCCCGCGCAGGCTCGCTGTCTTTGCGTTCTGGCAGCACCAACTGGAACAAATGCCAGTTGGTGTTAGTGAAGTCAGCAACCGGTAATTGCGCGCCGTATTGGGCTTCGAACTCGGGGCCGAAACACTCGAAATAGTGTTTGGCCAATGCGCGACGATGAGCCGTGATGGCTTCAATATGGGCAAACTGGCCCAAGCCGATGGCTGCCGCAATGTCAGTCATGTTGAACTTGCCGCCCAGCACGTCCACATCCAGCCCATCAAAGCCTGTGCGAGTCACGCCTTGCAGGCGGTACTTCTCGGCCAGCCGTGCTTCTTCTTCGTTGTTCAGTACCAAGCAACCGCCCTCGGATGAGGTGATGTTTTTGTTGGCCTGAAAACTGAACGAAACAAAATCGCCCCGTGCTCCGATGCGCTGGCCTTGCCAGCTGGAGCCCAGCGCCTGCGCCGCATCTTCGACCACGCGCAGGTTGTGCTTTTTGGCCAGTGTGTACAGGGCGTCCATGTCCACCGGCAAACCCGACAAATAAACCGGAATGATCGCTTTGGTGCGCGGGGTGATGGCGGCTTCGAGTTTGGCTAAGTCAATGTTGCGCGTGATCGGGTCGATATCGGCAAACACCGGCGTGGCGCCCACCTCGATAATCACGTTGGCGGTGGCCACCCACGAAATGGGGGTGGTGATGACTTCATCCCCTGCGCCGATGCCAGCAATACGCAGGGCGATTTCCATAGTGCAGGTGCCAGAGTTAAAAGTGCGTACAGGGCGCCCGCCAAAGTACTCGGACAGCTGCGCTTCGAATGCCTGCACCTTGGGGCCGCTGGTAATCCAGCCAGAGCGCAACACATCGCCTACAGCCGCAATGGTGGCTTCATCAATCGAGGGTTTGGAAAACGGCAGGAAGGGCAGCGAACTCATAGAGGCGTGACATCCGATGTGAGTGAGTGTGGAGGACCATAGAGCAGTAGCACAGTGCCCAGATCATACCCAGAGCATGGCTCACGACGGGTGAAAATTCTGTATGAAGGCTGAACGTAGCCCTCTTAGGCGGCTAGAGAGTAAAGCTTCCCAAAAACCAGTAGGAGCGAGCTTGCTCGCGAAGGCTTTAAGCGCTTCGTGAGCAGGCCCGCTCCTAAAGTAAGGGCAGGGTTTATTCTGCTGTGGCGTTCTTGGCCAAGATGGCGTTGGCCAAGTCCATGTCGCTGATTTTCAGGTTTGGATTGTCAGTGCGCACTTGCTGCATTGCAGATTCCAGGTATGGGCCACGAATTGCACCGTTGCTGGCAACAAAGCTGCCCGCATCATCTTGTGCAGCAATGACTTTGCGGTCTTTTTTGAAGGTCAGGTACGTGGAACCCGTGGTTGCACCTGATGACAGAACGTTGCGCCAGAAGCTGTCGGCCATTGCTGAGCCAACAGGAAGGGACAGCAGGGCCAAGGCGGCGACAGCATATTTGAGACGCATGATGAGTGACTCCGAAATAGTTAACTGACAGGTTTGATTCTAGCGAGGTCGATGTAGTTCCGTGGGTTCGAGCGACAACGTGTCATTTAGCGATGTGCGAGGTATCAGGTGTGAACGGTGGTCACTCTCAATGCTTCTTCCAGTGTTGTTTGGCCCGAGGCCACTTTGTACGCCGCCGCCTGCCGCAGGTCATTCAAACCCTCATTCCAAGCTGCGTGGCGCAGGGCCGGCAGGTTTGTTTCGGGGCCGATCAGCGCACAGAGGGGTTCGCTCATGGGCATTATTTCGTAAACCCCCGCCCGCCCGTGATAACCCGTGTGGCGGCATTCGATGCAGCCAGTGGCTCGCCAAGTGTGAGGCGGCGTGGGCGCAAACCATTTGGGCGCGAAATGCTGCCAGTCGGCAGCACTCAACGCGTGCTCGGTTTTGCAGCTTGGGCACAGGGTTCTCACCAGCCGTTGAGCCATGACCCCCAGCAATGTGGCTTTTATCAGATAAGGCGCGACCCCAAGCTCTTGCAGACGGCTGATGGCGCTGGGCGCATCGTTGGTGTGCAAGGTTGAGAGCACCAAGTGCCCGGTCAGCGCAGCTTGAATGGCAATTTCGGCGGTTTCGAGGTCGCGTATCTCGCCGATCATGATGATGTCCGGGTCTTGGCGCATCAGTGCCCGCACGCCGCTGGCGAAACTCAGCTCGATTGAGGGCTGAACCTGCATTTGGTTAAACGCGGGTTCAATCATCTCGATGGGGTCCTCGATGGTGCACACGTTAATCTGCGGGGTCGCGAGCTGCTTGAGCGTTGCGTACAAGGTGCTGGTTTTACCCGAGCCTGTTGGGCCGGTGATTAAGATGATGCCGTTGCTGCGTGCCGTCATTTGCTGCCAGTGCAGCAGGTCGTGTGGGCTGAATCCTAATTGGTCGAAATCTTTAAGCAACACCTGCGGGTCGAAAATCCGCATCACCATTTTTTCGCCAAACGCGGTGGGCAGGGTTGAAAGCCTTAGCTCGACCTCAGCTCCGCTTGGGGTTTTGGTTTTTATTCGACCGTCTTGGGGTTTGCGCTTTTCGGCGACATTCATTCGGCCAAGGCTTTTAAGGCGGCTGACAATGGCCGTCGTGACCTGCTGCGGAAACTGATAAACGTTGTGCAGCACCCCGTCGATACGAAAGCGCACGCAGCCTTGTTCGCGTCGTGGCTCGATATGCACATCGCTGGCGCGTTGCTCGAATGCGTACTGAAACAACCAGTCAACGATATTCACAATGTGTGCGTCATTGGCGTCAGGTTCTTGATCGACTGCGCCAAGGGTGAGCAGTTGCTCAAGGTTGCCTGTGCTGTTGGCTTTTTGATCGTTAAGCACCGCGCCGCTCACTGACTTTGCCAGCGCAAACAGCTCAAGGCTCAAACGCTCGATTTCAAGCGGGTTGGCGATAACGCGTTTAACGGGGCGCTTTAGCGTGTGGGTTAAGTCGGTCTCCCATCCACTGACGTAAGGCTGTGCGCTGGCAATGGTGACGGCGTGTTCATCTGCGCCAATGGCGAGAATTTTATGCCGTTGGGCAAAGGCAAATGACATAAGGGCCGTGACGGTGGCCACTTCAATCTTGAGAGGGTCAATGCGCAAGTAAGGCTGTTCACACTCTTCTGCCAGCCAGGCTGTCAGGGTTTCAATGTCGAGTGTGTGACCGGGGCGGCGCAGGTCGGGGAGTTGTTGTTCGGCCAAAAACACCAGCGGGTGGTGGGCGTCGCGGGTGACTTGGCGATGGGCAATCAAGGCTTGTTCGGCGTCCTCTTGTGGGATGCGGCCTTGGGCGAGCAGCGCGCTCATCAGGTGTTTCAGGTCGAGCCAGCGATCTGGCGACGAGGCGACGTACATAACAGCTCCATGAGGGTTTATACATCGGCTCAGACGTGTCCTTGTCTGGCCGAGAAAACCCAAGCCTAGTCGCAGTGGTTTTACCTGCGCGGGCTCAATGGTTGCGAACTGTTGCTTGTTTTGCGGGCATAAGGTTTATCAAGACGACTGCCGAATACGGGCTTGGGCGTCCTGAAGGGGGTAAAGCTCCATTTCGCACACGCTGACCAGATTGCGCAGTTTTTCGCCAATCACTTGAGCGCGATGCCAGCTTTGTTCGTCGCTGATAATTTCAATGCGCAGAACCTCCTGTTCTCGAACCACGTCAACCTGCTGTGGAACCAGTTGCTGCAAGGCAAATAGATTAAGCGCTCGGCACAGCACGTCGGCATCGGCCTCGGCCACGATGCGAAAAACTACGGCACAAGGGACGGCGTTGACGGCCCAAACATCGGCGCGGGTGGCGCTGTTCACGGCTTCTAGATGTGGCATGCAAGGGCTCCGGTTTAGGCTGGGGAAATATTCACATGCCCTGCCGGAAATTATTTATCTATGATGCGTGGAATTTGGCTTCTTAAGACTTAAATAAGTCGCCGTTAATCTTTTATAGGGTTTTTTTATGCAAAGTGAATTGGACGCCTATGACCGTCGCATTTTGGCCCTGCTGCAAGAGGACGCTTCGCTGTCCAGTGCGCAGATAGCCGAGAAGGTGGGCTTGTCGCAATCGCCTTGCTGGCGCCGTATTCAACGAATGAAAGACGAAGGCATCATTCGCGGGCAGGTGACGTTACTCGATCGCAAGAAAATCGGCCTTAATACGCAAATTTTTGCCGAGGTTAAATTGAACGCTCACGGGCGTTCCAATTTCACGGAATTCACCGACGCCATTCGTGGTTTTCCTGAGGTGTTGGAGTGTTATGTGCTGATGGGGGCTGTGGATTTTTTGCTGCGCATTGTGACCTCGGATATCGAAGCCTATGAGCGGTTTTTCTTTGAAAAGCTCTCGATGGTGCCCGGCATTCAAGAGGTGAACTCGATTGTGGCGCTGTCTGAAATCAAATCCACCACCTGTTTGCCGGTTTAAAACGAACTAAAAAAACGGCCTTCACAAGGAAGGCCGTTTTCAGTTTTAAACCTGTGCGTGTCAATGAACAAACAGCGCGATCAGGATAATAATCGGGATTGGAATGCCGAGGAAAAACAGCAGAAGTGAGCGCATTTTTATTCTCCAGAGTTAACGAACAGTCGTTGTGGTGGTGTGATCCAGATACGTCACGGCATCGCGGCGACGACCGCCAAAGGTGGCGCAAAGGCTGGCGAAGAACGCACCGATCAACAGCGTGATAAACATCCACAAGGTGGTCCAGGCAGCAACTTTTGCAGCGGTATCAGCGGCTTCCTTGGCTTTGACCTTGGCCTCTTCTACGGCTTGATGAGCCTTGGCGTAGACCTGATCCACTCGCTGCTCGGCTTCTGCTTGGCTCAGGTTGGTACGTTGGGCGACGACTTGGGCAAGATAGGTTCGGTCGTCGGCGCTGAGCTGGCCATCATTGCTCAGGCTGCGTACAAAGATGCGCGTTACAACGCCATGAGCGGCGTCTTCACTGACAGCTGTGCCGCGATCATCACGAAACAGGGTGTCGATGAAGTAATCCGAGTTGTTGCCCGAGCTGTGCTTGGCGCTAGAGCCCGCAGCACTACCGGCTGCGCTGCTCATCGCGGTGGCGGCCCCCGATGCAACGCTGGCCCCGGCTTGCACGCCGCTGCCGATCACGCTGCTCACTGAGCCAGCAACGAGCGTTGCAGTGACCAGTGTGGCCACTGCCCAAGCCAGAAAACCGTGTGCGGTGTCGCGAAAATATACTTCATCACCGTGCAGGTTGGCCCATCTGACCCGCAGACGGCCCGCCAGATAACCGCCCATTCCCGATGCGATAATCTGCGTCACCGCCAGCCAGATGATCGCGGTAATGCCCAGCCCTTTGGCGCCTACACCTTCACCGGACCACGGCGAAACAGCAGAAAAGCCAAGGCCTGCGCCCAGCATCAGTAGCAGCAGAGAAAGCGCGGCAGCGGCGGCAGCACCGGCAAAGATTGCGGCCCACGAAACCCCTGAGTGTGCAGAGGTGTCTTGCAGGGCTGCGGGATAGTGCTCATTAGTCCCGATCATTGTTGTTGTGCTCCTGAAATGGCTGAGTGTGCAGCGTTCAATCAGGAGGTTGCAGGGCTTGTGCCAATTACCAATTTATTAAAATTTCATATCTTTCAATGAGTTAAAAATCCTAGTGTTCCGCTTGGTCATGCAGATTGCATGGTTGACACAATTGGAGGCGGGCGTAATGCCTTGAAATGATTTAGTGGCTTTTTGTTTCGCAATAAAAAACGGGAGCCGTTTGGAGGCTCCCGTTTTTTAGGCATCGTATTAATGGTGACGATGTTTGTTTTTCTTGCGATGGCCATAGGCGTGGCCACGACCACGGTTGTCGTCGCGGTAGTAGCGGCGGTTATCGCGGTCACGGTAGCGGCGATCATCGGCATCGCTTTTGTTGCCCATGTAGTTGCCTAGCGCGCCACCTGCACCGCCGCCAGCGGCTGCGCCGACCAGACTGCCAGTGTTGCCGCCCATGCTGCGGCCCAACACGTTACCGCCTGCTGCGCCCAGAGCGCCACCAATGGCGGCTTCGCCACGGCTGCGTTTGTCAGCACCTACGGCGCTGCCTGCTGCGCCGCCTACACCGGCACCAATAGCGGATCCAGTCGAGCCGCCGAGTTGTTGACCTACTACGGCGCCAAGAACCCCGCCTAATGCGCCGCCTACACCGGCTTCGGTGGTGCCACCGGCCGAGGCTGCGCCACTGACCAGGCCAAGGGACAACAAGAGAATCGAGGTGAGCTTCATAGGTGAGCCTCAAAGGGATGACGGCGCGATCCTGAGGCTCGAAGCGGTTGCTTACAATCGAAATCCGACCAGTAACACGAGTTGTACACAATTCGCTAAGTTATTGTTTTTAGTTGGGAACTTAATGAATATATGACGGTCTGTTAGCTAGTTCAGGCAGGCCGCTTTCGTAAGAAAACGGCCTTTTTTGTGCCTGAAATTTGATGCGAGTACTGACGTCAGCGTGTCAGCTCGCTTTGGCCATAATCAATTTTGATGGGCTGGCGGCTTCCAGATAAATCGCCACGAACTTGGACGTAGGCGTGTGACTGCCGTCGCCCGTGCTTTCCAGCGGCACCAGTGGGTTGACCTCGGGGTAGTAAGCGGCAGCTTGCCCGGCGGGAATATCAAACGCGAGCAGGGTGAAGTTTGTAACCCGGCGCTCATGGGCGTCATTCCAGATCGAAACAATGTCCACCTGCTGCCCCGGCTTGAAGCCCAGACGAATAATGTCGGCTTCGTTGACGAACAGGACATTACGCTGCCCTTTGACCCCGCGATAGCGATCATCCAGTCCATAAATGGTGGTGTTGTACTGATCGTGTGAACGCATGGATTGCAGGATCAGATCCGGCAGCCGCCCTGTGGCGCGAGTGCGAGCATCCACCAAGTCTTGGGGCAATACGTTGACTCGGAAGTTGGCGCGTTGAGTGGGTGTATTCCACTTTCGCGCGCCTGCTGAGTTACCCAGATAAAAGCCGCCAGGGTTTTGAATCCGGGTATTGAAGTCTTTGAAGCCGGGGATGGTGTCGTCAATCAAGTCACGTATACGTCGGTAATCGGCCACAGCCCAATGCCAGTCAATGGGATGGGTGCCCAGTGTGGCAGCGGCAATCCCGGCAATGATCGCAGGCTCTGAGCGCATCTGACTGGACAGCGGCTGCAATTGCCCGTTGGAGGCATGCACCATGCTGAATGAATCTTCCACAGTGACGGCTTGTGGCCCTTCAGCTTGCACGTCGATGTCGGTGCGGCCCAAACACGGCAGGATCAGCGCCTCTTTGCCGTGCATTAAATGGCTGCGATTGAGCTTGGTACTGATTTGCACGGTGAGGTCGCAATTGCGCAGGGCTTGAGCTGTGCGCGGGCTGTCGGGTGTGGCTTGCGCAAAGTTGCCGCCCAGACCAATAAAGACTTTGGCGCGACCTTCAAGCATGGCGTGAATGGCTTCAACCACGTTATGGCCGTTTTCGCGTGGCACCTTGAACTTGAAGCGACGCTCCAGTGAATCAAGAAAGGCCACCGGTGGGCGTTCGTTAATGCCCATTGTGCGGTCGCCTTGCACGTTACTGTGGCCGCGCACCGGGCAAAGCCCCGCGCCTGGGCGGCCGATGTTGCCGCGCAGCAGCATCAGGTTGGCGATTTCCTGAATGGTTTGCACTGAGTGGCGGTGCTGGGTGATGCCCATTGCCCAGCACATGATGACGTTTTTGCCTTTAAGGTACATGCGGGCGGCGCGTTCGATATCGACCAGCGTCAGGCCCGATTGCTCGACGATGTGCTCCCATGAGGTGTCATCAAGGCTGGCGATGTAATCGAGTACGCCTGCAGTGTGTTCATTCAGGAAGGCGTGGTCGAACACCGCGGGTGCGCCAGCGGCTTGAGCGTCACGTTCCCACTGCAACAAAAATTTGGCCATGCCGCGCAACAGCGCCATGTCGCCGCCCAATGCCGGGCGTAAATAGGCTGTGTTGGTAGGGCGGTCACCGTTGGTGAGCATCTCCAGCGGGTGTTGTGGATGTTGGAAGCGTTCTAGCCCGCGCTCTTTGAGCGGGTTGACGCACACCACTTGGGCGCCGCGTTTAACCGCTTCGCGCAGGGGCTCAAGCATGCGCGGGTGGTTGGTGCCGGGGTTTTGCCCCAGTACGAAAATCGCGTCGGCGTGTTCAAAGTCGTCGAACGTCACGGTGCCTTTGCCGACTCCGATACTTTGCGCCAAAGCGACGCCACTGGCTTCGTGGCACATGTTTGAGCAATCGGGAAAGTTGTTGGTGCCGAACGCTCGTACAAACAGTTGGTACAAATACGCGGCCTCGTTGCTGGCCCGGCCCGAGGTGTAAAACTCGGCTTCATTGGGGCTAGCAAGATTGAGCAGGTGTTTGGCGATGAGCGCGTAGGCGGCATCCCAACTGATGGGTTGGTAACGATCGGTTTGGGCGTTGTACGTCATGGGCTCGGTGAGGCGGCCCTGATATTCCAGCCAATAATCGCTTTGTTCCAGCAAGGCGCTGACGCTGTGCTTGGCGAAGAATGCCGCATCCACTCGACGCTTGGTGGCTTCCCAGTTCACGGCCTTGGCGCCGTTTTCACAGAACTTGACCAACCCGCTTTCTGGCGAGTCACCCCAGGCGCAACCCGGGCAGTCGAAGCCGCCGTTCTGGTTGGTTTTGAGCATCATGCGCAAGTTTTTTAGTGCGTTGTCACTGGTCAACCACGCTTGCGCCACACTGATCAGCGCGCCCCAGCCACCGGCTGGGCCTTTATAGGGCTTGTAGCGCGGAGTTGGTTTTTGGTCGGCTTGATGATGAGTGCTCACGCTTGATTCTCCTGCACCGGGCTGTAAACACGCGGTGCGCTTTTTTGTGGCAGATGAATAAGGTTCAGGTTGTGGCGTCGGGCCCATTGCAGTGCCAGGCCGGTAGGCGAAGACAGACTGATCAGGGTTTGAATGCCTGCGCGCAACACCTTCTGAATCAGCTCAAGGCTGCAACGGCTGGTGACGATGGCGGCACCGCCGGTCAGATCAATGTTTTGACGCACCAGTGCGCCGATCAATTTATCAAGGGCGTTGTGGCGGCCGATGTCTTCGCGGCCCATCAAGAGTTCACCCTGAGCATCCATATAGACGGCGGCATGAACCGCGCCACAGTGTTGGCCCAAGGGCTGAAACTCGCTGATGCGCTGGCGCAAACCTTCAAGCCATTGCGCGGGCGGCAGGGGCGCGCCCGGCAGTACATTGAGGTCAGGCAAGGCTTGCTCAACCGCTTCTACACCGCACAAGCCGCAGCCGCTGGTGCCAGCCAGTTGTCGGCGTTGCTGCTTGAGGTTCCAGAACGCACGGCTGGCGATTTCGACCTGCGCGTAGTGCGCCGAGCCTGCGCCAGTGAGCTTGAGGTCGTAGATTTCGCTGGGGTCATGAATGATGCCGCTGCCCAGGCTGAAACCGACGATGAAGTCTTCAAGGTCAGTGGGCGTAACCAGCATCACGGCCTGGCTAATGCCGTTGTAGGCAATCGCCAGTGCGACTTCTTCAGCGAGAGCGGTTTGCGCGCAGGTGCTGTTGTCCAGCGTGACGTAGTGATAGTTCTGGCTGGCAGCAGGCGCGGGCGAATCAGAGGCGGGCGCAGCGCACAGGGGGCGCTTGGCGTTCATAGGGCATTACCGACGGTTTGTTCAGCACTAAGCCTAGGCGCGACACAGTGTCGCGTCTAATCGCTAATGCTGATCTATTGATAGATCGTGTCGATCAAGATGGTGTTGCTGATTTCTGGTACAGCGCAAAGCAGGCTTCAGCCAACGCAGAGCGCGGGGCTTCGCGGCGCATGATCAGGCCCAGATTGGCCAGTGTGTGTGCGTCTTCAATGGGGTGCAGGCGCAGGTCGTCTGTTAACGCATCAAGCCCGCCTTCGAGCGGCATGACAGCGCAACAGAATCCACCCTGTACGGCTTGCAGCAATTGATGGACGGCATCGGTTTGCAGCAGCGGGTGGGGCGTGAGGCCGCGACTGTGGAAGTTGTGGTCAATGGACTGACGAAAGTGCATGCCGCCGTTGAGCAGCCCCAGCGGCAGTTCGATCAACGCCTCCCAGCTCAGGGGTTGGTCACCAAAACTGAAATGGCGTTGATCATAAAGCAGACCCATGCGGGTTTCGCCCAAGGCCAGCGTGTCAAAACGGTCATGGTCGAGGCGGTCCAAATAAGACACGCCGAGGTCCAGCCGGTTGCTGGCCAATTGGTCGAGAATTTGTTCAGAGCTGAGTGCCGACAGTTCAAAGCGCAACTCGGGGTGCGCTTGATGCAGGCGTTGCAATAACAGCAGCGGGTCGAAACTCGATAGTGGCACCACGCCCAAACGCAGCGTACCGATCAGGTTGCCACGACAGGCTGCGGCTTCAGCCTGCAAGCCATCGTAAGCAGCCAAGACTGTTTTGGCCCAGGCCAACACGCGCTCACCGGGGGCGGTAAAGCTTTCAAAGCGTTGGCCGCGATTGACCAGTTGCAGATCAAGCTCTTGCTCAAGGCTGCGTAAGCGCATCGAGAGTGTGGGCTGGGTGATATGGCAGCGCGCGGCCGCTTTGCCGAAGTGACGAGTTTCATCGAGGGCAATCAGGAATTTCAGCTGTTTGATGTCCATCGTCGCTCCGGGTGCAAATCAACGGGCGATTCTAGCGCGCTTGCGTTGGAACCCGCTTCGCCAATGTTGGTCTACGCTCAGTGTCTGGCTATTCCAACCCTAGGAGCGTGAACGATGAGTATTTTTAGCTTTATCAAGGAAGCGGGCGAGAAAGTAATCGACTTGCTGACCCCCGGCAATGCCAATGCCAGTGACGAACTCAAAAAGCACGTTGAGCAGGTAGGTTTGGGAAACCCCAACATCACGGCCACCGTTGAAGGCGACAAAGTGACCGTCAGTGGTGAAGTCGCCACGCAGGAAGAGAAAGAAAAAATCATTCTGGCGGCGGGCAACATCGCAGGCGTTGCCAGTGTTGAAGACAAGATCACGGTGACTGGGCCAACCGTTGTGGCCTCGCGTTTTGTGGTGGTAAAAAAAGGCGACACACTGAGCGCAATTTCGCTTCAGGTGTACGGCAACGCTAACCAGTACAACAAAATCTTCGAAGCTAACAAACCGATGCTCAAGCACCCCGACAAAATTTACCCAGGGCAAACACTGCGTATTCCTGAGTAACACTCTCGACCTTGTAGTCGCTGCCTTAGCCTTGAAGGCCCTTGGGCCTTCTCGCCGCCTTCGGCAGCGGCTACAAGGTGCAGCTCAAAGCCCTTCCAGCAACTCGCGATAATCCCCCAGTGCGGCAAATTCTTCGGTGTCTTTCGGTCCTTTTTTGCTGTCGGGTTGTTTCACGGCCAGCAAGTGAGCAATCCCGAAATCACGGGCGCTGCGCAGAATGGGCAGGGTGTCGTCGATAAACAAACTGCGGCTTGGCTCAAAGCCAATGTCTGCTTGCAAGGCATCCCAGAACGCCGGGCTTTCTTTGGCAAAACCATAGTCGTGAGAGCTGATTAAACGCTCGAAGTAGGGCGCCAACTCAATGCGCTCAAGTTTGAGCGACAGCGAATCGCGGTGAGCGTTGGTAATCATGATGACCCGCTTGCCAGCCTGTTTGATCGCGGCTAAAAAGGTATCTGCATCGGGGCGCAAGGCGATCAGGTCGGCGGTTTCGAGCTTCAGTTCGCGCACCGGAATATTGAGCTCGGCGCTCCAAAAGTCCAGGCAATACCATTTCAATTGGCCTGCATTGCGCTCAAACAGTGGCATCAGTTCCAGGTCTGCCATTGCCCGGCTAATGCCGTGCAGCTCGGCATAGCGTTTGGGCAAGTGTTCAAGCCAAAAATGATTGTCGTAATGCAGGTCGAGCAGCGTGCCGTCCATGTCGAGCAGTACGGTGTCGATGTCGCGCCAAGGTAAAGCGGTCATGCAAAACGTCTCCAGCAGTCGATAAATATCCGAGACAGACAATCGGAAAAGCCGGGGTATAGTAACCCGTTCATATTGAGGAGCCCCTATGCGCCAAAAACCCACCGTACTTGCCCGTGAAATTGTTGCCAGCAGCCGTTTGTTTCGGGTCGAAGAAGTGCAACTGCGCTTTTCCAATGGCGTTGAGCGTACTTATGAGCGGTTGGTGGGGCGCGGCAATGGCTATGGCGCGGTCATGATTGTCGCGATGGTCGATGCCGAGCACGCCATTTTGGTCGAAGAGTATTGCGGCGGCACCGACGAGTACGAAGTGTCTTTGCCTAAAGGCCTGATTGAGCCGGGCGAAGATGTGTTGGCGGCCGCCGAGCGTGAGTTGAAGGAAGAGGCCGGCTACGGCGCTCGCCAACTTGAGCACCTGACTGAGCTGTCGCTGTCGCCCGGCTACATGAGCCAAAAAATTCAAGTGGTCTTGGCAACCGATCTGTATGAGGCGCATTTGGAGGGCGACGAGCCGGAGCCTATGCGTGTGGATCGCGTCAACTTGCGCGAGTTGTCGAACCTGGTGCAAAACCCGCAATTCAGCGAAGGCCGCGCGTTGGCTGCGCTGTATCTGGTGCGTGACTTGCTGACCCAGCGTGGAGTGTTTCCGTCGTGAGTGTGCCTGCTGCGCACTTACCTCATCCATTACTGGCCCCGGTCATTGCACTTGCCCATCGGGCGGGCGAAGCGATTTTGCCATTTTGGCGAGCTGACGTTGCGGTCACCGCCAAAGCCGATGATTCACCGGTCACAGCCGCTGATCTGGCGGCACATCATGTGCTGCTCGATGGCCTGACGGCATTGGACCCAAGCATTCCCGTGCTTTCGGAAGAAGACGCCAACATCGCGCAAAACGTGCGTGAAGGTTGGACGCGCTGGTGGTTGGTTGACCCGCTGGACGGCACCAAAGAATTCATTTCGGGCAGCGAGGAGTTCACCGTCAACATTGCCCTGATTGAGCAGGGCCGCGTGGTGT
Organism: Pseudomonas sp. E315; assembly: GCF_055406205.1. Taxonomy (NCBI): domain Bacteria; kingdom Pseudomonadati; phylum Pseudomonadota; class Gammaproteobacteria; order Pseudomonadales; family Pseudomonadaceae; genus Pseudomonas; species Pseudomonas sp. E315. The sequence goes on along the minus strand of NZ_JBUZPJ010000010.1, from coordinate 94,231 downwards.
TTGGCGTGGTGTCGATGCCGACCAGCGGTCGTTGCTACTACGGCGGGGCAGGTTTGGGGGCTTGGCGTGCAGATGCTGACGTGATTGTGCCCATCAGCGTACGCAACACACCGCCAGCCGGCGAAGCCTTGACGGTGGTCGCCAGCCGTCGCCATTCCAGCCCTGAACAAGAGCGTTTGCTGGCCGGGCTCAGTAAGCACTTGGGCGAGTTGCAACTGACCAGTGTGGGCAGCTCGTTGAAATTTTGTTTGTTGGCCGAAGGGGCTGCTGATTGTTACCCGCGTTTGGCGCCGACGTCTCAATGGGACACGGCGGCAGCCCAAGGCGTGCTCGAAGGCGCGGGCGGCGTGGTGCTGCAACTCAACGGCGAGCCTTTTGAGTACCCGGCGCGTGAATCGCTGCTCAATGCGTCGTTTTTGGCCTTGCCCGCAAACGCCCCCTGGCGTGAACAATTGCTGGCTTTGGCTCAGGGCCAGTAGCAACGTAGGAACTTGTATGGTTGAGGTGCCACCGGCTATGCCCGACATCAACCCTAAGCTAAACCATCAGTCAATACGTGCATTAACGGGTAGAAAACACTAAGGTATTTGCCCGTTTTCGCCATTGTTGCTGGCGAGCGTTTGATTTGAACCATTACCGATGCACACGGAGGTGCCCGGTACTTCGGCTGCTAACGACCGGCTAATACCGCTCGCGGGCTATGATCGAAGAGCGGCTTCGCATTGCGCCCTCAAGTCGGGGCCGTGTTGTAAGCCGTAAATCCATGCTCACACGTGAGGAACAACGGATGTTCAGTCCTGCCTGTGCCAACGCATTACGGTCGCCATCTCATTGGCCGACGCGCCATCCCACTGGATTACCAGCACGCACTGCTCAATCAGCAGGGCGAAGCTGTGCGTGCAGAGCGTTGCGCCCCCCTAACCAGCACTGAGCTGCCCGGCCAGCCCGGATACCCCTATCACTTTCCTCAAAAAATGGAGGAGCCGAAGACATGTCCGAAGCCATGAAGCGTTTGCTGTTTTTAGTCTGTGTTAGCGGCTTAGCGCTGCAAGGTTGTGCTGAGCCGAAGCCCAAAATGCTGGGGGCGCCGATTGAGGGTTATAGCCATACCTCGGCGGCGATTAATCGCTTTTCGGTCAACGGCAATGGCGGCCCGAATCTCAGCCCCTATGGCTATAACGGAGGGCAAATGTGCTGTGTTGCGCTACCGGTTAAGTGGCGCCCTGATTTGACCGTGGTCGTGGAGTGGGAAAAAGATCCTGATCCTTACGATTCAAAAAACTGGCCTGAGCCCAGATATTCCGATGCTTGGCGTAAGGCCGCCAGGGAACACGAAACCCATTACACCCGCCATCGCGTTGTTGCCCCAGTTGCTCGGTATGAACGACTGGGTGTAGTCGATGTTCACTTTTTACCCTGCAATCAAGTTGCAGTGTCGGCTGTTGCCGAGCTACCCGGCCAGCCGGGATACCCATTCAACTTCCCTAGGAAAATGGAGGAGCCCAAGACATGTCCGAAGCCATGAGGCGTTTGCTGTTCTTAGTCTGTGTTAGCGGCCTAGCGCTGCAAGGCTGTGCTGAGCCGAGGCCCAAGATGCTGGGGGCGCCGATTGAGGGGTATAGCCATACCTCGGCAGCGATTAATCGCTTTTCGGTCAACGGCGGCGGCGGGCCCAACATCAGCCCTTATGGTGGTGGAGGCAAGCAAAACTGCTGTGTGGCGCTACCGGTTAAGTGGCGCCCTGATTTGACCGTGGTCGTGGAGTGGGAAAAAGATCCTGATCCACATGCTTACGTAAATTGGCCGCCGCTAGGCACTGACGGTTATAGAGCCGCCTACAAAGTGCATGCGGCTAAATACACCCGCCATCGCGTTGTTGCCCCAGTTGCGCCGTATGAAGAGCTAGGTTTGGTCAACGTGCATTTTTTACCGTGCAACCAAGTAGCAGTGTCAGCCGGTGCTACTTACCCGGGGCGTCCAGATTACCCGTTTCACTACCTTAGGAAAATGGAGGAGCCCAAGACATGTCCGAAGCCATGAGCCCTAAGACCCGGAAGCCAAAGCCGCAATTTATGAGCCCAACCCCAGACTTCAAGATGGGAGGACTGTTACCTGCGACCCCGAGTGATGTGCTAAGTAACTACCGCGTACAGCAAAGAGCCTACAACGAGTTTGAGCAGCAGGCTATGGACGAAGCTCGTGCTGCGAGCCGACCTTACGTCGGCCCGCCGTGTATGAAAATTTTGTCCATCACCCTGTGCTTTGATGGCACCAACAACCATGAGCCCAGCGACAACATCGCCAAGCCTTCAACGACTACGAATGTGGCTCGTTTGTACCATGCCAGTTTGGGCAGGACTGAGCATAAAGCCTTCGACTATGAGGGGTTTTATGCTTACTACATGCCGGGCGTTGGCACTGAGTTCAAGGAAATAGGCGAGTTTGAGCCCAGTTCGCTGGGGTTGATGATGTCTATTGGCGGTGAGAACAGAGTTAACTGGGGGCTGACCCGTTTGATTGACGCACTCAAAAAGGCCACCGGCAACAAGCCACCAACCATGGACGAAAGTTACAGTTTGGTTCAAAAAATGGGCACCAGCGTTACTGCAGACGCCCTCGGCGCCTCCTTGTTCAAAAGCAGCTACGCCCGCCGTCAAGACGCACTGCAACAACCGCTGGCCGAGCTAAAAAGCCAAATCGAGGCCTGCCATAGCGCTAAAAGCATCGCCCCAATCAAGGCGTTGCGTCTGTTTGTGTACGGCTTTTCACGAGGCGCTGCTGAGGCGCGGGCGTTTGCCACTTGGCTCGAAGCCCTGACCAAGGTCGAGGTGGAAGGCAGCACCTGCTACCTGTTTGCCGGGCTGCCGATCAAGATTGTGTTTATGGGTTTGTTCGACACCGTGGCCTCGGTGGGCATCCCTTATTTAGTGCCGTTTGCGGCCGGGCATATGGGCTGGGCCGATGGCAGCATGCGTTTGCCCGATTCAGAGCAGTTTTTGGAGCGCTGCGTACATATGGTAGCTGCCCATGAGCAGCGCAGTTGCTTCCCGGTGGACTCGATACGGCGCAAAGCCAACCCCGACGACCCGCAGTGCGTTTCGACCTACCGCAACGGCACCGATGAGTTTATGTACCCCGGTATGCACTCGGATGTGGGCGGTGGTTACCCGCCGGGCGATCAAGGCAGGGCATCAGAAGGCACCCATGAAGTGTTGTCGCAAATTGCGCTGCATCACATGTTTGACGAAGCCTACAAAGTGGGGGCTCCGTTGCAGGCGCCTAAAGAAGCTCTCACTGTTGAACTGGAAGATCGCTGGCCATGGTTGGTGATGGATGGTGATACCCGAAACGAATACGACGTTGGCCCCACCCTCATTAACCGCTTCAACACCTGGCTGGACAACATGGACAACGGCCCGTTGGAGGAGGTCATGGCCCGTGAAGCGGGGTTGATCACCGGTTGGCGGATCAACCGTTACGCCAAGGGCCGAGCCCGGTTCACCGGCTCGTATCGTAATGTCATGAAGGTGACGAAAAACGAGGCGGGCAAGCCTGAAACGCCCGACATGAACAATGAAGAGCGCACCGCTTTCAAAAAGCTGCACAACTTGCAGCTGGCTGAAGATGTGGCTCGCCTTAAGGGTGAGGCACCGCCGGTGCTGTCTGAGGCCGATGAAAAACAGCGGGACGCCTGGAAGAAAATCAAAAGAAGCTACGAAACCCGCACCGGAACGTCGCCCGGCATCCCGGAATTCAACACCAGTAAGGATTTCGAACCGAACCTGGACTGCCAGCAATTGATCAATGCGATGGACGACTTTCGGCGCGATTACGTGCCGGAGTGGAGGCTGAGCGCCTCGGAAATGCTCGGTTTAGGCACGTTGGCCAATACCTTGGTGGGCGGGTTGGTGTACATGACCAACAGCCAGGATGAAGCCCAGCACTACGCCGATTTGCGGGCTGCCGGGGAGGCTTGCGAGGCGCAGCTGTTTGGTCACCAAGGCAAACCGGTGGACGACAGAGCCTGGTTGATCGTCGGCCTGTTTGACGAGCATGTGCATGACTCGCGGGCCTGGTTTATGAACTCGGCCTTAAACGAACGCGAATTGTTCAGCGACTACTTTCGCTATCGCGGCATCTTTTTTGACAATGAGTCCAACAACGAACTGTCCTTGGTCGTGGCTGCCGGGCAGGTGGTCGGTGTAGGGCTGGCCGTGGCCAGTGTGGGGCTGAGTGTAAAACGTCACGACCCACGGTTTTTGGTGGGGCTGATTATTCCTAGTTTGGGTACACCGGTGTTTCGCGGCAAAGTGGGCTTGCCCATCATCAGTGCGTTTGACAACGTCACCGGGCGCGTATTGCCGATGCTTGAAGGGCTGGAGTCCATTAGGGCCTACACCAAAGACCCGGGCAGCGTGGTTAAAGCCGTGCAAGCCTTACCTGCCCCGCCTGCACTGACCGAGAAAAACGCCACAACGGACAACCTGATCGCGGTGCTCAAGGGTGTGGCCGCCCCCTGGCAAGCCCAGCCACAGAGCGCAAGTAATGAAATTGCCTACAGAGCCTCCCCCAGAGGCCCGGTTATCGACAGCGATGATCAAGCGATTGCGGCATTGATCGGCGAGTACGTGATCGGTGCGCCTTATGAGCTGGATATTGATTCAATCGTTTAGCGACTGCGAGAGGCTTGGCCTGCCTGTTGGCGTTTTGTGTTGCCTGCGCAAAAAATCGCTTCGCTGCCGTTAATTCAGGTGCCGCTAGTAGCCATAAGACGCGCAGCAGTAGGCGCCCATGCAGGTGTTTAACGGTGCAACACGTATTGCCCTTTAAATTTAACCGCATCGTCTTCGCCCTCGGCGTTGATCACGCGTGTATCGAGACTCAAGCGTGCGCGGCCGTGGCGTTTGTACATGGCTAAAAATTTATTCCAGGCCGCGGCAGTGGGCGCATCGCACAGCACGATTGCGTCTTGGGTCACAGGCAGCGGGTAGCTGATGTGGCCTTCTTGAATCACGATGTGCCCGTCTTCGATCCCCGCGTCACGCAAGCTCAAGTGCAGCCAGCCCCACCCCGCCAGCACAGCGCCGCAGTACAGGCTGCCGCCAAACATGGTGCTTTTGTGGTTGATGTTGGCGTCCAGTGGTAATTGCAGGCGCAACTGTTGGTCGTGCCAACTCAATACTTTGAGACCCATTTCACGCGTGAGCGGAATGTCGTGATGGAGGACGGATTCCAGATAACGGCTGTCGCGATTCATGCAAAGGCCTCTTCAATCAAGCTCATCAGGATGGGGGTGGCTACCGCTCTCGAAGTGCAGGCCATGTTTGCGCAATTTGTCGTGCAGGGTTTTACGCGGCACGCCCAATGCCTCAGCCAAACTGCGCATTGAGCTGTGAGAGCGTTCTAGTTCGGCAGCAATCAGGCTTTTTTCGAAGTGTTCCACCTGTTCACTCAACCCGCCCGAGACTTCAAGAGCGGACGATTGCGTGCCTTGGGCCGATTGATCGTCCAAGGCCAACTCCAACCCCAGTGCAAAGCGTTCGGCGACGTTTTGCAGCTCTCGCACGTTGCCCGGCCAGTTGTGGCGCAGCAGTAAGGCGCGGTGCGCCGGTTGCAGTACATTGGCAGGCAAGCCGTGGCGAGTGCTGGCTTCGTCAGCAAAGTGCTGGAACAGCATCAGTGCGTCTTCGCCCCGCTCGCGCAACGGCGCAATTCGTAACGGCGCGACGTTCAGCCGGTAATACAAGTCGGCGCGAAACCGGCCTTGATCTGCGGCTTGGCGCAGGTCTTCCTTGGTGGCGGCAATCACTCGGATATCCAGCGGGATCAGTTGATTGCCGCCCAAGCGTTCAACCACCCGTTCTTGTAACAGGCGCAGCAGTTTGACTTGCACGTCTAAACTCATGCTTTCGATTTCATCGAGGAACAACGTGCCGCCATTGGCAAACTCAAACTTGCCGATGCGGCGCTTTTGCGCGCCGGTGAACGCACCGGGTTCGTGGCCGAACAGTTCGCTCTCGACGACCGATTCGGCCAATGCACCCGCGTTGATCGCCACAAACGGCCCGTTACGACGATTGGACAAGTCATGCAGCGCCCGTGCGACCACTTCTTTGCCCGAGCCCGTTTCGCCCAGAATCAGCACGTCCGCTTTGGTGGCGGCCAGTGCGCCGATTTGCTCGCGCAGGCGCAGCATGGCGGGTGATTGCCCCACCAGCCGGGTGCTCAGTTGTTGCCGATCACTCAGGGCCAGTCGCAGGCTGCGGTTGTCCAATACCAAAGCGCGCAGGGCCAGCGCCCGGCGCACGCTGTCGATTAACGCGTCGCTGGCAAAGGGTTTTTCCAGAAAGTCGTAAGCCCCCGAACGCATTGCTTGCACCGCGAGCGGCACGTCGCCGTGGCCAGTAATCAACAGCACCGGCAGCTCAGGGTCTTGGGCGTGCAGTTGGGCCAGCAACTCAAGGCCGTCCATGCCCGGCATACGGATGTCGCTCACCACCACGCCCGGCCAGTCGCGGCCGACACGTTCGGCAAGCCCTGTGGCTTGAGCCAGCGGCAGTACGTTAAGACCGGCCAGATCCAGCGTTTGAGTGAGCGCTTGGCGCAGGTGCGGGTCATCATCGATCAGGATGATCTGAACGCGTGGGTCGATGGGTTGGCTCATCACCTGGAGTCCTCTGAAGCTTGCAAGCTGACGCCCGGCGCTCCCGCGCGCAGTCGCAGGGTAATTAAGGCGCCGCCTTCTTTATGGTTGGCAAATAGCAGTTCGCCGCCAAACGCTCGGATCAATGTGTCGCAAATGGCCAACCCCAAGCCCAAGCCCTGGGTGCGGGTTTTGGTGGTGTAAAAGGGCTCGCCGGCTCGGCCTAAGGCCTCCATGCAAAACCCCGGGCCGTTGTCGCGAATGTGCAACGTGACGCCTTGCGCCGTGGATTGGGCGCTGAGCCACAAACGGCGCGGAGGGCCTTTTTCAGTCAACGCATCCAGTGCGTTAGCCAGCAGGTTGCCCAACACTTGGCGCAAGCGCGTTTCGCCCGCTTCGACCCACAAGGTGGCGGCGGGCAAGTCGCGAATCAGTTCTACTTCCATGCTGCGTCGGCGTTTGGCCAGCAGTGCCAAGGCGTCGTCTAGCGCAGGTTGCAGGGCAACACTTTCAGGTGCGTGACGATCACGCCGGGCAAAGGCGCGCAGGTGGGCGATGATCGATGCCATGCGCCCGGTCAGTTCGTTGATCAGTTTGAGGTTGCCGCGGGCATCGTCGATGCGTTGGTGATCGAGCAGCACTTCAGCGTTTTCGGCGTAACTGCGGATAGCGGCCAGTGGCTGGTTGAGTTCGTGGCTGATGCTGGCTGACATGGTGCCCAGCGCCGAGAGTTTGCCTGCTTGCACCAAATCGTCCTGCGCGCGCACCAACTCTTGCTGGGCGTGCTCACGCTCCAGCACCTCTTTGCGCAGTCGCTGGTTGAGGCCTTCCAGATCGCTGGTACGTTCGGCCACACGCATTTCCAGTTCACGCCGGGCCTTGCCTTCGAAGGCGATGCGCTCAAGGTAGTGACGGCGGCGCTGCATCATCAGACTGATCAACAACATGACCACCAGCAAGGTCGCGCCGCCAATGGCCAACGCTGTACGCACGGGGCGGTCGATCAAGGTTCGCGGCGCGAGAATGTTGACGCTCCAGCCGGTTTCGTCAATTTTCTGGGTTTGCACCAGCCAGGCATTCAAGTCGAGGTTCAGCGGCTGCGGGTCACGAGTCGGGTAGGGCAGGATGGCGAAAATGGCCTGGCGCTCTTCTTCGGACAACTCGCGGGTGGCTCTAAAACGCCACTCTGGGCGTGAGGTAAGGATGACCACGCCGTTGTGGTCGGTCATCAGCAGTTGTTCAGGGGTTTTGCCCCACAGGCGTTCGGTGTGATCGAGATCGACTTTGACCACCAACACACCGATTTTTTGGTCACCGTCGGTGATGGCGGCGGCAAAGAAGTAGCCGCGTTTGCCGGATGTAGTGCCTAACCCGAAGAAGCGCCCCAATTTGCCTTCCATTGCTTCGCTGAAATAGGGGCGAAAGGCGAAGTTACGCCCGATGAAACTGTCTTTTTTGTCCCAGTTGGAGGCAGCAAGGGTGTCGCCGTGAGCGTCCATCAAGTACATGACCTCAGCGCCGGTTTTTCGGCTGATGTCATTGAGCAACTGGTTGGCATTGCCGACGGTTTGCGGGTCTTCCGGGGTGGAGAGCACTGCGCGCAATGCAGGCAGCTCACCGAGAATTTGTGGCAGCACTTCGTAACGATGCAACGTGCCCAGCAGGTTGGCCACATACAAATCGAGGGTTTGAAGGTTTTGCCCGGCCAGCTCATTGCGGTAATAGCGCTCGGCCAGATGTTGCAGTGGCCACAATAAGGGCGCCAGGCACAGCGCCAAAAGGGCCAAGCTGCGCCAGCGGGGTCTGCGAGGAGTGGGTGGAGTTTTAATCATCGGAATAATGCGCCGCGAATGTACGGCGCATTATGCCTAGCCTTGCTCAGCTAAACACTCGCGCAATGCGGTGTGCCAATCGGGCTGAGCCACGTGCCAGTCACGTTCGAGTTTGCTGCAATCGAGCCGTGAGTTGAGCGGGCGCTTGGCTGGCGTTGGGTAGGCGCTGCTCGGAATGGCTTGGAGGATGGCGCAGCGCTTGTTTTGAGCAATTAACTGCTCACCAATGGCTTGAGCAAAACCGAACCATGAGGTTTGGCCGTGGGCGGTCAGGTGATAAATGCCCGAGGCTCTATTTTTGCCGGCTTGCCAGTGTTCAATCAGTTGCCGTGTGCTCTGGGCAATTGTGCCTGCCCATGTGGGCGCGCCAATCTGATCCGCTACCACGCGCAGTTCGGGTTTTTCTTGCAGTAAGCGCTGCATGCTCAGCAAAAAGTTTTTGCCGTGGTTGGCGTACACCCAACTGGTGCGCAAGATCAAATAGTCACCGCCGACTCGCGCAATGGCGCGCTCGCCCATCAGCTTGCTTTTACCGTAAACGTTCAGTGGATTCGGCTCATCGTCTTCGGTGTAGGGCGTCGTCTTGGTACCGTCAAACACGTAGTCGGTGGAGTAATGGATCAGGGGGATGCCTAACGCTTTGGCCTCTTCAGCGAAAACACCGGGGGCTGTGCCGTTGATGGTGTTGGCCAATTCAGGCTCGTGCTCGGCCAGATCGACAGCGGTATAAGCGGCGGCGTTGATAATCAGGTCGGGTTTGTGTGCCCGAACCTGCGCCCGAATGTGCTCGGGGTGGCTTAGATCCAGCTCATCACGCCCCAGCACAATCAGCTCGCCTAAATCGACGAGCCGCTTTTGCAGCTCAATTGAAAGTTGACCGGTCTTACCGCTGATGAGGATCTTCAGCGATGGCGTGCTCATGGGAACAACTCAGCCTCATCAAGGGCACAACCGACTTGATCCTTGGCGGACAGCAGCGGTACATGGCCATTTAGTTGCCAGTCAATGTTCAGTTGCCGATCGTCCCAGCGGATGCAGCGCTCGGCTGAAGGCGTGTAGTAATCCGTGGTCTTATACATCACGTCCGCAGAGTTACTTAAGACCAAAAAGCCATGCGCGAAGCCGGGGGGGATCCAGAGTTGATGGGCATTTTTGGCGGATAAACGCTTGCTGGTCCAGCGCCCAAAGTTGGACGAGCTGCGACGAATATCGACCGCGACATCCAGAATTTCACCGGCTGTGACGCGCACCAGTTTTCCCTGAGGGTGGTCGATTTGATAATGCAGGCCACGCAAAACGTTTTGCTTTGAATGCGAGTGGTTGTCTTGTACGAACTTGCCCTGAAAGCCGGTTTCTTTTTCGAACGCGCGCTCGTTGAAGCTCTCATAGAAAAAGCCGCGGGCATCTTCAAACACGTTGGGTTCGAGAATCATGACGCCTGGCAAATCGCTTGTGATGATTGTCATGGGTGGTCCCCCGCCAGACCGTACAGATATTGACCATAGCCGCTTTTGCCAAAATAACGCGCACGCTCCAACACGTGATCGCGGTCGATCCAACCCTTGTTGTAGGCGATCTCCTCGAGGCACGCGACCTTCAAGCCTTGGCGCTGTTCAATGGTTTGAACGTACTGCGGCGCTTTGAGCAAGATGTCGCGAATACCGGCCAGCATCAACACAGATATCGGGTAATAAATCATCGGCTTGTCATAGACCGGCAGCAGTTGCTTCGAAACACTCAGGGTGATCGGGTGCAGGCGTGTGCCTGAGCCACCGGCTAGAACAATACCTTTTGTCATGCAATCAGATCCTTAGGGTCTGTGTAGCCAAGACGCTGACCTTGATAGCTGCCGTCCTGAACGTTTTTGCACCACTCCAGGTTGTCCAAATACCATTGCACGGTTTTGCGCAGACCCGTTTCGAAGGTTTCTTCTGGTACCCAGCCAAGCTCACGTTCGATTTTGCTCGCATCAATGGCATAACGCAGGTCATGGCCTGGGCGGTCTTTGACGAAGGTGATCAGGTCAGCAAATTGCGCAACACCTGCCGGGTGCTGCGGGGCAAGTTCTTCAAGCAGGGCGCAGATTCCGCGCACCACGTCGATGTTCGTTTGCTCGTTGTGGCCGCCAATGTTGTAGGTTTGGCCCACAGTGCCTTCGGTCACAACTTTGAGCAGTGCACGCGCGTGATCTTCGACGAACAGCCAGTCACGCACTTGCAGGCCGTTGCCATACACCGGCAGCGGTTTGCCTGCCAGCGCATTGAGGATCACCAGCGGGATCAGTTTTTCCGGGAAGTGGAACGGGCCGTAGTTGTTTGAACAGTTGGTCAGCAATACCGGCAGGCCGTAGGTGCGGTTCCAGGCGCGGACCAAATGGTCAGACGCCGCTTTACTGGCTGAGTATGGCGAGCTTGGCGCGTAGGGCGTGGTTTCGGTGAACAGGTCGTCGACGCCGTGCAGGTCGCCATACACTTCGTCGGTGGAAATGTGGTGGAAACGGAACTCACTTTTAGCCGGCTCTTCAAGGCGCGACCAATAGGCCCGGGCGGCCTCAAGCAGGCTGTAAGTGCCCACAATGTTGGTTTGGATAAAGTCGGATGGGCCGTCAATGGAGCGGTCCACGTGCGACTCCGCGGCCAAGTGCATGATGGCCTGCGGCTGGAAGCGTTCGATCACGGCGCTGACGGTGGCTTGATCGACAATATCGGCTTGTACGAACTCGTAGCGGGTGTCAGTGACGATGCTGTGCAGCGATTCAAGGTTGCCGGCGTAGGTCAGCTTGTCCAGATTGAGCACTTCATGCTCTGTATTTTTGATCAGATGACGGATCAAAGCTGAACCAATAAAGCCGGCGCCGCCGGTCACTAAAATGCGCATGTGGATGTTCCTTATTCCCTGACGGTGTTTAAACGTTTGGCGCATAGCTTGTGGGCAGGCAACAAGCGGTGCAAGCAGAAGTCAGTAACGAGGGCGAGCCGTTAGGGATGAGCAAATTTTATTTCCGATTAATATCGATAAAAATCGCCTTTAAGATGGTTTTTAGTCAATTAATACATTTTATTATGGATATTTATCGGCTATAAAGGGCCTTGTCGCTCACGTATAACAGCACGCCGCACGACACGCGCATTTCGTCCCGTGATCACTGGCAACGCGTGCAGCGGGGTGATGCTGGCGCTAACCTGATGCCTTTGACCTTGACGAGCGGGCGCTTATTCGCTGCGCGTGGGGTACTTTTTGTGATTGCCGGCCGGGTTTGTACGGCGCGATCAAAACCCTTGATGGTTCTCTGGAGCCCAGAAAACGATGACTACGTTGCACAGTTCCCCTCGCGCTGATGGTTTTCACATGCCCGCCGAATGGGCGCCACAAACCCAAACCTGGATGATCTGGCCCGAGCGCCCGGACAACTGGCGTTTGGGTGGCAAGCCCGCTCAGGCTGCCCACGCGGCGGTGGCAAAGGCCATTGCGCGCTTTGAGCCCGTCACTGTCGGCGTGTCGGCCGCGCAATATGAAAACGCCCGTGCCCAGCTCAACGTGCCCAATATTCGCGTGGTTGAAATGTCCAGCGATGATGCGTGGGTACGTGACAGCGGGCCAACGTTTGTGATCAACAACAGCGGTGAAGTTCGGGGTGTGAACTGGGACTTCAACGCATGGGGCGGGTTTGACGGTGGCTTGTACTTCCCGTGGAATCGCGATCAGCAAGTGGGCAGCAAGGTGCTGGAAATCGAGCGTTGCCCGCGCTACTACACCGAGGGCTTTGTGCTTGAAGGTGGCTCGATCCACGTGGATGGCGAGGGTACGCTGATCACCACAGCCGAGTGCCTGATGAACCGCAATCGCAACCCGCACTTGTCGCGTGAAGAGATTGAAGGCGTGCTGCGCATGCACTTGGCTGTGGATAAGATCATTTGGCTGCCAGATGGCTTGTTCAACGATGAAACCGACGGCCATGTGGATAACTTTTGCTGCTACGTTGCGCCGGGGGAAGTGCTGCTGGCCTGGACGGACGATGAGCAAGACCCGAACTACGCTCGCTGCCACGCGGCGATGAATGTGTTAGTAACGAGCACTGATGCTAAAGGTCGCCCTTTTTTGGTGCATAAAATGCCGATTCCGGGCCCGATGTACGCCACTCAAGAAGAGTGCGATGGCGTTGATCTGGTCGCGGGCAGCCAGGAGCGCAACCCTTCGGTGCGTTTGGCTGGCTCTTACGTGAACTTCTTGATCGTTAACGGCGGCATTATCGCGCCGAGCTTTGATGATCCGATGGACGGCGAAGCCAAGAAAATCCTGCAGGGGCTATTCCCCCAGCATGAGGTGGTAATGGTGCCGGGCCGTGAACTCTTGCTGGGTGGCGGCAATATTCATTGTCTGACTCAACAACAGCCAGCGCCTTATAAGGCTTAAGCCAGCCGTTTAAGCCGTTAACTGGTCTGCATAAAAACCCGCTGTCCGAAAGGACTGCGGGTTTTTTGTTCCAGATCAAAAGGTTAATTAAAAAATTGGTATAGATTTTGTAAAAGAGTTCATAAAAAAGATCGAAGGGAGCCATGCCCAGACTCGTTTGCTTCAGGCGGCGATGTTCTGTCACACACCTTGAGTACATTTGCGGCTCAAGTACCTGGAGAGCGCTGTCATGAACGTATTTTGCGAGCGCGTTTCGCGGCCCCAATCGGTAAGCCGTGAGTCGCTTCTCGTTCTGGCCAATTGGTTTAAACGCAATGGACCGTGCAATAACAATTCAGGCCAGTCTGCTTATCAACTGCTTCGCGAACGTTACCCGGCCGGGTTGTTCAGCGAAGCCGAATTGGAGGCTCTGTCGGGAGTATTGATGAGTTGATACACCTGCGCAGGAGTGAGTGCGCTCGCTCCTGCCAGTGGAATGTGCAATTTAGAACTTATACGTCCCTGTCATGACCAGGCTGCGCGGTTCGCCCGGCATGATCTGTGCCCCGCTGGTCGCTGACGCGTAGTAGTAACGATCAGTGAGGTTGGTCAGCGCGCCCGTGACGTCCCAATCCTGCTCGCGATACCCTACCAGCGCATCCCAGCGCCCGTAACCCGGTAAGACCACGGTGTTTTGGTTGTCAGCAAAACGTTGGCCAACCAAGGTCAGGCCTGTTTCGGCGTACCAGCCCATTTCTGGTTTCCAGGTAATAAACAGACTGGCGTTGTGTTTGGCCACGCCGCTGATGCGCGTGCCTTCAAGCCCATTGTTGTCTTTGACCACCGTTGCGTTTTGCACCCCCACGCCACCGCGCATATACCAGTTGCCGCCGAGTTTGCCACTGGCGGTCAGCTCTATGCCGCGTGAGCGTTGCAGGCCAGAGAGCAGGGTTATGGTTGGATCATCTGGGTCTTTGGTGCGACGGTTGTAGAGCTCCAGCTCATAAATCGCCAGCGTGGTGCTCAGTCGATCATCCAGCCAGTCGCTTTTTACGCCGATCTCTTTTTGCTTGGTCAGTTCAGGGCTCAGGTCGTTGGTATTGCCTGCCGCGCCCGGCGTAATGCCGATCAAACCGCCGCCCACGGGCGAAAAGGTTTTGGTCCACGATGCGTAAAACGAGTGGTTGTCCAGTGGCGTCCAGACCACGCCCAAACGAGGGCTGGTGCTGTGGCTTTTGCGCGCTTCGGTGATGTTTTTCAGGTTGCTGGTCGATTCAACTTCAAAACGGTCATAGCGCAAGCCTGCCAGTACTTGCCATTGATCGTTGAGGCGAATTTGATCTTGCACATACAGGCCTCTGCTTTGCACTTCAGTGTGGTTGTCGCTGGCAATCACCATCGGCCCGGTAGGGCGCAAATGGCGGTCCGGGTTGTACACATCAACCTGAGGCACACCTTTGGCGCTATAGAGTTTTGGATCGCGACGTTGGCTACCGACTTCCAGACCGGTCAGCAGACGATGCTCTAGCCCGAAAGTGTCGAAGGTGCCTTCTATTTCGACGTTGTTAAAGAGGTTGCGGGTGGTCATGTCTTGCTGCCAGCTCTGACGATTGACCTTGTGGGTTTTGGTGTCGTAACCGGTCAGGTAGGTGTTTTCGAACTGACTGTCGAGCGTGAACACGCCCAAGGTGTGGCGCAGTTGCCAGTTGTCGCTCAACTCGTAGCTGAGTTTGGAGCGCAAGGTTTGAGTTTTGTCGTCGATGAAGTCGTTTTGCCCGCCGTAGGTGGTTTTACGGCTGACATCGGCTGGGCGGCCATTAATGCTCGCAATGCCGCGGTCTGGCGTGCGGTTGTAGCGACTGTATTCGTATTGCACCAGCCAGTTCAGGTCGGGGTTGATCTGCCAGCTCATCGACGGTGCAAACAGTTGGCGGTTGCCACTGACGTGATCGCGGAAGCTGTTTTTGTCCTCGTTACCCATGTTCAGGCGCAGGCTGATGGTGTCACTTGGGTCGGCGCTGAGGTCTGCGTACAGGCCGCGCAGGTCATCGCTGCCGCCTTGTGCCTGAATGCTCGACTGACGCCCAAATTGCGGCATTTTGCTCACACGGTTGATGATCCCGCCTTGGCTGCCTCGTCCGTAGAGCACCGCTGCCGGGCCTTTGAGTACCTCGATGCGCTCAATGTTATGCAGGTCGCGCACGTATTGGCTGTCGTCGCGAATACCGTCCAGATAAAAGTCGTTACTGGCGTCGAAGCCTCGGATGCGCAGGCTGTCAAAACGGGTATCAGCGGTACTGCTGACGTTGGGGACACCACTTAAGGCTTCGCCCAGGCTGTTGATTCCGTAGTCCAGCAGATTGCTGGTTTTTACCGAGTCGATGGCTTGTGGCACATAGCGCGCCGGGGTTGAGGTGCGGGTGGCGGTGGTGACGTCTTTGACACGCGGGTCATCGGCATCGGTCTCGGCTTCGCTGGCGTTGATGGCAAGTTCTGGCAGGGTGGTGGCAGCTTGACTGAATCCGACGTACAGCAAAGCGCAAAGCCCCAAATTAAGGGGCATTAAGCGATAGGGGGACAACATGGTTGAGAGACTTCCGAGAGGGTTAAAGCGGTTCTATTTTTTAGGGTGCAAATAGTAATGGTTCTTGTTAGCTGATGTTAATTATTACCACTGATGCTCTCGGTAAAAGTATTTCTATATATTGCTTGGCGGTGAAAATCTCGAAAAACGCCTCTGCACGTGCCTCGCAACAGGCGCGTCATTTTGTCCGTGGCAGGGTGTAAGGGCGTAATGCTGGCGGGCTTTCACCGATGAACTGTCGCGACCACAAAAGGCTATGGAAGTTTCATCAAATTGACACTTTGCCGTAGTGAAAGATAGGATCGCCGTCAACGCCTGTGGGGAAAGCCATACAGCAACTCTTCGAAAGACCTGCACCGCGTCTTCGGTAAAGGTCTTTTTTGTTTATGTGAAGCAACCACCACTCAATGTTTCAGCTTGATAGCCACAGCGCGCCTTTATTCAGAAATAAGGAAAATAAAATGTTGAACAAACGGATAGGTCTGCTCGCTTTGGGTGTGCTCAGTGCTACCCAAGCCATGGCTAACGATCAAGCTGACGCAAAAGGTTTTGTAGAAGACAGCCACCTCAATGTGCTGGTGCGCAACGCTTACATTAGCCGCGATTACAAACACGGTAACCACGACAAAGCAGAATGGGGCCAAGGCTTCCTCGGCACTTTCACTTCCGGCTTTACCCAAGGCACCGTCGGTGTGGGTGTGGATGCGTTCGGTATTTACGCACTGCGTTTGGGCAGCGAAGGCAAGCTCAGCGGCGCGGGCGGCATCGACTTCTTCAAAGTTGGCGATAGCGGCAAAGCGGCCAAAGACATTGCCAAAGCAGGCGCTGCGGTTAAGTTCCGCGTGTCCAATACCGTGCTCAAGTACGGTAATCAAATGCCAGCACTGCCGGTACTGATGTACGACAACTCGCGTCTGATGCCAGAAAGCTACACCGGTACTTTGTTGACCTCCAAGGAAATCGAAGGCCTTGAGCTTAACGTGGGTCGTTTCACCGCTGAGTCGCGTAAAAGTGCTCAAGCCCGTGACACTGGCCTGAAAAGCATCAACGTATTCGGTGGTAGCTACAAGTTCACCGAAAACTTCTCGGCCTCCCTGTACGCTTCCGACATGGAAGACGTGCTGCGCAAGCAATACGTGGGCATGACCTACGCGCTGCCGCTGCAAGACAAGCAGTCGCTGACGTTTGACTTTAACGGCTACCGCACGCACCTGAACTCTGACTACGCACGCGACGTGCTGGAAGTTAATGGTCAGGACAACAAGATCTGGAGCTTGGCGGCCACCTACGCGTTTGACGCGCACTCGGTGATCGTGGCTTACCAGCAGAGCACGGGCGAAACCGGCTACCAGTATGGCGGCTACGCCAATGACCACGGCGTGGGCGACGGCGGCAACACCATTCTGCTGGCCAACTCCTACTGGTCTGACTTCAACGCCAAGGACGAACGTTCGTGGCAGTTGGGCTATGGCTTTGACTTCGGGGCTGTTGGTATTCCGGGCCTGACCTACAACATCGCTTACGTGCGCGGTAACAACATCGACGACGGTTCAGGCCGTGGCCGTGGCAACGAGCGTGAAATCTTCAACCAGGCTAAATACGTTGTACAAAGCGGCCCGGCTAAAGACTTGAGCGTGCGCCTGCGTGGCTCATGGTTGCGCGTGTCGAACAACGCCGACAAGTACAACAAAGAAGGTAACGAAGTACGCGTATTCGTTGATTACCCAATCAACGTGTTCTGATGCCGCTGGCCTGTTAAGCAGGCCACACAGCTGAACAAACGCGTCTAAAAAACACCCCAAACCTCGGACCCTCGTCCTGAGGGTTGGGGTGTTTTTTTATGCGTGCAATCCATCAAGCTCGCACCTACAGTTGCCCTTAAGTGAACAGTCTTACGGTAGGTGCGAGCACGTTCTGTGTCGTGAAGTCAGGCAATACGGTGCATCAGCCATACCGCTTTAGTAAGTTCAGCATCACGCTGTAGGTGTGAAGGCGCTGGACGGGGCCGGGTTGGCTGTTACGGCGTTGGCTATTTCCCAGGCATCACGCGGCTCATCCAAGTCGCGGTTGAGTGTTTCTGGGGTCTTGAACGTAGCGTAAAGGGTAATCAGCGTGAGCAGCGCCAGATAACAGGCAATCGGTAGCCATGCGCCGATACCGGCGCTGGCGTCGCCATCGTTGTTTGCCACCACCAGAGCGATGATTGCTGCACCGATCATCGGCGCAATGCCACCGGCAATCACTGCCGAGGCTTCCCGGGCTATCGACACCCCCATGTAGCGGTGGCGTGAGCCGAACAGCTCTGGCATGAGCGCCGCCTGAGTGCCGAACATGCCCCACGTGCCGATGCCCAGCGCGATGGAGATAGCAATGATGCTCGCCACCACGTTGCCCAGGCTGAGCACCCACCACACCGGAAAGGCCAGTGCCAGTTGCAGCAGTGCGAAGGCTCGGTAAACCACCACACGCCCAAAGCGGTCGCTGAGCTTGCCAGCAATCGGCACAGTGATCGCGCCGAGGCTGGCCGCGCAGATAAGCGTGAGCACGCCCACCGGCCCTTGTAGCCCCACTACACCGACGATGTAGCTCACAGCCAGCGCCTGATAAATCGATGAACCGCCGTTTTCGCCCAGACGCAGGCCGATGCCGATCAGCAAGGTCGGTTTGGAGTGTTTCATTGCACTTTTCAGTGGGTTAACACAGACGCGCTTGAGTGCCTTGAGGCGGATGAAAGTAGGTGACTCCTTGAGTGATAGACGCATGTACAGGCCCAGCGCAACGATCACCACACTGCTGAAGAACGGTATGCGCCAAAGCCCGCTCTCGATCACGTTGTCATTGCCAGTCACCACCAAGAAATACACCAATGCCGCGAGAATGGTGCCCAATTGGATGCCCAAAAACGGTAAGGCTGCGTAGAAGCCGCGTCGGCCCTCGGGTGCGTATTCGGTCATCATTACCGCTGCCCCGGCTTGTTCGGCCCCTGCGCCCAGCCCTTGGAGCAAGCGCAAAATCACCAGCAGCACCGGCGCCAAATAACCGACCTCGTGGAAGGTTGGCAAGGCGCCAATCAGGGTGCTGGAAATACCCATCAGCAACACCGTCGACGTCAGCACAAACTTACGACCCACGCGATCACCGATCATGCCGAACAGCACACCGCCCAGTGGCCGTATCGCAAAGCCCAAAAAGTAGGTGCCAAAACTGGCGATCAGGCTCATGGCCCGGGTCTGTTCAGGAAAGAACAGAGGCCCGAAGATCAGCGCAGCGGCCAGTGTGTAAAGCGCAAAATCGTAGTACTCCAGGGCACTGCCCAAAGAGCAGGCCCAAGCGGCACGGTGCAGGTCTTTCTTGTGTGCTTGAGCGTCGGGGTTCAAGGCGGTGTCGGATGGCGAATGATCGTGAGTCATCTTGGTACCTCCAGGTGCCTTTACGGCATCTTGTTATGGACTGGTCGTTGGGTCGCTTACAGTTTCAACCGCTGTATTTCCTGGAGCATGGCCTGCTCCATGATGTCGATGGGCGCGTCTTTGCCGGTGTACAACTCAATTTGACGGCAAGCCTGATGCACCAGCATGCGAGTGCCGCTCACGGTGATACAGCCCAGCGCTTTGGCTTGCAGCAGCAGAGCGGTGTGCACTGGCATGAAGGCCACATCCATGACAATCAGATGGCTGGCCAAATGGCCGTCCAACGGATTGCTGTCCGGCTGTTTGAAGCCAACCGAAGTCGCGTTGATGACGATATCGAAGGCCTTGGCCGCAAAGGCTTCGACGCTGCCGCCCCAACGGGCGCCCAAGTCTTCGGCCAGCGCGCCACCGCGTTCGGCACTGCGATTGAACACGGTGACTTGGGCTTGCGCTTGCAGACAGCCGTAAACCACCGCTCGCGCAGCGCCACCCGCACCCAGCACCGCGATACGTTTGCCGCTTAGCTCGGTGACCTCCTGCAAGGCGCGAATCGCACCCAGGTAGTCGGTGTTGTAGCCGGTCAATACACCGTCGACGTTATTGATGGTGTTGACCGCGCCAATCACTTGGGCCGATTCGTCGATCTTGTCCAGATGAGGCATTACCGCTGTTTTGTAGGGCATGGAGACGTTCATGCCGCGCACGCCCAGTGCCCGAATGGCCGCTACGGCAGCAACCGGGTCTTCGACGCCAAAACAGACAAAGGTGTAGTCCAGACCCAAGGCCGCATACGCCGCGTTGTGGATTTTTACTGCGAGCGAAAATGGCGAACCCATGATTGAGCCGCAAAGGGTTGGCAGGGATTGAGGCATGTTGGAGTCCTTGCACGAGAGTTAGACGACGCTGGTCAAGCCACCATCGACGAAAAGGGTCTGGCCGTTCACGAAGTCGGACGCTGGCGAGGCAAGAAATACAGCCGCACCGCACAGCTCTTCAACATTGCCCCAGCGCCCGGCGGGAGTGCGCTTGAGCAGCCAATCGCAGAAAGCTGGATCGTCGACCAGCGCCTGATTCAATTCAGTCTGGAAATAACCCGGAGCCAGCGCGTTGATCTGCAACCCATGACCGGCCCAGTCGGCGCACATGCCACGGGTGAGCATGCGCACGGCGCCTTTGCTGGCGGCATAAGGCGCAATTGAGGGGCGGGCCAGCTCGCTTTGTACCGAGCCGATGTTGATGATCTTGCCGCGCTGGCGAGCGATCATGTGCCGGGCCACTGCCTTGGACACATTGAATACGCCATTGAGGTTGGTATTGATGAGCCGGTTCCAGTCTTCGGCGTTGACGTCTTGAAGTGTCTGACGATGCTGCAACCCGGCGTTGTTGATCAGAATGTCTAGGGGGCCCAAGCGGTTCTCCAGCGCATCGACAGCGGTTGCAACGGCTTGATGGTCGGTTACGTCGAACACCGAGTATTCGACGTTCAGGCCTTCATCGCGCAACAGGGCACAGGCGCCTTGGGCGCGTTCGGCATCGCGGCCATTGAGCACCACCTGAGCGCCCGCTTGTGCCAGGCCGCGCGCCAGAGCCAGGCCAATGCCGCGCACTGAACCGGTGATCAGCGCCCGACGCCGATTAAGGCGAAAGTTGTCGATCATGTGTGCCTCCTTGTCCTGGGTTTATGAGTGGAGCAATAACGCCACTTTCAACCGCTATCGCCCTGACGTGCCAATCGTTTATGGTGATGCCGTGATCACCGACCGTGATCACCAGAAACGCTGTACCGACTCGGGAGAAGACGTGGAACTCAAACATCTACGGGCTTTTGTGGCCTTGGCCGAAGAGCTGCACTTTGGCCGTGCAGCGGCGCATCTGCACATTGTTCAGCCAGCCTTGAGTGCGCAAATACGCGCCCTTGAGGACGATGTGGGGGCGCAGCTTTTTGAGCGTGACCGACACCGAGTGGAGTTGACCGAAGAGGGGGCGCTGTTTTTGCCCGAGGCCTTGGCAACCTTGCGCCAGGCCAGGCGTGCCCGTGAAGTGTTGCAGCAGGCTGCGGCTGGAGAAGTTGGCGTCTTGCGCCTGGCCTTTGTGTCTTCAACGTTGTCGCACTTATTGCCAGAACTCGTGCGCACACTGGAGCAGCGCTACCCTCGTATCGAACTGGATCTCAAAGACATGCCTTCGCTGCCGCAGGCCCGGGCTTTGTTGGACAACGCCTTGGATTTTGGTCTGGTGCGCTTGCCCTTGAATGTGTCTGGCGTGAACACGCGCATGCTCTTCGAAGAGTCGCTGGTGGTGGCGCTGCCGCAAGACAACCCCTTATGCAGTCAGCGTCGGATACAGCCCCAAGACTTGGCCGGTTGCCCGGTGCTGGTGCTGGCGCGTAAGTACGCCCCCGGGTTGTATGACCAGATGCTGGCGGGTTTTCACCGCCGCAAAATTACCCTGACCATTGCCCGAGAAATGGGCGAGTTCACCACTCAGTTGGCATTGGTGGCTGCGGGGCTGGGGGTCGGCATCTTGCCAAGCGGCGCCGCATCGGCGTTGCCAATGGGAGTTGTGACCCGCCCTTTGGCACTGGCCATGAGCGGGGCAGGCATCGGCGTGGCCTGGACCGGACTGGAAACCCCGCGCAAGCGGGCGCTAATGCAGGTGCTAGACGAACTCTATCCCGCATCCACACCCGAGCTTACTGGGGGGTTGTAGCCAAAAGTGAGCTCTCACCTTCTGGCTTATTTCAGCGCATCGGCTAGCTCGGCCTCGCGCTGGGCGATGGCCGCTTCAAGTTCGGGTGAGCGTTTGGCCCATTGCTCGGGAGGTAGAGGTTTAGACCATTCGATGATGTCGGGGTGGGTGAGGTCGGGGGGCGGGGAGAGCTTCCAGATTTGCAGCATAAACACGAAAGGTCCGCCGAAAAGAAAGATGCAGAGCACTAGCCATGTAGCTTTACCCAGCTCCCCAGTTCGTAAGTGCTGCCAAATTCCGTCTGCATACTCGCAACAAATTCCCCACACAATGCCTCGCCCTTTGAGGCTGTCGCGACCACCTTCAAAGTCATTGGATTGAGTTAACGCCTGCGGGCCTATTTCCATGTAACTGCGCATGCACTCCCACAGCGCCATCGCCGCTTCGTTACCGCCGCAGTTAAAGCCCCACATGAAATGTTTGTTGTCCTCTTTGGCATCAGGGTCGGGATTGTCAAAACCAATGAACAACAACCCCGAGGTATGTCGCCCAGCCTGGCTGACCGATGAGCTTTGAGCCGCGGCGGCAGTCACTGTTTCCCACGGCACGATCCAATATTCCCCGTCTTCGCGTGGCACGCAAACCTCACGGCGTTGGCGGTTGAAGCGAATGGGCAGGGGTGTTGGTTGGGACAAGCTATAGATCAGCATTAGTGCTGGGATGCCAGTTATGCCTACTCCCAACCAAAGAACGTCGGCGTCGTTTGTGAAATAGGCCAGAGCTATAAACATCATGATCATTGGCCATAAAAGCATCACACATGTTCCGATGCTGTAATTGCCAGCATCTAAAAAAACGTCATTTTTACGCCAAACGATATTGAGCATATCGGTTGGTCTTTTCCCCGTAGGGATGGGCAGTGGGGCGAGAGAGTCCTGCTGTGAAAGCAGTCCATTTTTACGCGTACCGGCAGTAGACAAACTCATCGCCGGCCCCCCGGCTGCAAGTAAATCGAACCCTTCGGATCGGCCAAAACATAGCGCCTTGCTACGTCCAACTCAGGTGTTGGGTCGTTTCGTAATGCAATCACGGCAAGAGCTGAGACAAGTAAAAGCATCCAACTAAGCATCCTTCGCGGCCAGCTCAGCCTCGCGCTGGGCGATGGCCGCTTCAAGTTCGGGTGAGCGTTTGGCCCACTGCTCGGGAGGTAGAGGTTTAGACCATTCGATGATGTCGGGGTGGGTGAGGTCGGGGGGCGGGGAGAGCTTCCAGATTTGCAGCATAAACACGAAAGGTCCGCCGAAAAGAAAGATGCAGAGCACTAGCCATGTAGCTTTACCCAGCTCCCCAGTTCGTAAGTGCTGCCAAATTCCGTCTGCATACTCGCAACAAATTCCCCACACAATGCCTCGCCCTTTGAGGCTGTCGCGACCACCTTCAAAGTCATTGGATTGAGTTAACGCCTGCGGGCCTATTTCCATGTAACTGCGCATGCACTCCCACAGCGCCATCGCCGCTTCGTTACCGCCGCAGTTAAAACCCCACATGAAATGCTTGTTGTCCTCTTTGGCATCAGGGTCGGGATTGTCAAAACCAATGAACAACAATCCCGATGTATGTTGCCCAGCCTGGCTGACCGATGAGCTTTGAGCCGCGGCGGCAGTCACTGTTTCCCACGGCACGATCCAATATTCCCCGTCTTCGCGTGGCACGCAGACTTCACGGCGTTGGCGGTTGAAGCGGATGGGTAAGGGCGTGGGTTGGAATAGGTCGTAAATAAACATCAATGAGGGGATGCCTACAATTATTGCGCCTCCCCATAAAATGGCATTACCGCCCTGTGGGGCAATACTTCTTAAGCCCAAACCTAGCGCCAGATAAAACATAGACATGCACCACATAACCATGACAGCGGAGCCGATGCTGTAATTGCCAATATCTAAAAAAACATCATTTTTTCGCCAAACAGTGTTCAGCATATCGGCTGGTTTTTTCCCCGTAGGGATGGGCAGTGGGGCGAGAGAGTCATGCTGTGAAAGCAGTCCATTTTTACGCGTACCGGCATTAGGCTGGCTCATCATTCAACCCCTCGTTGCAAGTAAATAGATATAGCGCTTGGCTTCGTCTAGTTCTGGGGTTGGATCGTTCCTCAATGCCACTACCCCAGAGGCTTGGCTCAAGGTAAATGCAACACCATGCTCCCCTCCGATAAAGCCAAGGGCACCTAGCATTGAGGTCAGGGGTGTTTGGTAGCGTAAGCGCAACGATACTTTGGAGGGCTGCGAGGCGAACAGGTTCGGCACTTCTTTTTTAAACAGACCTGTTAAGCGCAAGCCTTGGCCCTCTTTAGCGGGTATCCACTGGCAACGGCTGCTGTCTATCCAGCAGTCGGCAATGTCTTGCATGGGCTCTTGTGTACGATAAACACCCTCACCATTTTTGACCCGCTCTCGCATTGCCAAGGTATCTCGCGGGTTACCCAGCATGGTGATTTCAAGATAAGCACTGCTGGGTTCAGCCCCCGGTAAGTCGATGGTCAGTGAGTCAATAAAGGATGTGAATTGAAGCCCCATATGACTGCTGGTTCCAGTTGTCTGATCGTGGCTGACAAAACTGACTCTGGGCATATAAAGAATGCTGTACAAGCGGCTAAGTTCTGTTTGCTGATCGTCAATCGATAGTGGGTTTAGGTCTCGCGCGCGGGCCTTGGACCAACAGCAATAACTAAGAAAGTTCTGCATCGGCGTCTGCTGTAAGTACCAAGCAACCAGGTACAACACGCCCAATACCGCAATTAGGTAGTTAAGCGGCCCCATCCACAGCAGGTATCTCGCAATTGCAACATCAGTCGTCATAGTTCCTGCAATAGCTTTAAAGGTGAATCTAAATCCCATAAAGGCTTGCACACCAAAAGCAGCTATTTGCCCTCCAACAACAAGGTGGCGAAGGTCTAACCAAGGGTCTAACGTGCTGTGTGCATCTTCTAATTGTTGCTGGAGTGATATGAACTCAGATACAGCCGCACCGAATGAAAGCGCGCCAATGAATCCTCCAAAAAGTGTCAAGACTGGAGCGCCAACCCATCGATTATTTGAGAACTTTATTCCAAATACCCTATCCGGTGCGTTCCTTCTCAATTGACTATCAATCACCGCCACCAACGCCGCCCCCGCATACAACGTTGCTGACGCCGTGTCGTATAACCGCTGATCATCTGCTCCCTCCAACACTCCGGCCTGCGCCAGATAATTACTGGCATTCCAGCTGTTAAGTAGCAGCGCGACTAAGGCAACCAAGCCTGCGCTGCCGTTGACGGCCGGGGAGTTGACGATGTTGGCTGCGTGGCCGAGGCCGATGGCTTTGCCGGTACTTTTAGCCCACTGGGTCAGGTCTTCGGCCGCTTTGCCAAACAGTTGCCACACGCGCAGCCCACCTTCGTTGACGGCACGCAAGCCCACGCCGTTGCCCAGTCGCGCCGCTACGAGGATGCTCAGCCATGAGGCGCTCGGCGCAGCGCCGTGTTCGCTTTTGAGCAGTAACAATGCAGCACCAAGGCGTTTGACCAAAGTGCTCCAGTTGCCTTGTGGATCATTGGCACGCTGTGCCAGTGCTTTGATCATTGGCAGCCCCAGCGCGCCCAGCACTTTGGCGAGGGCCTGTTCGGCGTTGGACTGGTTTTCAAGTGCCAGCGCCGCCAGTAATTCGCTCGCTCGGCTGGTGGTGTTTACCGCACCTTCAAGCGAGGGGTTCCAGCCTGAAAACAATTGGCGCAACGCCCCGTCATCTGCGCTGCGTACATAGGCAGCGTATTGCTCGGCACCGACGTTGCGCACGCATTGAGCGCTCAAGCAGGTGATGGCCAGTTGGTCGAGCCATTCGAGGTCGTTTGCGTTGGTGTAGTCAACAAACCAGGTGCCGCTGTGGTGCCGGGGCAAGTAAAGGCCCCGGTCGGCAAAGAGGGTTTCGTGGCGCTGTTGAATCTGCGCAAAGTGCGCGGGCGCGGTTTCATCCAGCCATTGGTTCATGGCGGGCAAGTCGATGTATTGCTCTACTTTGTCGCTGGCGTGGTGGTTTTGCAGATTGGCGACTTTCGCTGCACGGTATTCACGAATGACGTATTCGATTTCTGTGTGCAACTGCGCCGGGATAAATATGCGCACTGGGGCCACTGCGGCTTGGACGTCGGTGTGAACACTACGTAGTAAAGCCTCGGCCTGTGTGTTGCTGTATTGGCCACCACGTTGCTGATTGATGCGTGATTCTTCTTTGAACAACTCATCGAGTCGGTGATGGGCCTTGAGTAAGGTTTTGCCTTGTTCTGGGGTGAGCTCAATGTCGTGTTCCCGGTAGCGATAACTTAGATTGCCCGCGACTTCGGCACCATCCTCAGTAATCAAACTGCGCACAAACCCGCCGATGCTCAGGCGCAGGTTGTTATCGGCTTGCCATTGTTCATGGCGGGTTTCGACCTGCTCTTGCTCATGATTGATATCACGCAATACGCCAAGGTCGTCGTCTAGGCAGGCGAGCACGGTGTACAGCCCGCGTGATGCGGTATGGGCGGTTTCTATCAGGTTTTGCGTGCGAGTTGGCGCCCAGGTTTCGGCGCTCCAATCGCCTGGCGGTGGGGTGCTGGCGGGCACTTGCGGGTAGTGAGCGGCGATGTTCTCTCGCTCGTTTAGCCAGTGCATGGCCTCGGTGTAGGCATTGATGTTGATAGGTGTTGGGTGTTTGAGCGCTTGAGCGCCCAATTGATTAGCGCTGTTATTAAGGCTCGTTTGGTTACGTTGGTAATCAATGGCCAGCGCCAAGTCGTAGGTGGCAGGGATTAACTCCGCCATCACGCTTTTGGCGTCGGTCAGTGGGGCGCAGTGCGGTGCCTGGAGCTCATTGGCGATTTGGCGCAGATCGAGGCGGCGCATGCGTTTCACTCGGGCGTCACGTTCTTTGAGTTGTTCGCAGTGCGCCGCATTAAGTGGGATTTCGCTGTAAAGCATCCAAGCTTCGTGGTGTTTGTCAAGCGTCAGACCGCTGAGCTCGCCCGCCATCAAATGATTGTGTCCAGCGTCCAGAGGTTGCTCTTTAAGCAGGGCGTTTAATCCCACTGCGTAACGCTTAAGGGGGCCTTGGTCATGCCACACGTAGACAAAGCCTGAGCGCAGCGGGCGTGCCGCCAAGGGGTGGCTTTTGGGGGCAACACCGGGCTGAAAAGCAGGGTGGGCAGCTGGCTCTTCGCTGAGTGCATAGCGGACCGGGACAACAAAAATGTGGGGCTGATGAGCCGGGCATTGCTGAACCAGATGGTTGATGTCGATGTGCTCGTGGGTCTTGGCGGCGCGATTGGCCTGTGACAAACGAACGGCCGTGGCCCAACGGTCTTCGTTGCTCATAACGTGACTTCTCCACTGAAGGCTTGGCGCGTTAACTCCGTTAATACATGCTCCAGACGCTGCGCAGGGGATACCTCGCGCTCACTCAATAATTGGCGATAAACCTCTTGGCCTCGCCCGTCCGGAAACGCGTCTCCAAAAGCGGCATACAGTACGACCCACCTCAGCACTTCATCTTTTGCGCTGTAACCTTGGCGGGCAGCATTGCGCTGGCAAGCTCCTGCCCACGCCTGTTGTTGGTGGGCATCAAGCGCTTGTAAGCACTGAGGAAAGTGGTCTTGGCAATGGGCAATAAGCAGTTGGGTAAATTGATCACGGCTGGCTTGGCTCAAATGCTCCAGTTGCTGCGAACTGAGGCTCAGCCAAGGTGTGTTTGCGTAACGCGCGCCGTGTTGGTCAGGGGTTTGCCGGGTGATCGACAGGCCATCAGGCAGGCGAATTAAGCACACTGGGCCCATCAGACGATCCCGCTCGGCACCGGTTAAATCTGCCAGCCAAAGTCGGGTAATGCGTGGGTCGTAGTAACGAAAAAAAGCCGTGACGTCGCCCTCAAGTCGCACATGAATCAGGCTGCGTAAATGTGCGATCAAGGCGGGCTCATCAGCATCGGACTCCAGCCAGATCCCCGCTGTGGTTTGCCATTCCTGAGTGAAGGTTTTAGCCAGCAGACTGCCGGGTTTAACGGCCACTAACACCGGGCCACAGGGCGCCAGTTCGGCGTATTGCGTGGTTAAGTACAGCGAGTGAGGGACTGTGTTTTGCTCCAGTTGGAACAGGCGCACGTAGAGGTCAGGGATCTGATTGCTGTCGAGCAGCAGGTAAGCACACGTCACAGTTGACCCTCCGTTGGTTCAGCACACGCCTGTCTTCAGGCAAGGGCGGGAACGCTAACGGATAGTCCTAATCTTCGGGTGTAGGGCTTTTCTCAAATACTCTCGCGAATTTGGAAAACAGCTTATGTTTCGGTTTTAGGGCTGACACTCAATAGGTTGATTTCGCCATATGGCCCATGCGTGTTCCCAACCTTGGGTGTGATCGGCGCCGGGCACCACGACGCTTTGCAGGCAACGCGTTGCCCCCAGCGCTTGGCGATAATGCTCGAGCAGCACGGGGGGCACTACGCGGTCGGCGCTTCCCACAAAATGCCGCTGCGGGATGCGTGCTAGACGTGCGCGTTCATCCAAGGGCTCCAGCGACCCCTTGAGCGGGCTTAGCTGTTGCAACTCGACCCATTGGCGCGGGCTGAGGTTGCCTGCCAGCGTTTGCACTTGCGCCACATCATCGCGGCGGCTGGCCAGCAGTAGCGCCAAGGTTGCGCCGCCGGAATACCCCACCAGTTCGAAGCTCTGGTTGCCCAAGCGGTGCTTGATCTGGTCGAGCGCTTGGTCGAGGCTGTTGAGGACCTCGGGGCTGAAACGCCGGTCTGTCCACAGCACAGTTTTGCAAGCGCTGGCGCTCACAAACTGGCAGGGCCGGGCCATATACAGGCTGGGTGTCGGATCGCTGAAGGCCAGGCGGGCCACCAACAGGTTTTTCGGGCTGGGATCAAGGCTGGGCTGGCGGGCCGTTGCCCACGCATGGCCGTCGCCTTCGAGGTAAACCCGAATACGCGATAACGCAGGGGCTGGCGAGGGTATGCCCAGCATCAGCGGAAAATTTGGGGTGTGGATAACTTCAAGGTGCTGGCCCCGGAGTGAGGCTTGGTCTTGCAACGCTTGAAGCGGGGTCTGGCAACCGCTAAGCGCAGCGCTGATCAACAGCGCCACGCTTGGCAGCCAGACGCCAACCCGCGAGCGCGGGTTGAAGCCTGCACACTTCATCAGAAGTCGTAACGCACTTTGGCCGAAAAGGTGTCGGCGTCGAAGCCTGATTTGCCGACGTAGTCGTAGTTCAGACCTATCGTCACCGCGCCTAAGCGATAGTCTGCGCCGATACCTGCTTCGTAGCTGTTGCGCACAGCTTTAGCACCGCTGGTCACGAACGGCGTGTTGCCGAGGGTGAAGGTCGAGGTGCTGCTGGCTTGGTCAGCGGCGAAGTCGTGGAACGCCATCACTTTGGCTTGCGGCGTCAGGGTGCCTTGGCCCAGTGGGTAGTTGGCAGCAACGCGCAAACCTGCGCCCAGCTCGGCCACTTCGTAACGCTGGTCTTTGACTTTCAGCGCGGCAGAAGAGCCTTTTTCGCGGTAACCATCGATGTCTACCAGGCTGTAGCGCGCTGCTACACGAGGCTCGATCAGCAGGTCTGGGGTGATGTTGTAGGTGTAACCACCCATCACGTTCACGCCAAACAGGGTGCTGTCGTAATCAGCTTTGGCTTTGGTGTTACCCACCGTGCGCTGGCTGTCGTTGTCGTTCATGCCATAGGTCAGGCCGGCGTCAACGAAGTAATTGCCTTGCTCAAAACCGCCGTACAGCGTGAACGCATGGCTATCGACTTCAGTTTTGCTGCCAGCTTTGCCATTCACATCAGTGTTCAGGTAGCTGTACGCCACGCCCAACGTCACTTGATCGTTGACCTTGCCATCGGCGCCCACCGCGATACCACGGCTGTAAGCATTAAAGCCTGCGACGCCATCACGCATGTCTTGAGTCGCATCGCTGTACAGCGACTGCACCCACACGCCGGTTTCCTTGAGCGTGTCGCCCGAGGACAAACCACGCCCGCCGCCGGTACGGTTGCCCGTCACGTTGCTGATCAAGGACTGGCTGGTGGTGGCTGCCTGAGTGGCGCCGCCGTTGACGTCGGGTGCCAGTTGCTCAGCCAATTTTTTCAAGGCTTCAGGGCTATTCGACGCGTTGACGTAGTGCTGGAACAACGGGTCTTGCGGGCTCAGTTGGGCCAGTTGGGTCGCGACCTGAGAGAAGGCTGCACCGGCTTGCTGTGCGTTATGCGAGCCACCGATGTTGGCGATCACATCGCCCACTTCAGCGGAGTTTTTGCTCGTCACTTTGGTCACGATCTGGTTGTTTTCAACCACATAGCTGTCGACGTTCAGCAGCGACGAACTGCTGGTAACTTTCAGACCGTTGTCTTGCAGGTCTTTGGCTTGTACCAGTGTGTACGTGGTGCCATCGGCGCGGAAATCGCTGCCTTTGGCGGCCAGTTTAATTTGCGAGCCTTCGCCGAACTGAGCGGTGCCGCTGACGCTCAATACCGCTTTGTTGGCATCTGTGGCGTTGCTCAGGTTCAGGCCCAGCGACGAGTTGCCCGCCACGTACAGGTTGCCGTCCAACGTGGTGTGGGCCAGGCCCAAGTCCAGGTGAGCGGGAGTAGATTTGCTGCCGACATCTACCCAGCCGTTGTTTTTCATGCGGATATTGGCGCCATCCGCAGTGCTGTCAGTGCCGGTGAACGAGGCGTTGCCTTGTACCGAGATCTGGCTCAGGTCGATCAAGTTGCCGTTGGTTTGGCTGCCGTTGGCCAAGGTCAGACGCACTTCGCTGTCGCTTTCCGACGCATCAACCGCTTCGTCCAGGGAGGTGAGGACGCCGTTGTTGACGATATGCAGCTCAGCTTGTTTGCCATTGACAGTGAACCCGCCTACCACGATGGCAGCATCTTCAGCCTGGATCGAACCGTTGTTCACGATTTGGGCGTCGGATTGGGTGAAGTTCGCGCCGTCTACGCGAATGCCCTCGGCATCGTTACCGGTGGCGACGATTTTGCCGTTGTTTTCGATGCCGCGAACATTGGCGCGATCAACGATCAGTTGCAGGCCGTTGAAGTATTCCTGCGACGTCAGATCAACAGCCGTTGAGCCTTCGCCGGAAACCGAAATCAGGCCGTTGTTGATGATCTTGCCGTCCAGCGTTCCGCCTTCCATGCGCAGGGCTTTGGCGTCGGTGCCTTCAGCAATAATCTGGGCCCCAGCAGCGTTTTTGAAGTCGCCCTTGATGTGGCTGGAACCGGAAATATTCACCGCACGCACAGGCTGCGAAGAGCCGTCATCTTCATCGATTTCAGGTTCGCCTCTTGCCATCAACACGCCTTGGTTGATCACATCGCCTTCAACGGTAACCGGGTCGATCAGCCAAGCGGTGGCGCCGATTCCTGTCGCCGACACAGTGCCCTTGTTAATCAGATTGCCGCCTACGGTGTTGCCATTGTCCGGCCATTTACCGGCGTCAAAGGTATCCATATCGATACCGCCCGGGTGCTTGCCGCTGGAGGTAATCGTGGCGTTGAACACCAGATCCTTCTCAAACTTTGAACCTGCAATCTGCACCGCGTCGTCATCGAGTGTCGAGCTGTTGAAAGCCCCGGTGATTTCGACGTTATCGGTGTAGGTTTTGTCTTCGAGCAGCAGACCATCATTGGTCAATTGCAAGGTTTGGGCATAGGCGGGTAGGGCGCACGCGGTGATGGCGAGGGCAAGCAGGCTTTTACGGAATTTAACAGGGGACACAGAATCTTCCTTAACACATCGGCTGATAATCCAGGCGCTTCCATGCGTGAGCTTTTAGGTAGTGGCTATGTGCTACGCAAGAAAGCGCGGCGATATTAAAGGAGATGATGGCTAATTAACATTGTTTAATTGACGTCAAATAAAGCCATGCGCCGAGTTGTTAACGCTGTCACTGGCTTGTCATTCAAACAGCCAAAAAGACAGGGTCGTTGCGTCCATAGCTCTAGAAAGGGTCGAGCCCCTTCCCGCGGCCGGGAAAGTATTCGATATTGCACAAGCATAAGCGTTGCCCATGACAGGTGTCGCTTGTGGAGCCGCGGGCGACAGCTCACAGGAGACACCTGTTACCTCAGTGGTGATTTGAGCCCAAAAACAAGAAGCGGATACATTTAGTAAAGATACGTCTCTCTCTTGTAAATACAGTGGGTTAGGTCAAATGCGCTTAACCATTTGGGCGAGTTGAATGCTTTTTTCAACGTCTGGCACCTGAATTGCTTTATCACTTGTATCCAGTGGCTACCCCAAGGCCACCCATCAATAAAAACAATAAAGTCAGGAGAACTAAATGAGCGACTTCACTCGCCGCAACTTTCTCAAAACGGCCTCCCTTGCGTCTGCTGCTGTTGCGGTTGCCGGGGTCGGTTTATACAGCGGCAAGAGTCAGGCCGCCGAGTTCAAGTTGAAGTTTGCCAACAACATGCCCATCACCCACTCGATGAACGTGCGTGCTCGCGAAATGGCCAAGGCTATTCGTGACGAAACGGAGGGTGCGGTGCAGATTCAGATTTTCCCAAGCAGCCAGCTCGGCAGTGATACCGACACCTTGGCTCAGGTTCGCTCGGGGGCCGTGGACATGTTTGCGCTGTCGCCAGTCATCCTCGGCACGATGGTGCCATCGGTGCAAATCAGCGCAGTCGGTTTCGCCTTCAAAGATTACGAGCAGGTTTGGAATGCTATGGACGGCGATTTGGGGGCTCACGTGCGCGCCGAAATTGCCAAGACCGAAACCCTGTTCGCGTTCGACAAAATCTGGGACAACGGTTTTCGTGTGACCACGACCAGCACCCGCCCGATCGCTACGCCCGATGACTTGAAGGGCATGAAGCTGCGCGTGCCACCGAGCCCGATTATCATGTCGATCTTCCGCGCCTTTGAAGCCGCGCCGACCAGCATCAACTTTTCTGAGGTGTACTCGGCGCTCCAGACGCGCATCGTGGAAGGCCAGGAAAACCCGCTTACGTTGGTGTCATCGGCGAAGTTGTACGAGGTGCAGAAGTACTGCTCCCTGACCAACCACGTTTGGGATGGTTTCTGGATGTTGGGTAACAGCGCTTCGTTCAACCGCTTGCCTAAAGACTTGCAAGCGGTGGTCAGCAAACACATCAATAACGCGGTAGTTGCTCAACGCGATGACTTGGCCAAATTGCAGGGCACCATCCGCGACACGCTCAAGGAAAAAGGCCTTGAACTGGTGGAGTCAGCGCCTGAACCTTTCCGTCAGCAGCTCAAAAACGCCAATTACTACGCCGACTGGCACGAGAAGTTCGGTGATGACGCTTGGGCCATTCTTGAGCAATATGCCGGGAAACTCGCATGATGGGCGCGCCAGCGGCAGTGGCCTCCACGTCTTCCATGCGCCTGCCGGCCCGGGCGCTTGTTTGTCTGAACCGATGGGCCATGCAGGTGGTCGGTGCGATCACTGTCGCCTTGATGGTGATCGAAACCTTCGTGCTGCTGGCCGGGGTTTTTTCTCGCTACGTGATGCACAACCCGCTCATCTGGACGGATGAACTGGCGTCGTCGCTGTTCATCTGGATGGCCATGTTTGGCGCGGTGCTGGCCTTGGATCGCGGCGAACACATGCGTATGTCTGCACTGGTTAACAAGCTGCCCCACGCTTGGCGTGGGTTCTGCGAAACCGTGTCAGCGTTGGTGGTGTGCCTGTTTGTGGTGATGATTATCGGGCCTGCGATGCAGCACTCCCATGAACAGATGTCGATCACCACGCCAGCGTTGGGGATTCCTGACGGTTTGCGTGCCGCTGCATTGCCGGTCGGCGCGGTGTTGATGCTGCTGGCGGCAGTGTCGCGCATGGCACGATTGTCTACGGTGCGTCAGTTTGTGGCTGCCATTGGCGTGTTGGCGGTGGTGGCTGCTGTGTTGTGGGTCAGTCAGCCGCTGCTGGCGACTATCGGCAACTACAACCTGATCGTGTTCTTTCTGGTGTTGCTGGGGGCCTGTGTGTTTGGCGGCATTCCTATCGCGTTTGCTTTCGGCACGGCAACTATGGCCTATCTGGCGCTGGCTACCCATGCGCCGCTGTCGATTGTGGTCGGCCGCATGGATGAAGGCATGTCGCACATGGTGCTGTTGGCGGTGCCGTTGTTCGTCATGCTTGGCGTGGTGCTGCAACTGTCGGGCATGGCGCGCACGCTGATCGACTTCATGGCTTCGTTGCTCGGCCATGTGCGCGGTGGTCTGCAATACGTTTTGCTGGGCGCAATGTTTTTGGTGTCGGGTATTTCTGGCTCCAAAGTGGCCGACATGGCAGCTGTTGCTCCGGCTCTGTTCCCTGAAATGAAAAAACGCGGCTCCGAGCCTGAGGAGCTGGCGGCCTTGCTGGCAGCGACCGGGGCTATGACCGAAACCATCCCGCCGAGTCTGGTGCTGATTACCATTGGCGCAGTGTGCAGCGTGTCCATTACGGCGCTGTTCATCGGGGGCTTGATGCCTGCAGTCGTGGCGACGGTGGTGATCGCGATGGTGTGCTGGTGGCGTTCGCGCAAAGAAGTCATGCCCAAGGTCAAGCGCGCGCCGCTGTCGGTGGTCGCACGCACCTTCATGGTTGCTTTACCAGCGTTGGCGCTGCCGTTGTTGATTCGAGTTGCCGTGCTTGAAGGCGCCGCCACGGCCACAGAAGTGTCGACTATCGGCGTGGCTTATGTGGTGATGGTCGGGTTGGTGATGCACCTGTTCATGCGTCATATCGAGTTCAAACGGGTGTACCCGATGATGCTCGAAGCGGCGGCCTTGTCAGGTTCCATCCTGTTGATTATTGGCATGGCCTCGGCGATGGCCTGGGCACTGACTCAGTCTGGGTTCTCGGCGTCGCTGGTGGACTTGATCAGTGAAATTCCGGGCGGTGCCATCAGCTTTATGTTTGTGACCATCGTCATCTTCGTGGTGCTGGGCAGCGTGCTGGAGGGTATTCCGGCAATCGTATTGTTTGGCCCGCTGATGTTTCCGTTGGCAGAAATGCTCAGCATCCACCCTGTGCATTACGCGATGGTGGTGATTCTGGCGATGGGCATTGGCTTGTTTGCACCGCCGTTGGGTGTCGGCTTCTACGCGGCCTGTGCGATCAGCAAGGTCTCGTCTGACCACGTCATCCGCCGTGTCTGGGGTTATTTAGGTGCCCTGATCGTGGCGTTGATTATCGTTGCCTGCTTCCCATGGATTTCCATCGGTTTCCTTTAAGAGAGCATTTGTCATGAGCCAATTAGCGAACAAAAAAGCTGCGCTCGTCCAAGGGCGTGTGGCCTTGGTCACCGGCGCCGCGATGGGGATCGGTGCGGCGGTTGCCGAGCGTCTGGGGCACGATGGGCATACCGTTGTGGTCGCCGACCTCAACCTGACGGCGGCCGAAGAAATGGTCGCCAAGCTCAACGCTCAAGGCATTGAAGCGATGGCGCTGGCCATCGACGTGGGGGATGCGCAGTCCATCGCAGCAGCGTTTGCCTATCTGCAAGAGTACTTTGGCCGCTGTGATGTGCTGGTGAACAACGCCGGTATTGCCAAGACCCAAGCGTTTTTGGACTGCGACCTCGTGGACTGGCAACGTGTGCTGAACATCAACCTGACCGGTTCGCTGCTGTGCGGCCAACACGCGGCACGTCTGATGAGCACTAATGGCTGGGGGCGGATTATCAACGTCGCGTCTATCAGCGGCATGCGTGCCAGCATGGGGCGTACGGCTTATGGCACGTCCAAAGCCGCGATCATCGGGTTAACGCGGCAGATGGCTGTGGAGCTTGCCGAATACGGCATCACCGTCAACGGCATCGCGCCCGGCCCGGTGGACACACCGCTGACCCAAAAGCTGCATTCGGCCACCACTCGTGAGTCTTACGCCAAGGCTGTGCCGATGCGTCGTTATGGAACGCCAGCAGAAATGGCCGGCGCAGTGGCGTTTCTCGCGTCCGACGATTCGTCATACATCAGCGGTCATGTGATCCCGGTAGATGGCGGGTTTATGGCGTCGGGCATTCTGGAAATTTAAGCGGCGGCTTGGGTATCGCTTAACGATGCCTCACTTGCAAACATCCTGCTAAAACCTGCCTGTCATACGTGTCACCCGGCGCGAGTTCTTCGCCGCCGGGTGGTCACCCCTTCCTGACGGCTTCTCCCTTTTTACCTGAGCAAAGACAGATGAACTCTATTGCCACCCCAGTGCCTCAATTGCGTGCCCTCGAACTGCTCGCCAACCTTAAAACCATCGTCGGTGACAGCCATGTACTGACTGAGGCCAGCGACACCGTGCGCTTTCGCCAAGGCTTTCGATTTGGTAAAGGCAGCGCCGTCGCGGTGGTGTGTCCGGGCTCGCTGCTTGAACAATGGCGCGTGGTCAAAGCCTGTGTGGCCGCCGACATGATCATCATCATGCAGGCGGCCAACACGGGGCTGACGGGAGGCTCAACGCCGGACGGTGGCTATGACCGTGAAGTTGTGATCATCAGCACTTTGCGCATGCGCACAGTGCAGGTGATTGAGCAGGGGCGGCAGGTGATTTGCTTTCCCGGTTCGACACTGGATCAACTGGAAAAAGTGCTCAAGCCGCTGGGACGCGAGCCCCATTCAGTGATCGGTTCGTCGTGCATTGGCGCTTCAGTTTTTGGGGGGGTGTGCAATAACTCAGGAGGGTCGTTGATCCGACGCGGCCCGGCCTACACTGAGATGTCGCTATACGCTCAGCTTGATGCGCAGGGGCAACTGCATCTGGTCAATCACTTGGGGGTTCATCTGGGTGACACGCCAGAGCAAATTCTCGGCAACCTGGAGGCTGGCCGTTATAGCGACGCGGACATTCAGGCCGATTACGGGCGGGGCTCCGATCACGGTTATGCCGAGCATGTGCGGGATGTTGATGCCGACACGCCCGCTCGTTTTAACGCGGATAAACAGCGCTTGCACGAAGCCAGTGGGAGCGCAGGCAAGCTGGCAGTTTTTGCGGTGCGGCTGGAC
Organism: Pseudomonas sp. E315; assembly: GCF_055406205.1. Classification (NCBI taxonomy): domain Bacteria; kingdom Pseudomonadati; phylum Pseudomonadota; class Gammaproteobacteria; order Pseudomonadales; family Pseudomonadaceae; genus Pseudomonas; species Pseudomonas sp. E315. The sequence goes on along the minus strand of NZ_JBUZPJ010000010.1, from coordinate 57,646 downwards.
ACCTTTGCTGCTGAGCACGACACCGCCGTGTTCTATATCGGCACCAATCACACCCAAGATTTGACCCAGATTCGTCGGCACATGCTTGAGCACTTCGCCGAGCTGCCGATTGCGGGCGAATACATGCACCGCGACGCTTATGACGTAGCGGCGAAGTACGGCAAGGACACCTTCCTGATGATTCATCATCTGGGCACCCAACGTCTGCCGAAAATGTTCGCCCTCAAAAGCCGTGTGGACAACGCGCTCAGTCGTTTTGGATGGCTGCGATCGCACCTGTCTGACCGCGTGTTGCAGTGGGTTGCGCGCTGTTTTCCAGATCACCTGCCCAAGCGTATGGCCGACTATCGCCAACGGTATGAGCATTACTTGATGCTCAAAGTGTCTGGCGCTTCGGCAGCGCCGACGCAGGCTTACCTGAGCCAATTGTTCGACGCACGCGAAGGGGGCTTTTTTCGGTGCACGGCTGAAGAGGGCAGCAAGGCGTTTTTGCATCGGTTTGCGGCGGCTGGCGCGGCGGTACGGTATCGGGCGATTCATGACGATGCCGTCGAGGACATTGTGGCGTTGGACATCGCCTTGGCCCGCAATGATCGAGACTGGTTCGAGACGCTGCCTGAAGCCATCGAGCAGCAACTGATCCTCAAACTGTATTACGGGCATTTCTTCTGCCACGTCTTCCATCAGGATTACATCGTGCGTAAGGGCAGCGATTGCCTGGCCGTGGAGCATCAAATGTGGGCGTTGCTGGATGATCGAGGCGCGGAGTATCCGGCGGAGCATAACGTGGGCCATCTTTACCACGCCAAGGCCGAGCTGAAAGCGTTTTATCAAACGCTGGACCCATGCAACAGCTTCAACCCCGGTATCGGCAAAACATCAAAATGTCGGCACTGGCAGAGCGAGGGCTGAAAGGCTCGGGTATAAAAATGGCAGCGTGGCGATCAACACCCCGCTGCCATTTTTATTGATCTGTGCCAAACAGGGGGCTCTCGATAAACGCAGCCCCCGGCTGATTAGAACAGCGCCAGCGTGTAGCTGAGGGTCAGACGGTTTTGGTCTTGGGCGTATTCGCTGGGCACGCCACTGCGCAGCATGCCGTTACGCCAGTTGAAGCCAACCCCTTTGAAGGTGCCGCTCTGCACCACGTAGTCCAGTGCAATATCGCGCTCCCATTCCTTCTCATCGCCACCACTGGCCATGCGGATGTTGGTGCCCTTGAGGTAGGTAACCGATGCCACCAAACCGGGCACACCCATTGCGGCGAAGTTGTAAGCGTATTGTCCGAACGCGGTGCGTTCGCCGGCTCGGGTGAAACTGGTCACCAAGCGGTCGGTGAACAGGTAAATACTGCTGCCCGCCGCGCCTTCGTTGGTATTGCCTTGGTTCAGTTGTACGAAGTTGCCGCTGTCGGACACGCTTTGATAACCGAGCAAGAAGGCGTTACCCCCCAGCGCGTAGGTGAACATTGCGCTCCACGTGTCGTTGTCAATTTTGCCTGCGGTATCCCCCAGACCACTGACCCGATAGCCTGCGGCGCGCCCCGAGGCCGAATCGTTGCGCCCGGAAGCATCGGTCTTGAAGTAACGCAGGTCAGTGGTCAGCGACTGACCTTCGCCCAAAGGCAGCACGTGTACCAGGCCGCCGAAATGCTGAACGTAATAGTCTTCCAACTGGGCTGCGTAGTATTGCAGCGTGAGTTGTTTGGTCGGTTTGTAGTCAGCGCCAGCGAACAAAAATTCGTTGCTTTGCTCTGTACCGCCGGCCACTGCGAGGCCGGAACGGTTGGTCGAGCCGCGCCCGGTGGAGTGTTCCAATCGACCGCCGACCAGCGTGAGGTTATCCACTTCTTTGGACGTGATCATGCCGCCCTCGAAGGTTTGCGGCAGCACTCGACCATCGTTAGCCACCAGAATGGGCAGCTTGGGCTGGAGAGTGCCGTAACGGGCCTCAGTTTGGGAAAAGCGCATTTTGGCGGTCAGCCCCAGGCGGCTCCATTCGTCGACGGCGCTGCCATCGCTGTCATCAGGAATCATCGAGCTGCCGCGGTGGTTGCCTTTTCCGCCATCTAACCGCAGGCCCAACAAACCGAGTGCGTCCACGCCCACACCGACAGTGCCATCGGTAAAGCCGGACTTGTAATCGAGGATGAAGCCCTGCGCCCATTCTGCTGTCTTGCTTTGCCCGGCAGGCCCGGCGCGGTCGCGGAAGTCGTTGTTGAAGTAGTAGTTACGAAAACCCAGAGTGGCGCTGCTGTCCTTGATGAAGTCAGCGTGCGCCATGGGTGACAGGGCGACACCGGTGGTGGCGAGTAAGGACAGGCGAACGAAAGGATTTTTTTTCATTGTTATTTTCCTGATATCCGTGGCGATACGGTGAAGTCCAGAGGCGCGAGGCTGAGAGTCAGCCCTGTGCGCACGGCTTCGATTTATTGTTATGGGCGTTGCGGGGTGAGCCGGTCAGTCGGGCAGCCACTCTTGCAAGGTCAGCTCGACCGTGATGAACGTGAGGTTTTTGCCGCGCTCAAGACGGCCCGCGTAGAGCTTGCCGTTGGCATCGGCGACGACACCTTGCAGCCGACTTTCGCCGGGGATGATTTCGCCGCTAACGCTGAGAATTTCTACGCCCGGGCCTTCAACATGAATGTGCACGGTGCCCTCGCGGCCCGTGTAGCAAAGCTGGGCATCAATCAAACTGCCCAGCCCGCCACGCACCACGGCCAAGTGGATGCCGTGGTCTTTGCACAGAGCTTCTGCGCTGTCGATGAGGTCTTCGTTGGGCTTGAGGCGGGCGATGATCAGGCGCCCCAAACGGCCGCCCTGGACTTCGGATTCTTCGATGACAGCGACGTTCATGGCGCCTCCTGTAGGACGGGATGCAGCAGGTTGAAGTGGGTTTCTGCGTCAGGCTGAACCTGATAAGTGACTTGATCGAACAGGCACAGGCGAATGACCAGAGGCTCATTGCCGACGATCAGTTTGCTTAGCACCAAATGGCCGCCGTGCTGCTCGCCATGACGATCCAAAAAACCCGCATGGCAGTGCAGCAACGGCGTGCCCTGAGCATCGCGGCCCACGGTGATTGCGCCGCTGATAAAGGTGACGTAACCGTCCAGCACCACCGGCTGGCCATAGTCATACGGGCGTTCAGGCGTGTCGGTGACTACCATGCGGTGGTAGCTCAAGTGTGCGGCGCTACCCGACAGCAAGCGTCCGACCGCGCTGCCATAGCGTCGGCCTTCCAGCGCCTTCAGTACCCCGGCCGCAACGTTACTGGCCGCTGGCAGCACGATGCGCAGCTCTTCACAGCCAGACACTTCCAGATCCAGACGTCTGGGGGACAGTGGCGGGCCGCCATGAATGAACGTGCGCACCCCCGCGCGATCAGCGAAATGAGGCGTCATCAGGCCACCTCCTCGCGCTCTTCAAGCAATGCGCGGATCTGTTTTTTGACGATCTTTCCATAGCCCGACTTGGGCATCTCGTCCCAGCGCACAAAGCACTTGGGCCATTTGTAGCGCGCAATACGCGGCTCTAGATGCGCCAGCAGTTGCTCGTCCGTGACCTCGGCGGTGGTGACGATGACCGCACAGCCTGACTCGCCCCATTTAGCGTCAGGCATGCCCAGCACGGCCACTTCAGTGATGGCGGGATGTGTCAGCAGAGCTTCTTCGATTTCTCGGGGGTACACGTTGGAGCCGCCAGAGATGTACATGTCCGAAGCCCGGCCTGTGATGAACAGATAGCCGTTTTCGTCCAAATGACCGAGATCGCCGGTGTGGAACCAGCCGAACTTGAAGCAGCTTTCGTTGGCTTTCGGATTGTTGTAATAACCGCTGAATACGGCTGGGCCGCGTACACAGATTTCACCGTCGACGCCCGTTGCCAGTTCATTGCCCTCGTCATCGAGAATCGCCACTTGCATGCCGGTTCGCGGGTAGCCGCAACTGCCTGCTTTGGCATTTGGCGAATCTTCGGTGTCGTGGCAATCGGCGGGCAGCACGGTGATGTTGCCGGTCACTTCGCCCAAGCCGTAATACTGCACCAACACCTTGCCCAGCTTGCTCAAGGCATGACGCTGATCGGCCCGATACATCGGCGCGCCCGCGTAGATCAGGTGGCGCAGGCTGCTGTGGTCGTAGCAATCGACAGCTTCGCTTTCGGTGAGCATTTTGACGATGGTCGGCACGGTGAACAGGTTGTCCACGTGGTATTGCTCAACCAGTCGCCAAGCTTCGTCGCAGTCCAGCTTGTCGCTGGCGGGCAGAATGCAGGCGGCGCCTCGGGCGACGTTGACCAAGGCATGGATGCCAGCGCCGTGAGAAAGCGGTGCGAGCACTAACGAGCGCGAATGCTGGTTCAAGCCTGGCATCAGGTCGGCGATATGGTTGGTGATCACAAAGGCCATCTGGCCGTGGCTAAGCACACCGGCCTTGGGGTGGCCAGTGGTGCCTGAGGTGTAGAAGAACCACAGCGGGTCGTGGTAACTCACGTCAGCCGGGCGGAATGTGGCGTGCAGCGCGCGGCCTTCATCGAGCAATTGGTCGTAATGCAGTTCGCCGTCTCGGGGCTGACCGATGGCGATGACGTGTTGCAGGGCTGGGGACGCCTCGCGTACGGCGTCGACGTAGAGTTCGAGGCCTTCGTCATACAGCATCGCCACCGCACCGCTGGAACTGCCCAAATACGCAGCTTCTGGCGCAGTGATGCGAACGTTGGTGGGCACCCACACCGCGCCGAGCCGAAACGCGATCCAGGCGCTTTCGAACAGTGGCAGGTTGTTGCGTGAGTGCACCAGCAACCTGTCGCCTTTTTTGATGCCACGCTCGCGCAGGGCGGCAGCCACACTGTCGACCCGCATGGAAATTTCTTTCCAGGAGTGCTCACGACCGTTGCGAATAAACCCTGGCGCCTCTGGATAGCGACGCGCAATTTGGTTGAGGATTTCGCCCAGGTTCATGACGTTATCGATACCCATCATTGCACTGCCTCCAGAATGCTCACGTAGTTGGTCACGGCCGCGCCGCCCATATTGAAAACCCCGGCCCGATCGGCTTTAGGCAGTTGCATATCGCCCGCCTGACCGCTGAGCTGCATGGCTGCCATTACGTGCATCGACACGCCCGTGGCGCCGATGGGGTGGCCCTTAGACTTGAGCCCGCCAGACGGGTTGATCGGCAGTCGACCGTCCTTGCGGCTGATGCCTTCGGCAATCACGCGTGCGCCTTGGCCCCGTTCGGCCAGCCCCATTGCCTCGTACTCCAGCAATTCGGCGATGGTGAAGCAGTCATGAGTCTCGACCAGCGACAGATCACCCAAGCTCAGTTGGGCAACGTGTAACGCCTGTTGCCAGGCTCGGGCAGCGCCTTCGAAGTAGGTTGGGTCGCGCTTGGACAAGGGCATGTAGTCGTTGACTTGCACGGCCGCGCGAAAGCGCACGGCGTGGCGGCGGTCGCCTATCAGATCCTCACGACTGATGACCAGTGCGGCCGATCCGTCAGTAATCAACGAGCAGTCCGTGCGCTTGAGAGGCCCGGCCACAAAGGGGTTTTTATCCGAAGGGTTGCGGCAGAAGTCATAACCAAAATCGCGCCGCATGTGCGCAAACGGGTTCAGGACGCCGTTGGCGTGGTTCTTCGCCGCGATCATCGCCAGTGCATCGGACTGGTCACCGTAACGATCGAAATAGGTTTGCGCGATGGTGCCGAATACCCCCGCGAAACCGCCTTCAATATCCGCTTCTTCCTTGGCGTAGCAGCATTTGAGCAGGATCTTGCCGACCTCGGCGGTGGGCAGGGTGTTCATCTTTTCGAACCCTACCACCAGCGCGTGTTTGCTCTGGCCACTGAGTACCGCTTGCAGGGCGGAGTGAATGGCTGCCGAACCCGTGGAACAGGCATTTTCTACGCGTACTGAAGGCGTGAACCGCAGTTGCGGAATATGGTTGGCCAACAGCGCCGAAGGGAAGTCCTGATACAAGAACCCGGCGTTGAAATGGCCGACGTGCACGGAGTCGATTTGCTGTGGCGCAATGTCTGCGTGTGCCAGAGCGCCAATGGCCGCTTCGGCCATCATCAGTTCCGGGTCGAGATGATCGAACTTGCCGAATGGCGAGTGATACCAGCCAGTGATAACAGGCGATCGCATAAGGTGTTCCCTACGTTGATAGTGTTTACCTAGGGCGATAGCAAGAGCGGTGCCAAGGGCTGGCGGGAAGGGCGAAGGGCTTATGGGATGGGCGTTTGCGAGCAGCACGCGTGTTCATACAGATGTCGCCCGGGTCTCTGCGGGAGACACTCTGAGAGACACCTGTCGCTTCACATGAGTGTGCGCAGTGGGGTGATTTGGCAGGTTAAAGCAGGTAGCGGGGGGCAGGGCGTTACGCCGGAACTTGCCCCTTACTCAAGTGACCGTTTGCTCACGAGATACTTGCGCACAGGCCTGTTGCGCACTCTCAATGAATGGCGCAATGCAGGGGTTGTGATTATCGGCTTTCCATACGGCCACCACTTCGATAACCGGTGCATTGCGCAATGGTTTGAACGTGGTGGTGGTCAGGCGCATGTTGCACATCGAGCGAGGCACAATCGCAATCCCCAACCCTTCGCCCACCAAGTTGACGATGGTTTGCTGCATGTTGATTTCCATCCCAATGTTTGGGGTCACGCCGTGCTGCAAGCAGTAGTTGAAGATGATGTCGTGCAGGGCTGGCGCGATGCGTCTCGGCACGATGATGAACGTTTCTCCGGCCAACTCGCGCGGGTCGATGACCGGCTGTTGGAGCAGTCGATGACCCGGTGGCAGCACGAGGGTCATCTCTTCACGAAACAGGGTCACCGTTTCGAGTTCAGAGCAGTCTTGTGGACGGTACATGATTGCCACGTCCTTGTTGCCGCTGCTGATGTCTTGGGCCAAGTCCAGTGGCAGGGTCTCGGTGAGCTTGAGGCTCACTTGTGGAAAGTGAGCGGCGTAGCGCCGGGTAATCGCGGGCGTAACGCTGTAAGCCGTTGACATCATGAACCCCACCGACAGCTCGCCCGCTGCGCCTCGTGCGGCCGCCAAGGCGTTGCGTTTGGCTTGCTCGAAGGCAGCAAACACCGTGGCGGTGTCCAGATAAAAGCGTTGGCCTGCCTCGGTCAGCTCTACGCGTCGGCGCGAACGATCGAACAGCTTGACCCCCAGTTCTTCTTCCAGCAAAGCGATCTGGCGCGACAACGGTGGCTGGGAGATATGCAGGCGCTCAGCGGCATGACCGAAGTGCAGGGTTTCGGCCAGAGTGCGGAAATAATGCAGGTGGCGGAGTTCGATCATGATGCTCTTAAAGGTATCAATAGATGATTTATTATGGATTGGAAAATATAAGTCTGCCTGGCTTATTGTGATTCAACGCCATATCGACGGCTGCATCACAAGTGCGGCGAGTCGACATAGTCACGAGCTATAAAATAATAAAAGGTGACGCTGATGCCCTCTGTACACGAACGCCCTTCGTTTGCCCGAGCCCACGCAACGTTCGCTTACCCTGAATGCGACATTGCCCACGACAGTGACCCGCAAGTGCATCAGGCTTTTCGCCGCGCATTGCGCCTGATGGAGCGCGGCATTGCCGTACTCATTCAAGGCGAGACCGGCACCGGCAAAGAGGTGCTGGCCCGTGCGCTGCACGAGCACAGTCAGCGTCACGCCGCGCAATTGATTGCCCTCAACTGTGCGTCCATCCCCGAAACCCTGATCGAAAGTGAATTGTTCGGCTATTCCCGGGGTGCGTTTTCCGGGGCCCTGCCGGGTGGTAAGAAGGGCAAAGTGGCGCAGGCCGATGGCGGCACCTTATTTCTGGATGAAATAGGCGATATGCCTTTTGAGCAGCAAACCCGTTTGTTGCGGGTGATCGCCGAGCGCGAAATCACCCCGCTGGGCGCCGAGCGCAGCGTGCCGGTGAATTTCGCACTGATCTGTGCCACCCATCAATCCCTCACGCATCTGGTTGAAAACGGTAGTTTCCGCGAAGACTTGTTCTACCGCATTGCTACCGGTGTGGTGCAACTGCCCCCGCTGCGCGAACGCACTGACCGTGCCGAGCTGGTGTGCAACATGGTTGCAACCGAATTGCCTGGCTGCGACCCGCGTCAGGTGATCGCCGCTGATGTCTGGCCTTTGCTGCTCGGTCATTCGTGGCCGGGGAATTTACGCCAGATGCGGGCAGTGATTCGCTATGCCTGTGCAGTGAAGGACGGGGCGCGGGTTCAGCGTTGCGACTTGCCCGCTGACTTCCTCGCTCAAGCGGGCGCTCAGGTGTCGCCACCCACCCGTGCTAACACGCAAAACGTCACGCCTATTCGTCAGAGCCGACCAGCTACAACCCCTTTGGGTGAGCGCGACGATGTACTGGGTGTGCTAACTGAATGCCGTTGGAACATGACCGCTGCTGCTCGCATGTTGGGCATTTGCAGGCCATCGCTGTACCGCGTGCTACGGCGCCTGGATATTGCGCCACTTAAGAACCAACTGGCGCTGGGCAGCTACGCCCCTACCTGACAGTTTTCGCCGCCTGATTTTCATTCAAACACCGGCCTTTCCCAGTGAGCGGGAGGGCCGACCTGCGTCCAAATCAAGGGATAACAATAATGAATGCCTTAGCCAATTTTGCGCCGATCAATTTCTCTCTCGAAGGCCGTACCGCCCTGATCACGGGAGCTGCCCGCGGAATTGGCTATGCCATTGCCGTCGCGCTGGGCCAGTGTGGCGCCAGAATTGCAATCTGCGACCTCGACTATGACGCTGCACAACGTGCCGCCGAACAGTTGGGTGAACTGGGCATTCATGCCTTTGGCATTGGGGGCGACGTTGCTGACGAGCAGCAGGTGGATGCGATGGTGGGGCAGGTTGAGCGGGCGCTGGGGGGCATTGATATTTTGGTCAACAATGCGGGCATCGTTTCTACCGCGCCACTGCTGGAGGTGAGTACGGCTGAGTGGAAGCGCGTTATGGCGATTGACCTCAACAGCGTTTTCTACTGCGCCAAAGCCGTATTGCCGGGCATGATGGCCCGCCGTTCAGGGCGGATCATCAACATTGCTTCGGTTGCCGGAAAGCGCGGGGGCGGTTTGCTGGGCAACAGCTGTTATGCCGCAGCCAAAGGCGGTGTGATTGCATTGACCAAAGGGCTAGCTCGCGAAGCCGGGCCGTTCAACATTACGGCCAATGCAGTGTCGCCAGCGTTAACCGACACCGACATGACCAGCGCCCTGAGCCCCGAAGCGCGCGCTCGGGTGCTGGCTGATATGCCCTTGGGCCGCGCAGGAACACCGCGAGATATCGCCGCAGCGGTGTGTTTTTTAGCATCAGATGCGGCCAGTTTTGTGACCGGTGAAATCATGGATGTAGACGGCGGGTACATGCGCGATTAGAGGAGCAGCAGGCGTGCGCTACAGGAAGATCAAAACCCTGTAGCGATGAGCTTTATTGCGGGGGAATCCACGCCAGAATAATTGACACCGTCAGCAGTGAGCACAAGGTCGAGATCAGGATGGTGCTCGACATGGTGTCTGCTTTGCGTCCAAACAATTCCGCCAACATAAAAGGCCCATTGCCCACCGGTAATGCGCTTAACAGCAACGCAGCCCAGGCCCACATGGGCGGCACGTCGAATACCCAAAACACCAAGGCGCCAGTCACTGCCGGTTGCACCAGCAACTTCATCATGACCAGCATGCTTAACGTGCGGCCATCGACCTTGTGCGAACGAGTGGCGGCCAGAAACAAGCCAATGGAAACCAGTGCGCAAGGCCCTGCGGCGGCTCCTAAAAATTGAAACAACTGCTGCACCCCGGAAGGCAGTTGTATACCGCTCCACGCCACCAAACAGCCCAATATTGGCGCCACCATGATCGGGTTGCGCAACAGCGAGCGGCCGACCTTGGCCAGCGTACGGCCCAAATGTTTTTCACTTTGGCGAAACATCTCGATCATCACAATTGCCAAGGCGAACAGCAGGCAGGCCGTCATCAAGATGCCAATGATCGCGGGGGCGATACCCGCCTCACCAAAGGTCAACAAACACAATGGAATACCTAAAAAACCTGCGTTGGGGTAGGCCGCGCCCAAGGCATCGATAGTGGCGTCGATGAAGTGAGCCTTTTTTCGCAACCGCAGCCACAGCGTAATCAGAAACACCACGGCCATGCCCAAGGCGAAAGAACCCACGAAATACAGGTTGAGCGCCTGCACCGAAGCCAGCCGGGACATCGACTCAAACAACAGCGCCGGTAAGCCCAAATAAATGACAAACCGATTAAGTTCGGTGGACGCATTAGGCCCTAGGATGCCGCGTCGGCGGCAGAAAAAGCCGATAAAAATCAGGCCGAATACTGGAAAGGCAACATTGAAGATGGCGAGCATCGCAGTACGTGTCCTTAGCGCCGTGGCGAACCACGGCAGGTTGCGAAGAGAGAGTGCAGCAGCGTCCGAACTCAGGCGCAGCGCAGGGTCAGGCCGCCATCAACCACCAGATTGGTGCCGGTGATGTAGCGCGCCGCATCGGAGGCCAAAAACAACGCAGCGTTAGCCACATCCCAGGCATCGCCCATAAAACCCATTGGGCATTGCGCGTGGCGCATGTCGAGCATCGCTTGCACGTCGCCGCCGTAAGCTGCGGCCAATGAGGCGCTGACCATCGGCGTGTTCATGAAGCCGGGTGACACGCAATTGGCGCGTATACCCAACGGGGCGTACTGAATCGCAACGTTTTGAGTAAAGGCGATCATCGCCGCCTTGGTCGCCGAATAGCCCGCATAGGGAAACCCCAGCCAATGGCCCGCAGCAACCGAGGCGATGTTGACGATGGCTCCGCGCTTTTGGGCTTGCATCACCGGCAGGGCGTGTTTGCAGGTCAGAAACAGGCTGGTCTGGTTGACGGCCAGCAAGCGGTTCCAGCTCTCTTCACTGGCCTCTACCGGGCCCCCGGTTTCGGCAATACCGACATTGTTGTGCAGCACGTCCAAACGACCGAAATGGTCCTGCGCGGCCTCAACCATGCGTCGCACATCGTCGCCGTTAGAAACATCGCCGGTAAACATTTCGCAGGTGCCGCCTTCTTCGCGAATGATGGCGCACGTGGCCTCGGCTGATGGTCGATCGCGGTCCATTACCAGCAACTTGGCACCCTCTCGCGCATACAGCACCGCCGCCGCCCTGCCATTGCTCCAGCCCTCAGCAATGGCGCCAGCCCCGGTAACGATCACAACTTTATCGCGCATTGAATCGTTCATCGTTGTTGTCCTTTTTATGATGGCGATGGCTCCCCGCCGAACAGGGTTCGGCGAGGAGCAGGGTTCAGGCTACGGCGTGTTGAAATGCGTCCAGGCAGCTGTCATCCAACGTCTGGATGGGAGTGAAATCGCGATGAGCGATGTAGTCCGGGCGCTGAAACTTGCGGATGGCGTTCTCCACCGAGTTGGTGGTGACATACAGCGTGTTGCGGTCCCACGGGGACAGATTGGGCGAGGAGGCATGCACCAGCGTGCTTTGAAAAATCAGCACTGTACCGGCGACGCCCTTGGGCGCGACGATGCCTCCCTGTTCAACCAGCTCCGAGACTTTGGCATTGTCCAGCGTCCATAGCGGATAGCTGGTGGTAGTCAGGTCGTGACTGGCGTCCAGTCGGCCCTCTTTGTGCGAGCGAGGAATAAGCATCAGCGGGCCGTTGAACTCGTTGACGTCATCCAGAAACACCGCCACGTTCATTGCCCGAGCTTGGGGCATGCCATCGTCTTGATGCCAAGTGCCGAAATCTTGGTGCCACTGCCAGATATCACCATTGAACGCCGCTTTGGCATTGATCTTGAACTGGTGCATGTACACCTCGCTGTTCAACAATTGCCGCGCCGGGTTGATCAAGCGGGGATGGCAGGCCACCCGAGCGAAAACGTCATCGAAGGTATGAGCGGCGAACACCGTGCGTACTACGCCGCTTTTTTCCTTGATCACCTCGTCACGGTTCATCTGATACAGCGCGGGAAGACGGGACTTCATCAACGCGGCCTCCTGCTGTGTAAACAGGCTTGGCAACAGAATGTAGCCTTCTTCGTCATAAGCTTTTATTTGTTCTTGTGTCAGCTTCATGAGTACCTCCAGGGTTAAACCGCAGGTCAGGCCTGCTTCAGTTTTGCCGCGTGCTCCGAACCCTCCAGAATCCGCGCCAAGTGTTCGACGGCACTTTCAGCGTGCTGTTGGGCCAACTGCTGCGCCAGTTCTTCATTGCCATTGAAAATGGCGTTCAGGATGGCTTGATGCTCATCCCAAACGCCTTCAAACGTGCGCACGTCGTTTTGCAAAATCGAACTCATCGTGCGGCGAATGTGGTGCCAATGCAGCGCAGTGGTCTGGGCGATCACCGGGTTGCCGGACATCTCGTAAATGAACTGATGAAACGCCATGTCCAGCCGAACCAGCGCGCGGGTGTCATTGGCTGCAGCGCCAGCGCGACCTTGGCTGATCAGTTTGTCGGCAGCTGCCTGGAGTTTTTTGGTGTTGTTTTGCTGTGCCAGCCTTGCTGCGTTACGAGCAGCAAGTGCATCCAGAGCTGCGCGCACTTGATAAAGCTGCACCAACTTCTGTGGGTCGAGTGGCGTGACGATCACACCTTTACGGCCGTGATCCTCAATGAAGCCTTCGCGCTTGAGGATCTGAAAAGCCTGCAGAATGGGTTGGCGTGAAACACCCAACTGCGCGGCCAGACCTTCCTGAGTCACGCGTTCATTAGGCTGCAACGTCCCCTCGCAGATGGCATCGAGAATGGCGTCATAAACTTGTTCAATCAGATGCGCCGGGGCATTGAGCTTCTGCATGATGCTTCCTTATTTTCGTGTTCTGTATACAGACTACAAACACAATATGAGATCTGTCAATGCACACGGCCAGCGGTGAACAGTCAGTTGGAAAGCCAGTGATAACCAATTTTTATGCGCTGGTTGGGCGACGAAATCGCACGCTTGCCTGTAGAAGGCCGAGCTAGAGAGGGGGGAGTGTTGCGGATCTACGCTTGCTTACTTGCGGTACTTTAAAAGCCAAAGAAGTGTGAGTGCCGTCGGCCAAAACAGTGTGTTGAGAATATCGTGAGCACTTGCTTGCCAGCGCCAGTACCCGAGACTTTCAAGATCGTCCCGTCTGTCCACCCACTCGCCAGCACATGCAATGATGAAAACACCCAGCCAGCCAATGTATGGCCTGAACCCTCGTATGACGGCGATCAACGTTAAATAGGAGGCCATGCCCACATAGATATGCAACGCGTCTCTTGATAGCCCGGTAGCCGACACGATGGCGAGCTTGAGGCTTTGCGTGGTTGAGATGTCCATCTCAATTCATCCTCTGTGCACCCGTGACAGGCTTTGCTTCCATCGGCGTACGTTCGTTCCGGTCTGGTTTGCAAATTCGTGTGGAGTGACATGCTCCTGCTGGTTGGCCTACAGATACCGGCTCCACCAGTTCATGAGACATATCGCAGGCGCCAGCCTTTGCGGCTATTGGGTTGGACTAAAAGGTAGAGGCCGTCGCCGTCGAAAAGCTTATAGGCGCGGTCGGTGGGCTTGGCTGAACGGCAAGCCGAATCGGAGAGCGGGGCAGTGGTGCGCGACATAAGGGTACTCCTCCCTTTATCGAATGACCTTACCCCTATCTTTATCTTTAAAACGGCTGGTATCCATGAGATTTTGGCGGAACCCGACGGAACGCCAAAACGAAAAAACCCGCCAGAAGGCGGGTTTTTTGGTGGTTTCAGAGACTTTACTAGCTGTCTGTGGAACCTTGTCTGGTGCCGGCACCAAGAGTCGAACTCGGGACCTACTGATTACAAGTCAGTTGCTCTACCAACTGAGCTATACCGGCGTTATGGGCGACGAGTATACCGGGATGTTCGAGCTTGTAAACCCCTGATAACAGACTATTTTCATGATTTGGACAGGATGCTTAAGTTGTGGCCAGCCGGCTGTTGTTGAGGGCCTTGTGTGGGCATGCGCTGCGCAGAGGTTTTTGGGCGGTTCGTAGCCCTAAAACCAGTGGCAGGATCGCTCCGAAAAATACGGTTTAACGGGTAAATCCCAGTTCAAACAGTGTGCCGTTGCTATCGCTGGTGACCCGTATCTGGCCGCCGTGCAATTGCATGATGGAGTGCACAATCGCCAAACCTAGCCCGCCTGAGTCGCCGGGTTGGGCGCGAGAGGGGTCGACCCGGTAGAAGCGATCAAACAGTTTGCCCAGATGTTGCTCGGCAATCGGTTGGCCGAGGTTGTGCACGCCCACCCAGCAATGCTCGTCGTCGTCATGGCGGCGCAGGCAGACGGTTGATCCGGGCTCGGCATGCCGCACGGCATTGGCAAGCAGGTTGCCCAATGCCCTTTGCAGCAGCTGCTGATCGGCGGTTAGCGTTCCTGTGAGTGAGTTGTCCAAACGCAGTTGCCTGTCTTCGGCCAGGGCTTCGAAGTAATCGCACAGTTCGTCGCCCATCTGCGACAAATCCAGTGGTTGCAGGTGCAAGGGGCGTTGGCCGTGTTCCGCCCGGGCCAGAAACATCAGGTTTTCGGCCATGCGGTTTAGCCGCTCATATTCTTCGATGTTAGAGGCCAGCAGCTCCTGATAGTCGGCGGGGCTACGGGGTTGGTTTAGCGCCAGGCTGTTGCTGCCGAGCAAGTTATGCAGAGGGGTGCGAATTTCATGGGCCAAATCTGCCGAGAACTGCGACAGCCGGGCAAAGCTGTCTTCAAGACGCGCCAACATAGCGTTGAAGGCTTGTACCGGTTCTTTAAGCTCGCTTGGCACGTTGTCTACCGGGGTGCGCTGGTTAAGGCTGCGTGGTTGGATGCCGCCCATAGCCTGCGCCAGTTCGCGCAAGGGCTTGAGGCCGCGGCGCAATAGCAGCAACCCCAGACCAAAGGCGAGCAACGCGCCGAGCCCTACTGCTGCGTACAACTTCATCCGATAACTGGCGAGCATCTGCTCACGCTCGTTAAGGCGTTTGCCCACCACAACGTTCAACGTTTCACCTGCTGGGCCTTCGGCCATGCCGGCCAGCAACACCGTGGCGTCCACGGTTTTAATATCTGCACGCTGAGGCGTTTGGTTTTGAGCGATGGGTTGCAGCGTTGGCAAGCTTTGTTGATGCGGGTTGATTGCAATGACTTGGCTGGCGTCTTCGCGCTTGACCAGCAACACGCTGTCTAGATTCCCCAGCATGTTTTGATACAGCCGAGGGCGCTCTTGCAGTGCTTCGAGGCTGTCGCTGTCGTGGAGCAGGGCGCGGACTTGCTCAAGGCGGCCCAGTAACGCTTGGTCGTCACGAAAGGCCAGCTCAGCGCTTAGCGAGCGATATAAAAACACGCCGATCAGGCTTAACACCAACGCACACGTCAGGGCGATTGCCAGCGCCAGTCGCCAGGCGATGGATTTATTCATCAGGTGCTTCGAGCTGGTAGCCCACGCCACGCACGGTGTGGATCAACTTAGGCATGTATGGGTCATCAACCTTGGAGCGCAAACGTCGAACGGCGACTTCCACCATGTTGGTGTCACTGTCGAAGTTCAGGTTCCACACTTGTGAGGCGATTAATGTGCGCGATAAAACTTCACCCTGACGGCTGGCCAGCAATTGGAGCAAGGTGAACTCTTTGTTGGTCAGGCTGATGCGTTGGCCGCCTCGGCTGACACGACGGCGCAGTACGTCGATTTCCAGATCGGCAATGCTGTATGACTCGGCCTCACGCATGGGGCCGCGCCGTAACAACGTGCGCACGCGGGCCAGTAATTCGGCGAAGGCAAAAGGTTTAAGCAGGTAGTCGTCGGCGCCCAGTTCAAGCCCGCGAACACGGTCTTCGATGGCGTCTTTGGCGGTCAAAAACAAAACGGGCGTAGCCCCGCGTTGGCGAATCAGTTGCAGCAATTGCCAGCCATTGAGCCCCGGCAGCATCACATCGAGGATGATCAGGTCGTATTCTTGCTGCTCAACAAAGTAACGGCCGTCCAGCCCGTTAAGCGCTACATCCACCGCAAAGCCTGACTCTCTCAGGCCTTTGGCCACAAATTCCGCAGTTTTTGCTTCGTCTTCAACCACTAATAAACGCATCGCATACCTCGATCAATCGTCTGCACAGGCTAGGCGCCTTCGGTGACGTTGCCTATTACAAACTTGTAATGCAACTGACGAGGTTTTGACGAAGGTCGCTGGTTAAGGTGGCTTCATTCGTACAGGAGCTTGCCCATGATGCTGAGAACCCTGCTGTTGTGTGCCGCTGTCGGTGCTGTTGGTACTGCTCAAGCGGCGGTGAATTTGCCACGTCATGCGGACTTGGACTTGGCCACCGCTCGCCAATTGGGCGATGCCACGCTTAAGTCCTGCACGGGAGCGCTGAGTGTGCTTGATCGGGGTGGCAATGTGTTGCTCGCCATGCGCCCGGAGGCCGTGGGCTCGCACAACTTGCTGGCGAGTCAGCGTAAGGCTTACACCGCGCTTTCGACTAAAACCCCAACCCGTCTGTTTGCTGAACGCGCCCGCACTAACCCGCAAGCAGCCAACCTCAACTCTATTGCCGAGCTGTTGCTGCTGGGCGGCGGTGTGCCGTTGTTTGCTGAAGGTGAGCTCGTGGGTGCGCTGGGCGTTGCGGGGGCAGGGGGCGCTGAACAGGACGAAGCCTGTGCTGTGCAGGCCGCGCAACGTGTTGGCTTAACGATTGAACGTTGAATTGAGTGTTTTTTAACCTTTGAGGAACTCCCCATGAAGCAATTGCGAATGACGTTGGCGGCCTTGGGCCTGAGCGCAGTCTCCAGCTTGGCGCTGGCCGCTGGTAACCCATTGAGCGTGCATGTGCTCAATCTTGAAAATGGTCTGCCGTCGCCTGGGGTCAACGTGACCTTAGAAAAGCACGTAGGCCAGAACTGGCAGCCGCTGGCGCAAGGCGTGACCAACGAGCAAGGCCGTATCGGCGAGTTGTTCCCGGCCAAGCAGGCATTTGAAGCGGGTGAATATCGGGTGGTGTTCAAAACCGGTGAATACTTCAAAAAAGCCGGGCAAGACACGTTCTTTCCTGAAATACCGGTGATTTTTGAGGTGAAAAATGCTGATCAGCATTACCACATTCCGCTGTTACTCAGCCCGTATGGCTTTTCGACGTATCGCGGGTCGTAGGCTTTGCACGGGGCGACTGGCTCGCCCCCAATCCAATAGACGCGTCAAGTTATCCACAGCGCTGCGCTAACAGCATCAAGTTGCGCGGCGTTAGGTGGTTGTCGCAAAACTCACCGACACGCACGTTGTAGCCGTTTTCTTCGAGATACAACGCTTGATCAAGCACCAACCACAGCTCCAGAGGGCGGCGAAACAGCCCCCGCACCAGCTCCAGATTGCGCACCTGTGCCAGTCGCTCCCAGCCCGCCTTTTCAAATGCAGGCCAGTGTTCGTTGCCGGTTGTGGATAAGTTTTTCAGCGCTGCCAAGTGTTCGCAGTACTCGGCAAACGGCGTGTTGAGCCATGCGCTGGGCAGCGAGGGTGTGGATAAGTATTCGTCACATTGGCGTGCTTGGCGCTGCCATACATCAAACCCCAAGCGTCTGGCCATTGATTCATCGCGTTGACGGCGCACGCGGCTGCCAGCAGTCACGGTTTCGCTCATCGGCAAACTCAAGTCTTCTCGTGACAGGTGCAGGTTCGATGCTTGGGCGGCTGTGGATAACGGCTGGTAATTCGCAGCGCTGATGCGGTTGTAGCAGCACGGCGAAATGGCAAGTTGTGCACAACCCGCCGCACTGGCCAGTTGCAGCAGGCGCACATGCAGATCGCCGCAAGCGTGCAAGGCAACCGGGGTCATTTCGGGGGTGACTTGCAGTGCCGCGTCTTCGGCAAGCACGTTCTGTTGAACATGCCGGGCGGCGAGTTGATGGCGCTGACTCAACTGTTGACCCGCCTCGATCAGCGCAGGGTCATATTCCACGCACGTTAATTGCTGCTCGGCGTTAAGCAGCCTGCGGCCTAAATGGCCCTTACCTGCGCACCAGTCCAACCAGTGCGTGGGCGTGTGTTTGAACGTCAGTGTTTGAGCGAACGCTTCGATTTGCAGCCATTTGCGCCCCGGTACATCAACGTGCAAGCGCGCTGCGGCAGGCGCCAGCGCTTGGGTGGGCAAACGCTCAACGGTGCTCAGGGCAAGGGAGCTTGCGGCCAGTTCGGGGAATGGCGCAGGAGCGGCCAGAAAGTGCGGATGGTTGTGGCTGGTTTCGGCGTCTTGCAACGACCGGGTGCGCAACCATTGAGCCAACTCGGGATGTTGGGCTTCCCACGGCATATTCAACTGAGTGAATGGCCGTGGGCGCCACAGATGCTGGTGGTCACTTATAAAGGCGTCTAGCGCCTCAAAGCGGGCGAGCAGTAACTCGCCGCTTAAGTCATTAACGCCCTTGGCAGGCATCGACGCGCAACCAGCGCTCCAGCAGTTTGAAGCCTTGAATCAGCACAAACGACATGACCAGATACAACAACCCGGCAATCAGGAACATATCCACCGTCTGGTAAGTACGGGCAATGATCGTGCGCGTCATGCCGGTCAGTTCCAGCAGGGTCACGGTGCTCGCCAGCGAACTGGCCTTGAGCATCAGAATCACTTCGTTGCTGTAGGCTGGCAAGCCGATGCGGGTGGCACGAGGCAAGATGATGTGGATCAGGGTTTTAAAGCGCGACATGCCCAGGGCTCGTGCTGCTTCGATTTCACCCGGTGGAATGGCTTGAATTGCGCCACGCAGGATCTCAGCGATATAGGCGGCCGTGTGCAGGGTCATGGTGATCACAGCGCACCAGAACGGGCTGCGCAAGTACGGCCACAACACGCTTTCTCGTACGGCTTCAAACTGGCCCAGGCCGTAATAGACCAAAAACAGTTGAATCAACAAGGGCGTGCCGCGGAAGAAAAAAATGTACGCGTAAGGCAGCGAGCGCACGTACCACAACTTGGATGAGCGAGCGATACCCAGCGGAATGGCAACGATCAAACCGGCAATCACGGAGAGCGCGGTCAGCTCCAGTGTCAGGGTCGCGCCCTGAATCAGCTTGGGCAGCCACTTGAGGAAGAGTTCCCACACCATTACGTTCTCCTCACGAAGCCGCGCGCGGCGCGTTTTTCAAGTACGTGCATGGTGCCCATAGCCAGAACGGTCAGGCCCAGATACATCACGGCGGCCACCATGTAGAAGGTGAACGGGTGTTTGGCGAAGGTCACGGCGTTTTGTGCCTGACGCATGATTTCTTCCAGCCCAATGACGGATACCAGCGCGGTGTCTTTCATCAGGATCATGAACAAGTTGCCCAAGCCGGGTAGGGCGATACGCCACATTTGCGGCAACACCAGCTTGCTAAAAATACGGCGCTTGGACATGCCAAGGGCCATGCCCGCTTCGCGGTGGCCTTTAGGGATGGCCAAAATCGCGCCACGAAAAACTTCAGTGGCGTAGGCGCCAAAACACAGCCCCAGAGCAATTACGCCAGCGGCGAAGGCGCTGAGGGTGAGGTCGGGCATGCCGATGAATTCACCAAGGGCGCGCACAGCATTCACGCTGCCAAAGTAAATCAGCAGTACCCACAGCAATTCGGGCACACCACGTACTAGAGTCGAATACGCCCCGCCCAGCCATCGTAGTGGTTTAAAGGGTGAAGTTTTGGCCAGTGCACCGAGCAAGCCGAGCACCAGGCCCAGACACAGCGCAGTGAGTGCCAGTTTGACGGTCATCAGCGCGCCAGCGGCAAGCGCCGGGCCGAATCCGTATAAATCGATAGTCATGGGTTAGGCAGGCTTTGCTAGGGACCGGTGCGCCCACAGGCGCACCGGTCAGGCAGGTCAGTAGATGCTGAACGGGAAGTACTTGTCGTTGATCTTCTTGTACGTGCCGTCTTCAACGATTTCTTTGAGGGCCAAGTTCAGCTTGGTGCGCAGTTCGTTGTCACCTTTGCGCAGGGCAATGCCGACTTTGTCGTCTTCGTTGACCGGTTCACCTTTGAACTCGTAAGCCTGGCCAGCCGGGCTCTTGAGCCAGTCGTAGTTGGCGTATTTGTCCGCCAGCAACGCATCTACACGGCCCGAAGTCAGGTCGAGATAGGCGTTTTCCTGGGTGTCATACAAAGAGATGCCGCCACCCACGTTGTCTTCCAGCCAAGTTGCGGCTTGGGTCGAACGCTGGGTGCCCAAGCTTTTGCCTTTGAGCGACTCGACGTCGGTTTTGAAATCGACTTTTTTCGGCGCAATGAACTGTTGCTTGTTGGAGTAGTACGGGTCGGTGAAGTCGACCGCTTGCTTGCGCTCGTCGGTGATCGACAGCGACGACACGATGAAATCGTACTTTTTGGCGTTAAGCGCCGGGATGATGCCGTCCCAATCAGAGGTGACGATCTCGCACTCCGCTTTCATCTTGGCGCACAGGGCCATCGCGATATCGGGGTCAAAGCCGACCACTTCACCACTGGCGTTCTTGTTGTTGAACGGTGGGTAAGCGCCTTCAATCCCCACTTTGTACTTATCAACAGCCAAGGCATTGGCACTGAACACCAATGTGGCGGCAGCGGCCAGAAGAAGCTTTTTATAGTTCTGCATTCGGGTTGCTCCGTTAGCGATTGCTGGACATGAATTGTTTGCAGCGTGCCGAAACCGGGTTATCAAACACCTGTTCTGGCGACCCTTGCTCTTCGATCAGGCCTTGATGCAGAAACACCACTTCGGTCGACACCTGGCGGGCAAAACCCATTTCGTGTGTGACCAACAACATGGTGCGGCCTTCTTCGGCGAGTGCACGGATCACACTAAGTACTTCTTGAACCATTTCCGGGTCAAGTGCTGATGTAGGTTCATCGAAAAGAATGACTTTGGGCTGCATGGCCAGCGTGCGGGCAATGGCCGCACGTTGTTGCTGACCGCCGGACAATTCAGACGGGTAAGCATGGCGTTTATCAGCGATGCCCACCTTGGCCAATAGCGCCTCGGCGATTTCGATGGCCTCAGCTTTGGTCTGGCCCAATACCCGGCGCGGCGCCTCGATGACATTGTCGAGGATGGTCATGTGCGGCCACAGATTAAAGTTTTGAAACACAAAACCTAATTCACTGCGCATGCGATTGATCTGCTTGCCGTCGGCGGCAACCAGTTCGCCATTTTTGGCCTTTTTGAGCTTGAGCTCTTCCCCAGCGACCAGAATTTGGCCCTCGTGGGGGTTTTCCAGCAGGTTAATGCAGCGCAGCAGAGTCGACTTGCCGGAACCGGAAGAACCCAGGATCGAGATCACGTCGCCGTCGCGTGCGGTCAGCGAGATACCTTTGAGTACCTCAAGCTCGCCGTAGCGTTTGTGCAAGTTGCGGATTTCAAGCGCGGGCGTGGCCAAAGCCATGTGCGGTCCTCATTGTGTTCGGGTGCGACCCGGCTGTTGGGCGGCCTTTCTGGCGCACGCCAAGCTAGCATAGGGCCGCAATGGCAACCAACCGCTCCAGGGGCACAAAAAGCGAGGGAGGAGGTTGTTTGTCGCATCACGACAGCTGACTGTCGCGCCGACAACAACTCAACCTGTGTATCGCCCTTTGGCCAACAGGTGGTGTCGCGTAAAAAAGGTCGCGATGTTGCCAGCTTTGGCCCTGTGTTGGAAGCGCGAACCTACTAAAGGTCAAAGATGCGCACTTGTTTTAAACGCACTTGGCCTAAATGGGTATTTTTTGGTGCGCTTGAGTCCTTGTTACTGAGTGTTACGGTAACAAAGGGGGCAAAACCCTTGCGCTAAAGCCTGCGCCTAATGTTGAGTTCCGTTGTTTGGCCTGTGCAGAGCGGGACTTTGATACATCTTGGCGCACTTATTGCGTAAACAATTTTAAACGCCTCGTTTGTTACTTTTTACGAAAGTCAACGAGGTGCTCGGAATGGCTTCAATGCAAAGGTAGTCCCAATGAGCAATACGCATTCTTCTGACGGCCTGGAACAAGGGCTCAAGCCACGGCACGTGACTATGCTGTCGATTGCCGGGGTAATTGGTGCCGGCCTGTTTGTCGGTTCCGGCCATGCAATCGCTGAGGCCGGGCCAGCTGTACTGCTGGCTTACGCTGCCGCGGGTACTTTGGTGGTGTTGGTGATGCGCATGCTGGCCGAAATGGCCGTCGCTTCGCCCGACACCGGTTCGTTCTCGACCTACGCCGACCGTGCCATTGGGCATTGGGCCGGTTTCACTATCGGCTGGTTGTACTGGTGGTTTTGGGTGTTGGTCATCCCGTTGGAAGCGATTGCTGCCGCCACTATTTTGCATGCGTGGTTTCCCGGCACGGCGATCTGGGTCTTTACCCTTGTCATTACGCTGTTGCTGACTGTCACCAACCTGTTCAGCGTGAAAAACTACGGCGAATTCGAGTTCTGGTTTGCGCTGGTCAAAGTGCTGGCGATCATTGGCTTTATCATTTTGGGCGTGTTGGCGATTTTCGGCTTACTGCCTAACAGCCAGGTCAGCGGCGTCTCGCATCTGGTCGACACCGTGGGCTTTATGCCAAACGGCATGGGCGCTGTATTGGCGGCGATGTTGACCACCATGTTCTCGTTCATGGGCACAGAAATCGTGACCATCGCGGCAGCTGAATCCAAAGACCCAAGCAAGCAAATCACCAAGGCCACCAACTCGGTGATCTGGCGTATTGGTTTGTTCTATCTGGTGTCGATTTTTATCGTCGTGGCGCTGGTGCCGTGGAACGATCCGGGTCTGGCGCAGTTTGGCTCCTACCAGACCGTGCTTGATCGCATGGGTATTCCTAATGCCAAGCTGATCGTGGACATCGTGGTTTTGATCGCTGTGACCAGTTGCCTGAACTCGGCGCTCTATACCTCGTCGCGCATGCTGTACTCCTTGAGCAAGCGTGGCGATGCGCCGGCTGCGGCCAAAAAAACCAACGCCAGCGGCACACCTTACTGGGCGGTGATGATGTCCACTGGCGCGGCCTTTCTGGCCGTGTTCGCGAACTATGTGGCGCCGGCGGCGGTCTTTCAGTTCTTGCTGGCCAGTTCTGGCGCTATTGCGCTGTTGGTGTATCTGGTGATCGCCATATCGCAACTGCGGATGCGTCAAAAGCGTACAGAGCGCGGTGAGACGGTTGAATTCAAAATGTGGCTGTTCCCGGGGCTGACCTGGGCCGTGATCGTGTTCATCGTGGCGATTTTGACGATCATGCTGTTTCAGGAGTCGCATCGAGTTGAAATCATGGCTACCGGTTTGCTGAGCATTCTGGTGGTCGCGGCAGGATTGTTGGTTGCGCGCCGTCGCCGCGTTCAGAAGTTGGGGGCACCGGTACTTAACTGAGGCCAGGATGGTTCTCGCGGTTAAGTACACAATCAAGGCCACTTTCCTCACGGGCGGTGGCCTTTTTTGTGGCGGATACAGGCGCCGCTAATCAGCCTGCCTTGGGCACGGTAAAACGAAACTCACTGCCTTCGCCCAGTTTGCTTTCTGCCAATAACTGCCCGCCGTGGGCTTTGATGATGCCTTGGGAGATATACAGCCCCAGCCCGGTGCCAGAGGCGTTATCTTCTTTGGCCGTCCAGTAGCGCTCGAAGATGTGGGGCAGTTGTTCGGGAGGGATGCCTCTGCCGGAGTCGCGCACGCTAAACACAATCTGCTGGCCGTCAGACATGGCCGCCACGCCAATTTTGCCCTGCGCCGGGGTGAACTTGATGGCGTTGCCGATCAGATTGGAAAGCACCTGAAAAAGCCGTTCGGGGTCTGCGCTGATTCTTAAGTCGGGCTCGGCATGGAAGGTCAGCTCAACGGATTTGTCTGTCGCCAGCGGGGCCAGCAATGAATACGCCTCCTCGAAAATCTGGCTCACATCGAGCGACTGCTGGGTAATGGTGTAACGCCCGGCTTCGATTTTTGAGGTGTCGAGTAAGTCTTCGAGCAATACGTTCATGCGGCTGCTGGCTTGCTGCATGGTGTCGATGGCCGAGCTGATGCGCCGCGAGCTGTGCGTCCCGTCGCTGCTGAAGGCTTTTTGCATCATGCCGCAGAGCATCGAGATGATGGTCATTGGGTTGCGCAGGTCATGGGACACTACCGCCACCAGCTCATCACGGGCACGCACGGCTTGTTGTTCGCGTTGTACTTGGCGGGCCAGGTCGTTTTCCAGCGCGGAGCGGCGCAAGTCGTCGGCGGCAAACAAGTCGCCGTGGCTCCATTTGGTGGAGATGCCCTCCATTTCAACTTTCCAGATCTCGAACGAGGTGCGCGGACGCAAACGCAGCCCCTTGTCGGTCTGCTCCAGATTGAGTGGTTTTTTCGGGTCGCCACTCCACTGAATGTTGGCTTTTACCTGCGGGCGAAACCAGAACACGGCGTTGTCGATGGGTTTGGGCAAGCTCATGATCAGCACGCCGCTGGCAATGGCTTTGTACTGAGCCGCCTCGGGATAAAGCCCCGACAGATGGTGGCTGGAAAAAACTGATTGTCCGCCCGCCTTGAACCATTGATGTAAGGCGCGAATGTCTTCGGGTTGTGGGCAGTTGCCGTAGCGATGCAGCACGTTGTCTTCCAGGATCGCTACGCCGTCAGCTTGTGTCAGCGCCATTAGCAGCTCGGGTTCCTCGGTTAAGCCGTCAAACACGTTGTTTGGGCTGTGAACCATGGCCGCGTTAAGGCGCACCAAGGCGTCCATTTTGGCTTCACGCTGGCGGCTGATCTCCAAGGTTTGCAGCGCGCTGATTTGCAGCGACAGCACTTGGCCAAGGGTTTGGCAGGCCATGCGCAATTCATGAGGCACGTGCAGTGGCTGCCGGTGCCCGCAACTGATGAGCCCCCATAAGCGTTCGCCGTCCATCAGCGAGATGCTCATGGACGACAGCACGCCCATGTTTCTCATGTATTGGCAATGAATCGGCGACACGCTGCGTAGCACGGCACCGCTCAAGTCCAGCGCTTGGCCCGTGTCAGGGCGCAGCGTGGGGACGAGTGCGACGGGCTCATAACTGGCGTCGGGAATAATCCGCAGCCAGTGGGTGCGATACAGTTCGCGGGCTTGCTCCGGGATGTCGGATGCCGGGAAAAACAGGCCGTTGAACAACTCCATCGAAGGGGCTGAGGCTTCGGCAATCACCTGGCCGTGGCCTTCCTCTTCAAAGCGATAAATCAGCACGCGGTCGTAACCGGTCATGGCCTGAATTTCGGTGACGCACATCTCATACAGGGCGGGCAGGCTTTGAGCGGCTTGCAAGCGTTGCAGCATGCGGCTCAGGCGGCGCACCTTGTTCATCGTGCTCAGGGCTTTAATGGCGTCAGGCTTGCGTTCTAACTCAAGCACAACGACATCGTGCGCCCGATGCAGCAGGCCCTCGAAAAGCTGGCCATTAAGCGTCAGTTCCAAAGGTGGCGTGTCCAGCCCATCAAAGGCCGAGGCTTGTTGAATCGCCGCTGCGTTTTGCTCCCCAACCAGCTTTTGCAGTGGCTGGTTGAGCAATGACTCAGCGGGTTGGCCGAGCATGGGCAATACGTTGGCGCTGACCTGCTGGATATGCAGGTCGGGCAGTGACAGGGTTAGCAGCACGCCATGAGGCTGGATCGCGCCAGGAAAGCGAATCGGTTCGTCCGCGCAATTGATCAGCAAGGTTTCGAAATCTTTGTTATCCGATAGATTCATAGCAAAACCTCCTGGCTCTCGAACCAACGCTCAAAGCAGCTAAAAGTAAGACAGGCCGCGTGTACGGTTTGGGCGCGTGCGTGCGTGTCGAGTGGCTGGCGGCCTAGAAAGTCGAGAAAGTCCTTCCAGCGTCGCCCTGTGGCTTCGCCATACACATACAGAAATGCCCCGCCGTTATGGGCCTCGATGTTCAGGTGTTGGGCGACGTGCTTGCGCAAGATTTGGCCGCCCAGCGTCGCGCCTTCCAGTACGTACAACACGCCCAGTACGCAGGCTTGGCTGTTTAGGACGGGCAAGTTTTGGCCGCGCGGCGAAGGCTCTGCGTTTATGCCGAGTGCGTGTAAATCCTCAAGCAGTGCAGGCGTTTTGAGGCGCGATTGCAGGTCAAAATCTGGCGGTATGGCTGGGCTGTTAATCAATGCGTGCTCCAGCGCCTGATAAAAACCGTAATAGGCCGTGAGCAAACGCTTATAGAGCGCGCGGTCAAGCGTAGGCGAGAAAAACGGCAAGCGTTTTTCGAGGGCAACATGGCGCGTGTGGGTGCCCGCGCGCAGCTCGCTCAAAACAGAGGCTGGCGGGGTTGAATCATGGTTTTGAGTCATGCCTTGGAACAGGGCTCTCTGTGTGCATTCGGAAAAGAAGCTCATGGTTATCTGAGGCCAAAGCCTGCAAATAGTGCAATACATTTGCGGCGCAACTGCTACAAAAGACAGGCAACGTACGCAGGTTATGCTTTAGAACCCTCAGTGTCCAAGGTGCCGCCATGCTTGAATTACGCCCCAATTGTGAATGCTGTGACCTCGACCTGCCGCCCGATTCGGCACAAGCGTTAATTTGCTCGTTTGAGTGCACTTTTTGTGCTGCGTGCGCGCAGTTGAAATTGGGTGGTTTGTGCCCGAACTGCGGCGGCGAATTGCTGGTTCGCCCGCGTCGTCCGGCCAATAAATTGGCCAACAATCCGCCTTCCAGCGTGCGTATTCACAAGCCCGAGGGATGCGCAGGCGTAGATTGAGGCGGGCACCAACGTTGATGCTGCCCAAGGCGGCGATCCTTTGAGCGTGCTCAATCCTTTTTGAAGGGGGTCTCAGCAAGACGCAGCCGGTATCAGGTCACAGGCCGTATTGCGCCTGGCGCGTCTTCGGGCAACTGCCCTTTTTGCAGCCATGCCAAAGCAATCGGCCACAAACTGTCCTGAAACCGGCTATGAAAAAACGCGAAATGGCCTATCTCGGTCTCGTTGATGTCTTCGGGGGCGATACGCAGATGCGTGCGTGGGCTGGCGCTGAAGTAACTCAGCAAGCGTTCGATAGCGGCAACTGTGCCGAAAGGATCGTCGCTCAGGCTGATGGCGAGGGTTTTGGCCGTTACATGGCAAAAGGGCAGGCTGGCCAGGTTGCGGGCGCTGGGCAGCTTCTCGTAGCGCGTGCGCAATGCGCTCCAGTCTTTGACTACGCCCGCCGGGGTGTCTTCCAGCCAACCCAGGCGTTTGCCGGGGAAGTAGCCACACACCCGCGTCAGCAATGGCATGACGCCGTGCCATTTGGCGAGCATCTGCCAGCGTTGAGCAGGCGCGTAATCGCGCCAATAAGCGAACTGCGCACCCACGGTGAGCAAATGTCGAATCAAGGGTGCAGACGCCGCGAGCCCTGCCGCACAGCCGCCAAAGCTGTGACCGACCATATCGATCGGCTGGCCGGGGTATTCGCGCTGAGCGCGCTTGAGCATGGCTTGAGTGTCCAGCGCGCCCCAGTCTGACCATGACGCCGCAAACCCGCGTAACGACCCACTGCGTGAGACGCCAATGCCGCGATAGTCGAACAGCATCACGTCCAGTCCATGCCGGAACAGGTATTGGGCAAATCGCGAATAGTAAACGCATCGCACCGATGTGGCGGCGTTGATGATGACCACGGCGCGCAAGGCGTCAGGGCTGGGGTGGCGCCATTCAATGCCGCCCAGTGGATAGCCGTCAGCAGCGGGCTCGGTGAATGCCCGGCTGACAGGTTCAAGCAGAGCCGCTGTCAGTGCGCGCTCCGAGCGCTGCGTTCTGCCAACTGTTGTGAGGCTTCGACATAGGCCTTTTGGAATACAGGCGATTCGACCCAAGCCAACGCGCTGTCTTCATCGTCGCCGTGTACCGTCATGCGGAAGGCGATCAGCAGGCCCATCAGGAAATCGGTGGCGTCTTCTTCGTCTTCTTCCGAGATCACCAGCTCCAGCACAGGGTATTGCAGGAATATGCTGCACATCGCTTGCAGGCTGATGCCTTCGGCGCTCTTCATGGCCTGGAACAGATCGTCGAAATCGGAAGGTTCAAAACCGTTTTCGAGGATGTCTTGAAAGTCGAAAGTGCTGAGGTCGATTTTCACATCATCGAACGGGTTGTCGATCAAGCTCGTGCTCGCAGCTTTGCCGGGTTTGCCCATGCGGTTTTGCTTGGCTTTGGTTTTGGCCCGCTGCGCGTGTTTTTGCTGTTTTTTAGGCGATGACATGAACGTGTGTCCTTTGCAGGCTGAGGAGAGGATTGAACCCCATCTCTTTGCAATCGCCAAGAGAGGCGGCGCTGCCGGGTATAAATCGCGCCCAACAAAAAACCCGCACGAGGCGGGTTTTTTGTTTGCTTTGAGGTGGTGCGAACACCACATCAAAACTGAATGTGGTGCCCAGAGACGGAATCGAACCGCCGACACGGGGATTTTCAATCCCCTGCTCTACCGACTGAGCTATCTGGGCAACGGGGCGCATTAGAAGCCTTTTTCGATGACCCGTCAAACACTTTTTTGAAAAATATTTAATTATTACCGTCGCTTACGGGCCAAAGCCTTTAAAACCGGGGTTTATTCCGCTGGCGGAACGTAGCCTTCTGCTTGCGCATATTCTTCACCGCTGAAGAACTTATCCATTTCGCCCTGCAAATATTTACGGTCTTCGGCGTTCATCATGTTCAAACGCTTTTCGTTGATCAGCAGGGTTTGGTGTTTTTGCCAGTCTGCCCAGGCCTTGGCCGAGACGTGATCAAAAATGTCCTGACCTTTGGCGCCCGGGAATGGAGCGCGCTCAAGGGCGGGCAGTTCTTCTTTGTACTTGCGGCACATGATGGTGCGGGTCATGAGGACTCTCCTGCGTTCAATAGGTCGGCTGCACGTTTGAGCAGCTTCTTGACCGGGGCAGCAAGGCCCAGGCGCGGCGGGGTGGCGAGGTTATACCAGAGCCAATCGGCCTCGGCCACGTGATGGCCAGACTCCTTGACGTGGATCAGCCACGGTTCGATGGCCAACTGGAAATGGCTAAAGGTGTGGGTCAGGCCGGGCAGCGGGTGTTGTTGGCCCACGCTGAGCGAGTGTTGCAGCGCCAAATGCTCAATGTCTTTGAGGTCATCAAGCTCCGGCAAACTCCACAAGCCGCCCCACAGGCCTGTTGGTGGGCGGCGGTACAGCAAAATCGCGCCCTCAGCATTGGCCAGCATTGGCATCAGCGTGCGCTTTTGCGGGATGCTCTTTCGTGGTTTGGGGATCGGGTAGCGGGTCTCAAGGCCGAGCATGTGCGCTTCACAGCTGTTCTCCAGCGGGCACAGCAGACAACTGGGCTTGCTGCGCGTGCAGAGTGTGGCGCCCATGTCCATCATCGCCTGAGTGTAGGCATTGACGCGGTCATGGGGCGTGAAGCGTTCTGCGGTGGCCCATAGCTGTTTGGCAACTTTGGGCTCGCCGGGGTAACCCTCTTGCGCGGTATAGCGTGCCAACACGCGCTTGACGTTACCGTCGAGGATTGGCGCGCGCAGGCCCATGCTCAGGCTGGCAATCGCCCCGGCTGTGGATAAACCGATGCCGGGCAGCTCCACCAGTTTTTCGACGTCACGCGGAAACTCGCCGCCGTATTGCTCGACGACGATTTTTGCGGTTTTTTGCAAATTGCGCGCGCGGGTGTAGTAACCCAGGCCTGTCCACAGGTGCAGCACTTCGTCTTCAGGGGCGCTCGCCAACGCCTGGACTGTTGGCAGTGAAGCCATAAACCGGTCGAAGTAGTTCAGCACAGTGCTGACCTGCGTTTGTTGCAGCATGATTTCCGAGACCCACACCCGGTACGGGGTAATGCCCTGTTGCCAGGGCAAGTCGTGGCGGCCGTGGCGGTCATACCAATCCAGCACCGAGGTTGCAAACTGCTCATCTCTCATCGGTTAAACAGCCCCTTGAGGGCGTTTTTGAGTTCAGGGCTGACCTTGTCGCCGAGCTTCTCTTCAAGTTTGTCACTGAGTTTATTGCCGGCCACTTTGGCGGCAACTTTGCCCAAGCCTTCCTTGTCCAGGCGGCAGGCTTTAGCGCCCAGCTCAAGCGGGCCGCGGCAACGCAGTGGCAGCTCAACGCCGACAAAGTTTTTGCCAACCTGACAGGCCGGGTCGGGCATCGCGCTCTTGTCGCCTTCGATCGTGATGCCGATGCGGTAGTCCATGCCCAGTACGCGCAGGTCAATGTCGCCATCGCCTTTGACGCTCATGCCGGGAATGCGCACGATCATGTCCGGGTTGCTGGCGACGCCGTTACGCACGATCAAACTGCCTTTGAGCTCCTTGAAGGGCGTGTCTTTGCCGCGAGGTGCGCCGCTCAAGGTTTTGCGATTGAGCGTAGCGATGCCCTGGCACAGTTGCTGTTCAAGGTTGGCGTTGAGTAGCACGCCGTCGTTGAGCACAAAATTGGCGGTGCCGTTGAGGCTTTCAATCAGCGCATTCTGGCTATTACCGCTGGCCGTGACGTTGCTGTTAAGTGTCAGCAGGCCATTGATCGGTGGTTTTTGACCCTGGCTTTGCAGGATTTTTTCGACGGGCACGTTGTTGATGTGGGTTTGCAGGGCCATCAACGGCAGCATCGGGCGTACATCAAGGCTGCCGTTGGCTGCAAAGTTACCTTTGTAGAGATCGCCGCGCAGGCTTTCGAGCGTCAGCAGGCCGTCTTTGCTATTGGCTTTAAGCGCTGCGTTCTGAATAGGCAGTTTGCTGAGGGTCAGTTGGCCAAAGCTGATGTCGGCGTTCAGATCCAGCGCCTTGAGGCGAGTGACCGGGATGATTTTGGCTGTGCTCCAGCCGCTTTTGGTGGGTGCCGCAGGCAGTGGCGTGTCACCCGATGCTGCCAGTGCGCCCGCTTCGTTGCCTTGAACTTCGGCCTGACGCGCCGCTGTGGCGCTGGCAGCTTCAACCGATGTGGGCGGCATGTAGCGATCAGCGTTAAACGTGTCGCCTTTGAGCTGAACACGCAGCGCTTGTTTGGCGAAGTCTTCCACGGCGATACGGCCCGTGAAGGTGCTGTCATCGACTTTTAGATTCAGTTCGTCGAACACCACACTGCTAGGCGTGCCCGCCAAGCGAGTCACCAGTTCAACTTTGCTCAGGCTACCCGGCGCCATTGCTGGCAGGGTGTGGCCGATGCTGTCTAGGAATGTGGCCAAATCGAGCTGAGCAATCGACAGCCCGCCACTGATTTGCGGGTTGGTATCCAGGCTGTGAGCCTTGAGGTCACCCAGCGCGCGTAACTGATTGGCAGAAACCTTCAAACTGCTCCATTCGGCGACGTTGGCAGCCAAATCAAGCAACAACTGACCTTGTGCAGCGAACGTCATGGTTTTGCCTTGCAGCGGCTCACCCGAGGCTTCACCCGTGACTCTCATGTCTTCGAACTGATAACGCTTGAGCACGCGATCAAAGCGCAGCTTGCCATCGACTTCAGTTTTGACCCGCATAACGGGCTTGTTGGTGCCCAAAAATGCAGTCAGCTTCACCGGCGTGCTGGTTGCTTCGTGGATTGGGCCAGTGCTCATTTGAATGCTTTCAGCGCTGAACTGCTGGCCGCTTTGCTCGTCGTTGTATTCAACCCGTGCGTTGTTCACGGTCAGGCTGTCGATATCGAGCTTGAGCGGTTGGCTGACGGTTTCAGGCTTGGCTACTGGCGCAGGCTCAGGGCTGGTAGCCGGGGCGGTTTGGGCTGTGGCGACGACGGGGGCTGGCTGGCCGATATCTTGCCAGTTGCCGTGGCCGTCTTTGTCGCGGGTAAGGCGCAGGTTAAGGCCTTCAACGCGTACATCGCTCATTTGGATTTCTTTGCGCAGCAGTGGCAGCACGCGCACAGACAGCCCGAGCATTTGCAGGTCAGCAAAAGGTTTGGTTGGGGCTGCCAACGTGGCGACGCTGGCGTCGTGCAGTTCCAGTCCGAGCCAAGGGAAGAGGCTCCAGCCAATATCGCCATTGAGAGTCAGCTCAATGTGGGCTTTGTCGCGGGCTATCTGGCGGATCTCGTCTTTGTAATCGTTGGGATCGAACAGATGGCTCAGGGCAAAGCCCAGCGCCACGATGATCAGCAACAACCCGAGAAGCACCAGACCCAGGATTTTGCCGAACGCTTTCATGGGCGAGTCCTTGTAGGTCTGTATGAAGGTAAGTTTTAAATTTAGCCGCAGAGTATAGCCCCACGCGCCCACTGACTGGCGTTGGATACTGCCTATGTCGGATGCGTGTCATTAAGCCCTGCGAAGGATTGGCCGGTCGCGCTCAAACGCGCGCCGCTTAAGGGTTGAGGCTTTTCTGAGAGTAAAATCGCAGCCCGCTCGTGGGCAAAGCCGAATCAGTTTTGTCGTAAAAGACAGTATCAGTTTGGTATTTCCCCTACTGCCCGGTGGTAATCTTCGGCTGTTTTTGGGGCCTTCTGCGGCGTATTGTCGCGCCTTGAACTCGATCCAATAAAACGACTACGTGCTGCAAAGCACCAAAGTTGGGGTTGGGCGTGTCCGCAAAATCACATCATTTATGGGGGAAACATCAATGAGCATCAGCATCGCTGCGGGCGGCCTTGCCTCACAGCCTGCGTTCCTGTCCAAGGAGCGCATCATCGCTAAACCTGGTTTCAATCGCTGGCTAGTACCGCCAGCGGCGCTGGCCATTCACTTGTGCATTGGCATGGCCTACGGCTTTTCAGTGTTCTGGCTGCCACTGTCCAAAGCCTTGGGTGTAAGTGCGCCAGTGGCCTGTTCGCCGAACATGGACTTCATCGCCCAAGTGTTTTCATCACAATGCGACTGGCCAATTTCGATGCTCGGCTGGATCTACACCTTGTTCTTTATCTTCCTCGGTTGTTCGGCAGCCGTGTGGGGTGGCTGGCTTGAACACGCCGGGCCTCGCAAGGCGGGCGTTGTATCGGCGCTGTGCTGGTGTGGCGGTTTACTGATCTCGGCGCTGGGCATTTATAGCCATCAAATTTGGCTGATGTGGTTGGGCTCGGGAGTTATTGGTGGGATTGGGCTGGGCTTGGGGTACATCTCGCCCGTGTCGACGCTGATCAAGTGGTTCCCGGACAAGCGCGGCATGGCTACCGGCATGGCAATCATGGGCTTTGGGGGCGGCGCGATGGTGGGCGCACCTTTGGCCGCTGCGTTGATGAGTCACTTTGCAACGCCAGACAGCGTGGGCGTGTGGCAGAGCTTTGTGGTGATGGCTGCTATTTACTTCGTGTTCATGATTGGCGGGGCATTGCTATACCGCGTCCCGCCAACCGGCTGGAAGCCAGAAGGCTGGACGGCCCCGGTCAAAAAAACGGCCAACGCGATGATCACTCAGCGTCATGTTCACGTGAGTGTGGCCTGGAAAACCCCGCAGTTTGCTTTGGTGTGGTTGGTGTTGTGCCTGAACGTGTCGGCGGGCATAGGCATTTTGGGCATGGCTTCGCCGCTGTTGCAGGAAGTGTTTGCAGGCAAGTTGCTGGGCAATGAGCTGACGTTTAGTCAGTTGGATGCTGCGCAGTTGGCGCAGATAGCGGCCATTGCTGCTGGTTTTACGGGGTTGTTGAGCCTGTTCAACATCGGCGGACGGTTTTTTTGGGCGTCGTTCTCGGACTATCTGGGGCGAAAAAACACCTACTTTGTGTTCTTTGCCTTGGGTTTTGCGCTGTATGCACTGGTGCCTAATCTGGGCCACTTGGGCAACGTGTCGCTGTTTGTGGCGGCGTTTTGCATCATCTTGTCGATGTACGGCGGTGGTTTTGCCACAGTGCCGGCGTATTTGGCGGACTTGTTTGGCACGCAAATGGTTGGGGCGATTCACGGGCGGTTGTTGACGGCATGGGCGGCGGCAGGGGTGCTGGGCCCGGTATTGGTCAACTATCTGCGTGAATATCAACTGAGCATTGGGGTTGAGCGGGCGGCAGCGTACGACATCACGCTGTACATCCTTGCGGGCCTGCTGGTGCTGGGTTTTGTGTGCAATTTGTTGGTGCGACCAGTGGCCGATAAATACTTCATGACCGATGCACAACTGGCTGCCGAACAAGCGTTGGGCCACGACAAGGGCGCAGACGCCAACACCTCGCTTGAGTGGAAAGCAGACCCTGCCAGCTTGCCGCTGACCGTTGCGGCCTGGCTGGCAGTGGGCGTTCCGCTGTTGTGGGGTGTGTGGGTCACGGTGCAGAAAACGGCGGTGTTGTTTAACTAACGTCTAACTCGCCTGTGTAGTCGCGTCCGACGGCGCAGCCGTCGTAATTCAGGTATCGCATTTTCTTTGTGAATCTGCGTGCTCTGACCTTACGATCGCTGTGCAATCGGACGCCGTCTTCGCCAGCTGCTACGGGGTTTGTATGGTGCTTTAGTCTCACTCTGTCAGCCACATCACCCTTAATGTTTCTGTTTGTCAGACCCGTGCCTATAATGACCACCTTTTTCGCCCAATGATTTTGCGGAGCTGGTGATGGCCGAACGTAAGGCGTCAGTCGAGCGCGATACTCTGGAAACCCAGATCAAAGCCTCGATCAACTTGGATGGTACCGGTAAGGCCCGATTTGATATCGGTGTGCCTTTTCTTGAGCATATGCTCGACCAGATCGCCCGACATGGGCTGATCGACCTGGACATCGAGTGCAAAGGCGACCTGCATATCGACGACCACCATACCGTCGAGGACGTAGGCATCACCCTCGGTAAAGCCTTCAACCAAGCCGTCGGCGACAAAAAAGGTATGACCCGTTATGGGCACGCCTATGTCCCGCTGGACGAAGCGCTGTCACGCGTGGTGATCGATTTTTCTGGCCGTCCAGGCCTGCAAATGCACATCCCTTACACTCGCGCCACTGTGGGCGGCTTCGATGTTGACCTGTTTCAAGAGTTCTTTCAGGGCTTTGTGAACCACGCCAACGTGACGCTGCACATCGACAACCTGCGCGGCACCAACACTCACCACCAGATCGAAACAGTGTTCAAGGCCTTTGGCCGTGCGCTGCGCATGGCGATCACGCTTGATGAGCGTATGGCCGGGCAAATGCCATCGACCAAGGGCGTGCTCTGATGCAGACAGTGGCAGTCATTGATTACGGCATGGGTAATTTGCACTCGGTCGCCAAGGCGCTGGAGCACGTTGGCGCCGGTCGAGTGCTGATCACCAGCGATGCTGATGTGATTCGTGAAGCTGACCGCGTGGTGTTTCCCGGTGTGGGTGCAATTCGCGACTGCATGGCAGAAATTCGCCGCTTGGGTTTCGATTCGCTGGTGCGCGAAGTCAGTCAAGACCGCCCGTTTCTCGGGATTTGTGTCGGCATGCAAGCCTTGCTTGACCACAGCGAAGAGAACGGCGGTGTTGATTGCATCGGGCTGTTCCCAGGCCAAGTGAAGTTGTTCGGCAAAGATCTGCACGAAAACGGCGAGCACCTCAAAGTGCCGCACATGGGCTGGAACGAAGTTCAGCAAAAAGTCGATCACCCGCTGTGGCACAGCATCCCTGATTTGGCGCGCTTCTACTTTGTACACAGCTACTACATCGCGGCGGGCAACCCTCGCCAAGTGGTGGGCGGTGGGCATTACGGCGTCGATTTCGCAGCGGCATTGGCTGAGGGTTCGCGCTTTGCGGTGCAGTTCCACCCTGAGAAAAGCCATACCCACGGCTTGCAGCTGCTGGAAAACTTTGTGGCTTGGGATGGGCGCTGGTAATGGCGCCGCGCAAGCCAAAGCCGCCGATTCTCACGCTCACCCCCGAGCAAGAGAACGAAGCCAACAGCAAGATCAAACGCTTTATGGAAGACCGTTTCGAACTGGACTTAGGTTCGTTCGAGGCGGCAGAAATCCTTGAGCTGTTCACCCGCGAAATCGCGCCGCATTACTACAATCGCGCGATTTTCGATGTGCAGGCGCACCTCAAAGAGAGGTTCGAGAGCATCGAAAGCGACCTGTGGGCGCTCGAAAAAAACTGACTCCAGAATTTGAAGGTTTGCCAGATGCTGATTATTCCCGCTATCGATCTTAAAGACGGTGCCTGTGTACGCCTGCGTCAGGGCCGCATGGAAGACTCCACAGTATTTTCTGATGACCCAGTGAGCATGGCCGCCAAATGGGTAGAAGGCGGTTGCCGTCGTCTGCACCTGGTTGACTTGAATGGCGCCTTTGAAGGCCAGCCGGTCAATGGCGAAGTGGTCACTGCTATCGCCAAGCTGTACCCGCACCTGCCGATTCAGATCGGCGGCGGCATTCGTTCGCTAGAAACCATTGAGCATTACGTCAAAGCGGGCGTTAGCTACGTGATTTTGGGCACCAAAGCAGTCAAAAACCCTGAGTTCGTGGCTGAAGCGTGCCGCGCATTCCCCGGCAAAATCATTGTCGGCATGGACGCCAAAGACGGCTTCGTGGCAACTGATGGCTGGGCTGAAGTCAGCACTGTGCAGGTCATTGATCTGGCCAAGCGTTTTGAAGCCGATGGTGTGTCGGCCATCGTTTATACCGACATCGCCAAAGACGGCATGATGCAGGGCTGCAACGTGAGCTACACCGCTGCGCTGGCGGCTGCCACCACCATCCCTGTCATCGCATCGGGCGGCATTCACAATCTGGGCGATATCAAAGCCCTGATGGATGCCAAAGCGCCGGGCATCGTGGGGGCCATCACTGGCCGTGCGATTTATGAAGGCACTTTGGATGTGGCAGAGGCGCAGGCCTTCTGCGACAGCTACAAGGCCTGAGGAGAACGTCATGGCGTTAGCCAAGCGCATCATCCCTTGCCTGGACGTGGACAACGGCCGGGTTGTGAAGGGCGTCAAGTTCGAGAACATTCGTGATGCAGGCGACCCGGTAGAAATCGCCCGTCGATATGACGAGCAAGGTGCTGACGAGATTACGTTTCTCGACATCACGGCCAGCGTCGATGGCCGCGACACCACGCTCCACACTGTTGAACGCATGGCCAGTCAGGTGTTTATCCCGCTGACAGTGGGCGGCGGCGTGCGCTGCATTCAGGACATTCGTAACCTGCTCAATGCGGGTGCAGACAAAGTCTCGATCAACACGGCGGCGGTGTTTAACCCCGAGTTTGTGGGCGAGGCCGCGCAGCATTTTGGCTCGCAGTGCATCGTGGTTGCGATTGATGCAAAAAAAGTCTCGCAGCCGGGCGAAACCCCGCGCTGGGAAATCTTCACCCACGGCGGTCGCAAACCGACCGGGCTTGATGCTGTTGAGTGGGCCATGAAGATGGAAGGCTTGGGCGCCGGCGAGATTCTGCTGACCAGCATGGATCAGGACGGGATGAAAAACGGCTTTGACCTAGGTGTCACCCGCGCGATAAGCGATGCGCTGGGTATTCCAGTGATTGCCTCGGGCGGTGTGGGCAACCTTCAGCATTTGGCGGATGGCATCCTCGAAGGCCACGCCAGCGCTGTGCTGGCGGCGAGTATTTTCCACTTTGGCGAATACACCGTGCCAGAAGCCAAGGCCTATATGGCCGAACGTGGGATTGTGGTGCGCTAAGGCGCCAGCGAGCTGTATTCAGCGCCTGATCACGATCAGGCGCTGAACGTTGTTCAATTACAGCGGCTTCAGAATGTCGGTTCGTGGTTCTGAGCGCTGGCCCTCGGTGTTGATCATTACTGTACAGAGTTTGAAAACAGCATCTTCGGGGTAGATAAATTTAATGTAGTGCTCGGCAGTTAACTGTGTGTTGTTTCGCTTTATTAAGATCAGCTCTGGGTCTGTTGGGTGGTCGGTATGTTCATAAATTCTTTCCCAAGGGCCTGTATCGCGCCTTCTCACTTCCAAACCTGGAGTTTCGGCATATTCGTCAGGGCTTGCACAGTCTGTTGATTCAATAGGCCCGTATTTAGTTTCGTAACGCTTCAAGAAAGGTGAAGTGTAGTCCCAGTGTGCTGCGTAATAGGCACCGTTATTTTTGTGCGTGGTGAGTGTCATTTTAGGGGCTTGTGCTGGGCTTGCTTTAATACGCTCGATAGTGATTATTTTGGCAGCTTGTAAACGCGCATAAGTGGCTCGGTCTTCATGCGAGTCAATGCCAATGACGCAGAGCATGTGCATGCCTGTTTGATTGTTTAGTGTGAAATCAATGTGTGGTGATGTACGTTCAATGATTTCGCTGTATTGTTCGGCTGTGTGGCATTCGTTGGCAGTGTGCGCGTATTTATAACGGAAGTAGGGCGCATCGACAGTTAGGCTTAGTTCAAACTTTTCAGGTGTTAACCGCTTTATGGGATCGAGTATTTCCATTATTTGCGTGGGGGGCAAGTGCGTGCCGTTGAGCCTAACCGAGGTCAGCTTGTATAAGCCACATGCCGGACGGTTTGCATCGAGCAACCCTTGCACAAAACAGTGATTGAGAAACGAAACGGGCCGTGTGTAGTGGGTATCTGGTTTTAATACAGATGTGCCTGCTTCGAGTTCGCAGGGCGAGCCTACAAGGCACTTCTCTGCGGGTTTAGCGCCGTGAGTGCTCGCGACCAATACACTCACCAGTTCGTTGGTGGCTTTATTCAGTACCGGCCCGCCAAACCCGCTACGTGTCAGGGGCGCGCATTGGTTGGTCAGTAATTGGGTGCTGACCCAAGGGTGGGTGATGATATCAGCAGAGGCCAGTTGGGTGCAGCTTGTCGAGTGCAAACTATCGAAACCAGGAATGCCCAGCATCAATATTTCAGCGCCCGCAGGCGGACTGTTTGCAGCGATTTTCAAAGGTTGTATGCCGTCAGCCAATAGCGTGGACAAAGGTGCTTGAAGTTCAATAATTGCCAAGTTTGTGCCTTCGTCACTTTGCCAGATTATGTTGTTAAATGCATATTTTTTTATATTGGAAAGTGTATTGTCGAACTTGTTGAAATAAACGTTCCCTTGCGAAGCTGTATTTTGCTGAACGCCACCGGGGTAGATGTAATTTCCCGTTAATGAGGTGTTTAAGCAACGATGGCTGGTAATGACGTAAGCGGGTGATGTGCTTGTTTGTGCGCCTTCAATTCGCGTGTCTAACAAACTGGCTGTGCAAGAGGCGTTATTAGGCCCCATAATTCGGCCAATGCCTGTCCATGTATGGGTTATATCACTGGCGTCGCTTGAAAGATTTAAAGCTTCGGCCTGGCCTGGGAGGGTAATAGGCGTTTGAGTATTAGCGAGTGCGCTAAATGAGGCGGCGTTAAGTGCTATTAACGCAAAAAATAATAGGGTGTATTTCATAAGTTAGCCTGTGTATGAAGTATCGTGGACCTTGCTTAAGGTGTCTGGATTAATAAAAACAGATTCACGCGTTCTGATGAGGTACTTATATATGGCTGGCAAATTCAGGGCGCCAGCTTAGGTGTTTACTGCGCGTGTTACCCCGAAAGGCTACTGGACAGCATGGTGAGCGAGGGGCACTCTTGGGCACGCCATGGATTTAGGTTGCCTGTCATGTTTAAACGTTTTTTGCTCGTGCTTGCTGGCTTTGCGATGTTACTGACGAATGCCGTATTCGCGGCAGACCCTTCGCGTCAATCGCTGGTATTGCTGACTGAAAATTTTCCGCCTTACAACATGGCCAAAAACGGCAAAAATTTTGCACAGAACCAGAATATCGAAGGCATCGCTGCCGACATT
Organism: Pseudomonas sp. E315; assembly: GCF_055406205.1. NCBI lineage: Bacteria > Pseudomonadati > Pseudomonadota > Gammaproteobacteria > Pseudomonadales > Pseudomonadaceae > Pseudomonas > Pseudomonas sp. E315. Next base: position 18,118 of record NZ_JBUZPJ010000010.1, on the reverse strand, counting down.
TTGCGTGAAACCTTCAAACGGGCCGATATCGCTTACAGCATGACGCTGCGATTTCCTTGGGAGCGCATCTATAACCTTGCCCTCAATAATCCAGGCTATGGCGTCTTCGTCACTGCGCGAGTGCCTGAGCGCGAGGCATTGTTCAAATGGGTTGGCCCCATCGGCCCGGATGACTGGGTATTATTGGCCCGGGCCAATAGCCCGATTACGTTGACCTCCCTTGAGCAAGCTCGCCAATACCGGGTAGGCGCTTATAAAGACGATGCGATCGCTTTGTCGTTAGAGGCCCAAGGGCTTGCGCCAGTGATTGTGTTGCGAGACCAAGACAACGCCAGAAAGCTTCAGTCCGGTCAGATCGACTTATGGGCCACGGGTGATCCGGCGGGGCGCTTTTTGGCGCGTCAGGTGGGCATATCAGGGTTTAAGACCGTGTTGCGCTTCAACAAGGCTGAGTTGTTTTTAGCGTTGAATAAAGAGGTGCCTGACGAGGTAGTGGCCAAGCTTCAGGCGGCGCTGGAGCAGTTGCGGGCTGAAGGTGTGATCGACAAAATCAGCGCCAAGTACCTGTAGACGCGAGCTTGATCGCGATCCAATCAATGCGTGTTATTTGATGTGCCGCGTCTAACCTTTCGCGAGCAAGCGCGCTCCTACAGGGCCAAATTTCAGCGATAAACCCCATCTTTTCCGTGCCCGGCCATGGCCTTGTTGCTGCGCACGCCAATCATTTGTTTGATGTCAATCCAATCAATGCCCTGCGCTTTGAGCTTGGGCAGTTCGCGTGCCAACACGGCAAGCGTTTGAGGGTAAGGGTGACCAATCATCACCGCCGAACCTTGCTTGTGCGCCAGCTTGATTGCGGTGTTCAGTTGAGTGGTGATGGCTTGTTCAGTGCGCACGTCGTCAAGAAACACATCCCGTGAAACGCTGGCCAAGCCAATTTTTTGCGCTTGGGCCGCAGCGACGGTTTGCGCGCTGGTGCGGCTGTCGACAAAGAATTTGTGGCGATGCAGCAAGTCGGACATCAACCAGGCCATTGCCTGCGGTTGTGATGTCATGCGGCTGCCCATGTGATTATTGATGCCGCTGGTGTACGGCACGGCCTTGAATGCGGCATTGAGGCGTTTTTCAAGCTCGTCGATGGGCAGGTCCGGGTGCCAGGCAAACGGGCCTGTTGCCGGGTCCATCGGCATGTGCAAGATGACAATTTTGCCCGCCTTGTGGGCTTCGCGAGCAAATTGGGCCGCGTGCGGGGTATCGGGCATTACCGCTGCGGTAACGGGGCCGGGCAAGGCCAGCACCTGCCGATCCCGTGGCAGGTTTTGCCCCAGGTCATCAATGATCAGGCTCACGTAAGCCTTGCGAGGTGCGTCGGTATGGCTGACCGATGCCGCGTGGGCAGCACCGGTCAGGCAGCAGAGCAGGGTGAGAGCAAGCCGCAGGCGCACCCTTAATTGCCGCGCGTGATGCTCAAGCCTTTGAGCAGGCTCAGCGCTTGGCTCAGCTGGAAGTCATCATCTTGTGGCATTGGCTTGGCTTTTGGGTCCGAGCCTGTCGGTTTGTCTGCGCCGCCGTTGCCATTGCCGAGGTGACCTTGCAGGTCGGCTTCTTTGAAGTACTCGGTGTCTTGCTCGCGGGTGATTTTAGCGCGGCTGACTTCGATGTCCGGCACGATGCCTTGCGCTTGAATCGAGCGCCCGTTCGGCGTGAAGTACAGTGCCGTGGTGATTTTCAATGCGCGGTCATTGTTCAGCGGCAGCACGGTTTGCACCGAGCCTTTGCCGAAGCTGGTGGTGCCCATCACCACGCCACGTTTTTGGTCTTGCAAGGCACCGGCAACGATTTCCGACGCCGAAGCGCTGCCGCCGTTGATCAGCACCACCAACGGTACGTTTTCGCTCAGGTCTTTGCCTGTGGCCGAGAAACGCAGCTCGGAGTTGGCGATACGGCCTTTGGTGTAAACAATCAGGCCCTTGGTGATGAAGTGATCGACTACTTCAACCGCCGATTGCAGCACGCCGCCGGGGTTGTTACGCAGGTCGAGAATGATGCCCTTAAGCTTCTTGTTGCCGTTTTCTTTGCGCAGCTTAGCCAGTGCTGCGGCTACTTCTTCGCCGGTTTTGACTTGGAACTGAGTAATGCGGATATAGCCGTAGCCGTCTTCAAGCAGTTGGGCTTTGACGCTTTTCACTTGAATGTTGGCGCGGGTCAGGGTCACGTCGAAGGGGGTGCCACCATTGCGCACCAGCGTCAGGGTGATTTTTTGCCCGATCTTGCCGCGCATCTTATCCACGGCTTCAGTCATGCTCAGGCCGCGTGTGGGCTGGCCGTTGATCTTGACGATGAAGTCGCCTGCTTGAATCCCGGCTTTGCTCGCCGGGGTGTCATCAATCGGCGAGACGATTTTGATGTTGCCGTCTTCAGTGCCGACTTCGATCCCCAGCCCGCCAAACTCGCCGCTGGTGCTTTCTTGCAATTCGGCGAAATCTTCTGGCCCCAGGTAGGCAGAGTGCGGGTCCAGATTGCTGAGCATGCCTTTGATGGCGTTTTCGAGCAGGGTTTTGTCGTCTACGGGTTCAACATACGCCGCCTTGATGCGGTCCATGACCTCGGCAAATGTACGCAGCTCCTCCAATGGCAGCGGTGCCTTGGCGCTGGCAGCGGGGGCAGGCTGAGCAGTCTGCTGGGCAGCCATTGCCACAGGCGCGCCGATCACCAAAGCGATCGACAGGGCCAGCGAGTTGAGGCGGGACAAGTGCGGCATGTTGAACAAACTCCTACGTATTAAAGGTGATGGGCTCATCCTTGAGCGCGGCACCATTGTGCAGGGTCGCTGGGGCGGCCCTGCTGACGAATAGCAAAATACAGTGCTGGCGTTGTTTGCCCACCGCTGTTGCCCACGGTGGAAATCACATCCCCTGCTTTAACAATGTCTCCGGCGGCCTTGAGCAATGTTTGGTTGTGACCATACAAACTCAGGTAGCCGTTACCGTGATCAAGGATCACCAACTGGCCAGCGCCGCGTAACCAATCGGCAAACACCACGCGCCCGCCATGTACCGCGTGTACTTGGGTGCCAGCGTTGGCGCTGATCATGACGCCGTCCCACTTGGTACGCGCATCGTCGCCGCGGCTTTCGCCAAAGCGTGCAAGCAATCGACCATCAACAGGCCAAGGAAGTTTGCCCCGTGCTTGAGAAAAAGGTCCGCCGTAAGAAACACCGGCACTGGAAACCAGCGCGCCGGGTGTCGATTTAACCGGTTTGCGTGGGGCGTCGGTGACCACCGATTCAGCCTCGCGCTGGCGTTTTTTCTCAGCTTCTTGCTGGGCAATCAGGGCTTTCTGGCGTGCGGCCTCTGCTTCGCGGGCTTGGCGGGCGAGCGTTTCTTCGATGGTCTTGAGGACTTTAGCCAAGTCGGCTTGATCCTGCTCGCGGGCTTGCAACTTTTGATCGCGGTCTTTGACGTCGCTATTGAGCTTGGCCAGCACTTGCTGACGCTCTTTGCGCACGTTATCGAGTTCGGCGCGCTGGCTGTCGAGGCTGCTTTTTTGCGACAGCAGTTGCGCTTGTTGCAGGTTGATCTCGGCTTCGACGTTGGCCAATTGGCGCAGGGTTTCGTTAAACCCCTTGAGCTGCTCCAGGCGGGCCTGGCTCAGATAGTCGTAATAGGTGAGGGTGCGGGCGAACTTCTCGGGGTTTTGTTGGTTGAGCAGCATCTTCAGGTATTCCTGACGCCCGCCTTGATACGCGGCGCGTGCCTGAATGGCGATCAGGTGTTGCTGTTCAATTTTTGCGCTGTGGAGTTTTTTTTTCTCGCTATCTAGGCGCAGCAGCTCGCCTTCACTCTTTTTTAGTTCTTTTTGCAGGGCCTCCACCTGCGTTTCCAGTTTGCCGATTTCGGTTTCGGTCCCGCGCAGGTCTTTCTGCACGCCGGATTTTTCTTGCTGGAGCTTGCCGAGGAGCTTTTTCAGCTCGCCGATATCCTGACGCGTGGCGTCCAGCTGTTGTTGAGTTTGTGCACGCTCGTCGGCAAACGCCGGTTGGAGCAGGCAAGTGAGAGCGAGGGCTATAAGGGCGCGGAGCATGGGGCGGGCGACACCTGGGGAATGGGACGGCCTAGTATGCCCGCCAACGTTGAGTATGAGAAATCCGTGAGACGAAATAGTAGCTGCAGATTCGGTATGTAAAGCCTTTGTAGTCGCTGCCGAAGGCTGCGAGGTGAATCGCGGTGCCTTCGAAATCGGGCTGCTGCGCAACCCTTCGCAGCCTGTGGCAGCGACTACAAGGTATGTTTAAGCGTCGACCAAAATCGAAGTGCCGGTCATTTCTTCAGGCTGTGGCAAGCCCAGCAGTTTAAGCATGGTCGGAGCTACGTCGGCCAATACGCCGCCTTCGCGAACCTTGAGTGCACGCTTACCCACATAGATGAACGGCACGGGTTCGCAGGTGTGGGCTGTGTGGGCCTGACCGGTGGACTCGTCAGACATTTGCTCAACGTTGCCGTGGTCAGCGGTGATCAGCGCTTCGCCGCCGACTTTTTCCAGCGCTTGCACAATGCGGCCTACGCAGGCATCCAGGCATTCAACTGCCTTTACTGCTGCTGCGAATACGCCGCTGTGGCCAACCATGTCGCCGTTAGCGTAGTTGACGACGATCACGTCATAGCGCTGGTGTTCGATGGCATCGACGATTTTATCGGTGACTTCAGGGGCGCTCATTTCAGGTTGCAGGTCGTAGGTAGCGACTTTCGGCGAGGGCACCAAAATACGCTCTTCGCCGGGGAACGGCTCTTCACGCCCGCCCGAGAAGAAGAAGGTGACGTGTGCGTATTTTTCGGTTTCAGCGATACGCAGCTGGGTTTTACCGTTTTTGGCCAGATAGTCGCCCAGCACGTTTTCCAGGCTGCCAGGGGCAAATGCACTTGGGGCCGCAATGCTGGCAGCGTATTGAGTCAGCATCACAAAGCCGGCCAATTGTGGCTGGCGGGCACGCTCGAACTCCTTGAAGTCGTCTTCAACGAATGCGCGGCTCAGCTCGCGGGCGCGGTCGGCGCGGAAATTCATGAACACCACAGCGTCGCCGTCTTCGACCTTCACGGGTTCGCCAATGGTGGTGGCTTTGACAAATTCGTCGCTTTCGCCACGGGCATAAGCGGCTTCAAGGCCTTCTTGTGCCGTCGCGGCGTTGAACTCGCCTTTGCCATCGACGATCAGGTTGTAGGCTTGAGCCACACGGTCCCAACGATTGTCACGGTCCATTGCGAAGTAGCGGCCAATCAGGCTGGCAATGCGGCCTTTGCCCATGTCCTTGAAGGCTTCATCCAACAGCTCAATCGACGATTGGGCGCTTTTTGGCGGAGTGTCGCGACCATCGAGGAAGGCGTGCAGGTAGATTTTTTCGGCGCCACGCTTGAACGCCAGTTCCGCCATCGCCACCAAGTGATCCTGATGGCTGTGAACGCCACCATCGGACAACAGGCCCATGATGTGCACGGCCTTGCCCGCGCCGACAGCGTTGTCGACCGCAGCGCAAATGGTCGGGTTTTCAAAGAACTCGCCATCACGGATCGATTTAGTGACGCGGGTAAAGTCCTGATACACAACGCGGCCTGCACCGAGGTTCATGTGGCCCACTTCGGAGTTGCCCATCTGGCCATCCGGTAAGCCTACATCCATGCCCGAGCCGGAAATCAGGCCATTTGGCAGGCTCGCGCACAGGCGGTCGAGTACGGGTTTTTTGGCCGCATACACGGCGTTGGATTCGTGGCTTTCACTGTGACCGAAGCCATCCAGGATGATCAGGACCAAAGGTTTAGGCGTGGCAGTCATAGATCCCACTCGTGGCTGGTTTAAAAGAAGGTTTGCAAAGGAGGGGCAGTTTAAAGCGAAGTTCAGGTGGCGTCACCGCCGGGCGGGGTTTGGCCGACCAAGGTGGCTGTGTATACTGGCCCACATTTTACGACCCTGGAACCTTCTGATGGTTGATCACCTGATTGCATTTGCCACTTCTCACTACCTGCTTGTTGGCGCGTTTGTCATCCTGCTGGTGATGTTGATTGCCCACGAGATTAGCCGTGGCGGACGTAGTATCAGCACCGGCGAGCTGACCGGACTGGTCAATCGCGATGAAGGTGTGGTGATTGATATTCGCCCGGCCAAGGACTTTGCAGCTGGCCACATTGTGGGTTCGTTGAACATCCCACAAGACAAGCTGATGGCGCGCGTTGCCGAGCTGGATAAGCACAAGGGTAAAACCCTGATTCTGGTCGATGCTCAAGGCCAACATTCTGGTTCCCACGCCCGTGAGCTGCTCAAGGCAGGCTACAACGCGGCCAAGCTATCCGGCGGTATTTCCAGCTGGCGCGCCGATAACCTCCCAGTGGTGAAGTAACTATGTCCAAGGTCATCGTGTATTCCAGCGACTATTGCCCTTACTGCATGCGAGCCAAGGCTCTGCTTGAGAAAAAGGGCGTTGCCTTTGAAGAGATCAAAGTCGACGGCAAGCCGCAAGTGCGTGCAGACATGGCCCAGAAGGCCGGTCGCACGTCAGTTCCGCAAATTTGGATCGGCGATTTGCATGTAGGTGGATGCGATGACCTGTTCGCTCTGGAGCGCGCAGGTAAATTGGATGCGCTACTGAACGTCTGACTCTCAACTTCTATAAGCCCCAAGATCAACAAGGATCTGTGATGACTGACCAACAGAACACCGCTGCGACTGAAGAAGATACTTCTCCACAATTTTCTCTGCAGCGTATCTATGTGCGTGACTTGTCGTTCGAAGCGCCAAAAAGCCCGGCGATCTTCCGTCAGCAGTGGGAGCCGGCTGTTGCTCTGGATCTGAACACGCGTCAAAAGCCGCTGGAAGGCGACTTCTACGAAGTGGTTTTGACCTTGTCGGTAACCGTGAAAAACGGTGAAGAAGTGGCCTTCATTGCAGAAGTACAGCAGGCTGGCATCTTCCTGATCAAAAACTTGGATCAAGGTTCGATGAACCACACCTTGGGCGCTTTCTGCCCGAACATCCTGTTCCCGTATGCCCGTGAAACGCTGGACAGCCTGGTTACCCGTGGCTCGTTCCCTGCGTTGATGCTGTCTCCGGTGAACTTCGATGCCCTGTACGCGCAAGAATTGCAGCGCATGCAAGAAGAAGGCACCCCGACTGTTCAATAAACGGTCGATGCAATACAAAAAAAGCGCCGTTTAAGGCGCTTTTTTTATGTTTGGGAACTGTAGTCGCTGCCTTAGGCTGCGAAGGGTTGCGCAGCTACCCGTCTACTTGAATCCCCGGCCACCTTTCTCGCAGCCTGCGCCAGCGACTACAGAGGGTCTGTTATTTGAACCCCAATTGGCGCCAGCCTTCGTAAACGGCGACGGCGACGGTGTTAGAGAGGTTCAGGCTGCGACAGCCTTCGCGCATCGGCAAGCGCAGGCGGTGTTCGCCATCCAGAGCATCAAGCACTTCAGGCGGCAAACCACGGCTTTCAGGCCCGAAGATAAAGGCATCACCTTCGGCAAACTGAGCATCGTGAAATGGCCGCGAGCCTTTGGTGGTGAACGCGAAAAGGCGCGGGTGGCCCAAACTTTCAAGGCAGCTCGCCAAATCGGCATGACGCTTGAGCGGGGCGTATTCGTGATAATCGAGCCCGGCGCGACGCAAACGCTTGTCGTCCAGCTCAAAACCGATAGGCTCGATCAAATGCAGGTGGCAGCCGCTGTTGGCGCACAGCCTGATAACGTTGCCGGTATTCGGCGGAATTTCTGGTTGAAAAAGGATGACGTGAAACATGCACGGCTCCGAACTTAAAGATGGGCAGCATTCTACGCCTGAAGAAGACCCAAGACCGAAACTATGGCCGCGGGTTTTAGGTTCTTTGGCGATAGTGGGTTTTATGGTGGGGATGATGATCGGTCGTTTGACCATTACCGAGCCGGTCCAGTTGCAGCAGGTTGACGTTCTGCCGGGCGCGCTGGTGGTGTGGTTCAGCGCTGAGCCCAAGCTGCATGGCGAGTTGGTCGACGGTACGTTGGGGGTGTTATTTGATGCTCAGGGCAAGCCGCAGAACGGTCAATTCAAGCTCAATGGCAAAGATGTTAACTGGCGGGTGCGCCTTACAGATGGCGGGTTGTTGCTGACGGTGGTGGCGGCCCGAGCCTTAAATGGCGACTGGGCTGGAGCGCCGCAGGATGGGCGCTGGCGCTTGCAGGTTAACTTGCGTGAGTAATAAAAGAGGGAGCACCGGCCTGCCTGTACCGGGTTCCCCAAACGGGTGTGCGCGTTGATGCAAAAGGCATCAAGGCTGCGGGTGTAAAAGTGGGGAGTCTTGGCCTGCCTGTACCAAGGTCCCCTAAACCGTTGTTGCTTGGTAATAGGTATTGCAGGGCACGTGCCAGTTTCTGTTTTTTTGTAGGATTACTTTCCCTAATACGCAAAAGCCCCGAAATCCGGGGCTTTTGCGTATGGGGCAGGTTTTTCGAGAGCCACCGTGCAAACCATCGGGCTAGAGCGGTGCACAAAAATGGGGCGTGTTGCTTGAGGCTGGTGCGTACTGACGTGTAGGCGCTGGCCCAGGGTTATTTTCCAAATTTACACTTCGTCGCCATCATCCTCGTCGCCGTCGATTTTCATGCCCAGCTCTTTGATTTTGCGGGTCAGGGTATTGCGGCCCCAGCCCAGCAGCAGGGCGGCGTCACGGCGACGGCCTGCGGTGTGTTTGAGCGCCGTTTCGATCATGATCCGTTCAAAGGTTGGTACTGCGCTGTCGAGCAGGCTGGTTTGGCCACGGCCCAGCGCTTGGTCGGCCCATTGGCGTAACGCTTGTTCCCAATTGGTGATCGGCGAAGAGTCGTGTTGCAGGTTCAGCAGCTCGGGCGGCAAGTCGCTGATGTGTACTTCGCGGCCCGAAGCCATGACCGTAATCCAGCGGCAAGTGTTTTCGAGCTGGCGTACGTTGCCCGGCCACGGCAGGTTTTTCAGGTATTGCTCGGTTTCGGCTTTGAGCAGCTTGGGTTCTACCGACAACTCTTGGGCCGCGCTGCTGAGGAAGTGCCGTGTCAGCGTCGGGATATCTTCGCGTCGATCCGACAAACGCGGGATGTGAATGCGAATGACGTTCAGGCGGTGGAACAAGTCTTCCCGGAACTTGCCTGCTTGCACCAGCGTTTCGAGGTTTTGATGTGTCGCGGCAATAATGCGTACATCGACTTTGACCGGTATGTGGCCGCCGACACGGTAAAACTCCCCATCGGCCAGCACCCGTAGCAAGCGGGTTTGAGTATCGGCGGGCATATCGCCGATTTCATCGAGAAACAATGTTCCGCCATCGGCCTGCTCAAAGCGTCCGCGGCGCAAGTTGGCCGCCCCGGTGAAGGCGCCTTTTTCGTGCCCGAAGAGTTCTGATTCCATCAAGTCTTTCGGTATCGCCGCCATGTTCAGCGCAATGAACGGTGACGCAGCCCGTGGGCTATGGCGATGCAGGGCGTGGGCCACCAGCTCTTTCCCCGTGCCTGACTCACCGTTGATGAGCACGGTGATGTTGGAGTGGCTGAGGCGACCAATGGCGCGAAACACTTCTTGCATCGCTGGCGCTTCGCCAATGATTTCAGGCGTTGGCGCCGCAGCGGGGGCAACGGCCAGACCTTGTTGCTCCTGCGCATGCTGATTGGCGCGCTTGACCAGCGACACGGCGTCGTCAACATCGAACGGCTTGGGCAGGTACTCGAATGCGCCGCCCTGATAGGACGCCACTGCGCTGTCCAGATCGGAGTGGGCGGTCATGATAATCACCGGCAAACGCGGGTGTTGCTCACGAATTTTGGCCAGCAGGTCGAGCCCGCTGGCGCCGGGCATGCGGATGTCCGAAATAATCACGTCAGGCTGTTGGCGAGCCAAACGGCTCATCACCCCATCGGCGCTGTCGAAGCTTTGTGTGGTCATGCCTTCCTGTTGCAAGGCTTTTTCCAGGACCCAACGGATAGAACGGTCGTCATCGACGATCCACACGGTTTCACTTCGGCTCATGTCGATGCGGCTCCTTGTTCCAGTGGTAGAAAGATCGAGAAGAGTGTGTGGCCGGGGTGGCTCTCACACTCGATCAATCCCTGGTGTTGACTAATGATGTTCTGCGTAATGGCCAGCCCCAGCCCGGTGCCATCAGGGCGGCCGCTGACCATCGGAAAGAAAAGGGTGTCTTGCAGCTCGGCCGGGATGCCCGGCCCGTTGTCGATGATTTCGATCTTGGTGACCAGTCGGTGACGAATGTGGCCAATGGTGAATTGGCGCATGGCGCGTGTACGTAGGCTGATACGCCCCAGACGCAGCTCATTTTGGCTGCCAATGGCTTGCATCGCGTTGCGCACGATATTGAGCACGGCCTGAATCATCTGCTCGCGGTCGATGAGCAGGTCGGGCAGGCTCGGGTCGTAATCACGCACCAACGTGATGCCACCTTGTGTTTCAGCCTCGACCAGATTGCACACGCGCTCCAGCACTTCGTGAACATTGGTCATGGCCAGCGACGGTAGCTTGTTGGAGCCCAGCATGCGGTCGACCAGATTACGCAGGCGATCGGCTTCTTCGATGATCACGTTGGTGTAATCGCGCAGGTTTTCATCGGGCAGTTGGCGTGCCAGCAGTTGTGCGGCGCCGCGAATCCCACCGAGCGGGTTTTTGATTTCATGGGCCAGGCCGCGCACCAGCATTTTGCTGGTTTCCTGCTTGGACAGTTGGGCTTCTTCTTTGGTGATGCGTAGCAGGCGGTCTCGGGGGTGGACTTCGAGCAGTAGCAGGGTGGCGCCATGACTCAAAATCGGTGTGACCGCGTAATCGACTGTCAGTGTTTGGCCTGTGAGGGAGGTCAGCATGGCTTCGCGTTTGGTAAAGGGGTGGGCTTGCTCAACCGCTTGGCGCAGTGAATACAGAGCCTCGGTGGACTCGGTAAACAGTTCGCTGATGAATTGCCCATGACTGCGCTGGCCGCTAATGGCCAGTAGCATTTCTGCCGCCGGGTTCATGTACTCAAGGCGTAAATCGGCATTGAGTAGAAGGGTGGCGGTAGTCAGGTTGTCGAGTAACAGTCGGTGCAGGGCATCACTGATGGTCATGGGCCGATCCCGGATTGCGTGCGCGGGTGAGGCGCTGATGCAAGGAAAATGCAAAAACCAAACCAAGGCCCCGAAAAGAAGCGCGAAAGGCCTGAAATGGGCGTCGTGAGTCAGCTTTGCACGCGCACGTTTTTAAAAAGTGAGTCTTTTTGAACCAAATTGGGCTGAGAAGTGTGTGCCTAGACTATAGCTGCACCAATATAGTGCAAGGTTGTTGAATGGATTCAGCCTGACTTAAATCAGATAGCGCGGTGCCTCAGTGAAACTGTGCTGCAGGTTTACGATCGCTTCGCAATCGGACGCAGCCTTCGGCAGCTGCTACGAAAAGTACGGTTTGTGAAGCCGCCTTAGGCCAGGCAGTAACACGGTATTTACGATTGTCCTTTACGCAGGAAGTGGCGTTGCAGGTGAAATCTCACGGCGGAGCTTTGCTGCACCATTGTGTCGCCTTCCAGCACGCGCACGGCCAGTTGGTGTTCACCGCGATCAAGATTGAGCAATTGCAGGTCGGTGCGGTGGCTGGGTTGGCCATAAGGCTGGTTGTCGAGCACCAATTGCAGCTGATGTTGAGGCTTGAGCGGTGGCTGCACGGTTATATGCACGGTGAAGCTGCCGTTGTTGGCGCGCAATGCCTGATCCGCTGGTATGCCGTTCAGTGCCAGCACGGTATAAGCGGTTTGCGATAACTCTTGTTCGGGTAAAAGGTGTTCCGGGTTGTGAGGTCTCTGCTCTGGCAGTGCCTGTTGGCGATTGAGCGGCGGTAGCTCCAGAGGCAGATTGTTCGAATGTTGGCAGGGCGTGTCGCAATAATGGGTTCGGCCATGAGCGTCCACAGACTTGTAAACCTGTGCGCTTGCCAGCGGTGTAATTAGCAGCAAGGTGATGAGTAAGCGGCGCATAGGGCAGCGTCCGTACGATGAATGGGCTCAAAGTACAGATAGCGCATTGGATTGGCTGTCAGGCGTAGATCGGAACGAGGTCGGGCTTTGCCTCGGTTTTGCGTAAGACACCGCTCATAAAAAAGACCTCCCGAAGGAGGCCTTTTGAGTCACGCCGCGAGTGCGGGTGAAACTGGATTAGCAGCTGTAGTACAGCTCATATTCCAGTGGGTGTACGAAGGTGCGTACTTTGATTTCTTCTTCGCTTTTCAGAGCAATGTAAGCGTCGATGAAGTCGTCGCTGAAAACGCCGCCTTTGGTCAGGAACGCACGACCTTTGTCCAGCTCTTCCAGGGCTTCTTTCAGGCTGCCGCACACTTGTGGGATCTCTTTGGCCTCTTCAGGCGGCAGGTCGTACAAGTTTTTATCAGCAGCGTCGCCAGGGTGGATCTTGTTCTGGATACCGTCCAGGCCAGCCATCATCAGTGCAGCGAAGCACAGGTACGGGTTGGCTGCTGGATCCGGGAAGCGTGCTTCGATACGGCGAGCTTTAGGGCTGGACACGTAAGGAATACGGATCGACGCAGAACGGTTGCGAGCCGAGTAGGCCAGCATGACCGGAGCTTCAAAACCTGGCACCAAACGCTTGTAGGAGTTGGTGGACGGGTTGGTGAAGCCGTTCAGAGCCTTACCGTGTTTGATGATGCCGCCGATGAAATACAGAGCAGTGTCGGACAAGCCGGCATAGCCTTCGCCAGCGAAGGTGTTTTTGCCTTCTTTGGAGATGGACATGTGAACGTGCATGCCCGAGCCGTTGTCGCCGTACAGAGGCTTAGGCATGAAAGTAGCGGTACGGCCGTAGGCGTCTGCCACGTTGTGTACGCAGTATTTCAGGGTCTGAACTTCGTCAGCCTTTTTCACCAGAGTGTTGAACTGCACGCCGATTTCGTTTTGGCCAGCAGTTGCCACTTCGTGGTGGTGAACTTCAATAACCAGACCCATTTCTTCCATAGCGTTGCACATGGAGGTACGGATTTCGTGGTCATGGTCGAACGGTGGAACCGGGAAGTAGCCGCCTTTGATGCCTGGACGGTGGCCACGGTTGCCGCCTTCTACGTCCTGATCGGACATCCAAGAACCTTGTTCGGAGTAGATCTTGAACATGGAACCGGAAATGTCGGACTTGAATTTCACTTCGTCGAAGATGAAGAACTCAGGCTCTGGACCGACAAAAACAGTGTCACCGATACCGGTGGACTTCAGGTATTCCTCGGCACGGGTAGCGATGGCGCGCGGGTCGCGGTCATAGCCTTGCATGGTCGAAGGTTCGATGATGTCGCACACCAGAATCAGCGTTGGCTGCTCGGTGAATGGGTCCAGGACGGCAGTGCTGTCGTCTGGCAGCAGGATCATGTCGGACGCTTCGATGCCTTTCCAGCCAGCAATGGAGGAGCCGTCGAACATTTTGCCGTCGGTGAAGAAGTTTTCATCCAGCGCATCACGGGCCGGCATGGTCACGTGGTGCTGAGTGCCTTTGGTGTCAGTGAAGCGCAGATCAATCCACTTGACGTCATGATCTTTGATGAGTTGAACCGACTTCGACATAGTGTCCTCCGGGGTGGCTTAGGGCTGGTGGTGGAATAGCCCTTAATAAGTGGTTGATGCCGGCGCGAATACTCTGCCAAGGCAACCTGCCTCACAAGGGAGCAAATTGCATGCCAGTGCCCCGACTTGGGTGCAATGCCCCAATCTCAAGCAGGTAAGCGCGGCAGACTACCGATTAGCGGGCTCAATCGCACTCTAATGAAGCGAAAAACATACTTTTTGCTTCATTTTGGTGCGAGCAAAACCGTTTGTACGATAACTGGTTAAACCTTGAGCAATTTCCGCTATAATCCGCGCCCCCCTTTTTTGGCAGGCTGCTCGCGCGCTGTTTTCATGAAATTAATCGTTAAAGTCTTCCCCGAGATCACTATCAAGAGCCGCCCGGTTCGGATGCGTTTCGTCCGCCAATTGGCTAAAAACATCCGTGCTGTGCTCCGCGATCTGGACCCGGCTGTGGTGGTGACAGGTGTGTGGGACAACATCGAGCTGCAAACGCGTGTGAGCGACCCCAAAGCCCTGAAGGAGATGACTGAGCGCCTGAGCTGCATGCCGGGCATCGCGCATTTCCTGCAGGTTGACGAGTACCCGCTGGGCGACTTCGACGACATCGTCGAAAAGTGCAAAGTGCACTTTGGTGATGCGCTGGCAGGCAAGATTTTTTCGGTGCGTTGCAAGCGCGCTGGCAAGCACCCTTTTACCTCGATGGAAGTCGAGAAATACGTCGGCAGCAAGCTGCGACGTGAGTGCGGTGCCGCCGGGATTTCGCTCAAAAACCCGGAAATCGAAGTCCGTCTCGAAATTCGCGACCAACGGTTGTTTGTGATCCACAGTCAGCACGACAGCATCGGCGGTTACCCGCTGGGCGCCCTTGAGCAGACGCTTGTGCTGATGTCGGGCGGTTTCGATTCAACGGTGGCGGCCTACCAGATCATGCGTCGCGGCCTGATGAGCCACTTTTGCTTCTTCAACCTCGGCGGGCGTGCCCACGAGCTGGGCGTGATGGAAGTCGCGCACTACATATGGAAGAAGTACGGTAGCTCTCAACGCGTGCTATTTGTCAGCGTGCCGTTTGAAGAAGTGCTGGGCGAAATTCTCGGCAAAGTCGATAACAGTCATATGGGCGTCATTTTGAAGCGTATGATGTTGCGCGCTGCGTCCCGTATTGCGGACCGGCTCGACATTGATGCGTTGGTGACGGGCGAGGCGATTTCGCAGGTTTCCAGCCAAACGCTGCCAAACCTGTCAGTGATTGACTGCGTGACCGACAAACTGGTCTTGCGCCCGCTGATCGCCAGTCACAAGCAGGACATCATTGATCAGGCGGTTCAAATCGGCACAGCCGATTTTGCCAAGCACATGCCTGAATACTGCGGGGTGATTTCGGTTAACCCTAAGACCCACGCCAAGCGCCCGCGTGTGGAGTACGAAGAACAACAGTTTGATATGGCCGTGCTTGAGCGAGCGCTTGAGCGGGCCAAACTGGTGCCGATTGATCGGGTGATCGATGAATTGGGCCAGGATTTGCAAGTCGAAGAAGTCAGCGAAGTGCTCGCGGGTCAGATCGTGATCGACATCCGTCACCCGGATGCTCAAGAAGATCAACCGCTGGAACTGGCTGGCATCGAAGTACAAGCGTTGCCGTTCTATGCTTTGAACAGCCGCTTTAAGGAACTGGATGACACTCGTCAGTACCTGTTGTATTGCGACAAAGGCGTGATGAGTCGCCTGCATGCTCACCATTTGCTCAGTGAGGGACATGCCAATGTGCGCGTTTATCGACCGAGCTAAGAGCCCGGGGCTGTATGCCTGTGGCCTGCGTCACCGGCCCCCCGACGCCGCGGTCAAGCTGTAACGGCAAGGCCTGACTCTACTGTTAATCGCTGCCACGACCTGTCAGCACACCGAATCCTCTGATCGAGATACACAAGTGATCGAAAATCTACGTAACATCGCCATCATTGCTCACGTTGACCACGGTAAAACTACCCTGGTAGACAAACTCTTGCGTCAATCCGGCACTCTGGAGCGCGGCGAGCTTAACGACGAACGCGTGATGGACTCCAACGACCAGGAGAAAGAGCGCGGTATTACCATTCTGGCGAAGAACACCGCTATCAACTGGAACGGCTACCACATCAACATCGTGGACACCCCGGGCCACGCCGACTTCGGCGGCGAAGTTGAACGCGTAATGTCGATGGTTGACTCCGTTCTGCTGCTGGTTGACGCCCAAGACGGCCCTATGCCGCAAACCCGTTTTGTGACCAAGAAGGCTTTCGAAGCCGGCCTGCGTCCAATCGTGGTTATCAACAAGGTTGACCGTCCAGGCGCACGTCCGGACTGGGTTCTGGACCAGATCTTCGACCTGTTCGACAACCTGGGTGCTACCGAAGAACAGCTGGACTTCAAAGTGGTTTACGCCTCTGCCCTGAACGGTATTGCTGGTCTTGACCACACCGAAATGGCTGAAGACATGACCCCGCTGTACCAGTCGATCGTCGACAACGTACCAGCACCAACTGTTGACCGTGATGGCCCGTTCCAGATGCAAATCTCGGCACTGGACTACAACAGCTTCCTGGGCATTATCGGCGTTGGCCGTATCGCTCGTGGTCGCGTTAAGCCGAACACTCCAGTTGTGGCTATCGACGTTAACGGCAAAAAGCGTAACGGCCGTATCCTGAAGCTGATGGGTCACCACGGTCTGCACCGTGTAGACGTTGAAGAAGCAGCTGCTGGCGACATCGTTTGCATCAGCGGTATGGATGAACTGTTCATCTCCGACACCCTGTGCGATCCAACCGTTGTAGAGGCCATGAAGCCTCTGTCGGTTGACGAGCCAACCGTTTCCATGACCTTCCAGGTAAACGATTCGCCTTTCTGCGGTAAAGAAGGCAAGTTCGTTACCAGCCGTAACATCAAGGAACGTCTGGACAAAGAACTGCTCTACAACGTTGCTCTGCGCGTTGAAGAAGGCGACACCGCTGACAAGTTCAAGGTTTCTGGCCGTGGTGAGCTGCACCTTTCGGTTCTGATCGAAACCATGCGTCGCGAAGGCTTCGAAATGGGCGTTGGCCGTCCAGAAGTAATCATCCGCGTTGTTGACGGTGTTAAGCAGGAACCGTTTGAAAACGTGACCATCGACATCCCTGAAGATTCTCAGGGCAAGGTGATGGAAGAGATGGGTCTGCGTAAAGGCGACCTGACCAACATGGTTCCGGATGGTAAGGGCCGTGTACGTCTGGAATACAACATCCCGGCACGTGGTCTGATCGGTTTCCGTAACCACTTCCTGACCTTGACTAACGGTGCAGGCATCCTGACCTCGATCTTCGATCGCTACGACACCATGAAGTCCGGCCACATGTCCGGCCGTCAGAACGGCGTACTGGTTTCGGTTGAGACTGGCAAGGCACTGACCTACTCCCTGGAAACTCTGCAAGCACGCGGCAAGCTGTTTGTTGAGCACGGTCAAGAGATCTACAACGGTCAAATCGTTGGTCTTAACAGCCGCGACAACGACATGGGCGTTAACCCTACCAAGGGCAAGAAGCTCGACAACATGCGTGCTTCGGGTAAAGACGAAACCATCGCTCTGGTTCCGCCTGTTCGCTTCACTCTGGAACAAGCTCTGGAATTCATCCAGGACGACGAGCTGTGCGAAGTGACGCCTAAGTCCATCCGTCTTCGTAAGAAGATCCTGGACGAAGGCGAGCGTACCCGCGCTGCTAAAAAAGCCAAAAACTAAGTCACTTAGTTAGCGGTTATAAAAACGCCCCCGGCCTTGCGGTCGGGGGCGTTTTTTTATGTCTTGAATTTGGCTGTTCTAAACTGCCGAAGGCTGAGATTTATTGATCTCATCTACAGATCGCAGCCTTCGGCAGCTCCCACGAGGGCATCACCCTGGTCTGCGTAGGAGCTGACGAGGAACGAAGGCTGCGATCGGGCGCGCAGCGTCCGTAAACCTGACAGCCCCGAGTGCCTGGCCCACCCCGGGGCCTGATTCTACGACTGATGCTCAGCAGCTCCCACACGAGGGCGTTACCCCGGTCTACGTAGGAGCTGACGAGGAACGAAGGCTGCGATCGGGCGCGCAGCGTCCGTAAACCTGGCAGCCCCGAGTGTCTGACCCACCCCGGGGCCTGATTCTACGACTGCTGCTCAGCAGCTCCCACACGAGGGCGTCACCCTGGTCTACGTAGGAGCTGACGAGGAACGAAGGCTGCGATCGGGCGCGCAGCGTCCGTAAACTGACAACCCCGAGTGTCTGATCCACCTCGGGGCCTGATTCTACGACTGATGCTCAGCAGCTCCCACGAGGGCATCACCCTGGTCTACGTAGGAGCTGACGAGGAACGAAGGCTGCGATCGGGCGCGCAGCGTCCGTAAACCTGACAGCCCCGAGTGCCTGGCCCACCCCGGGGCCTGATTCTACGGCTGATGCTCAGCAGCTCCCACGAGGGCATCACCCTGGTCTACGTAGGAGCTGACGAGGAACGAAGGCTGCGATCGGGCGCGCAGCGTCCGTAAACCTGA
>NZ_JBUZPJ010000009.1:0-192863 GCF_055406205.1 Pseudomonas sp. E315 | reverse complement strand
CCTGACAATTCCATACACCTGACCCACCGCAGCGCCTGATTTTACGACTGCTGCGCAGCCGATCGCAGCCTGCGTGCCTTGTCAGCTCCTACAGGGGATCGGCGCTTAACCCGGCTTTTGTAGGAGCTGCCGAAGGCTGCGATCGGGCGCGAAGCGTTCGTAAACCTGACAATTCCATACACCTGACCCACCGCAGCGCCTGATTTTACGACTGCTGCGCAGCCGATCGCAGCCTGCGTGCCTTGTCAGCTCCTACAGGGGATTAGCGGTTATCCCAGCTTTTGTAGGAGCTGCCGAAGGCTGCGATCGGGCGCGAAGCGTTCGTAAACCTGGCAACCCCATGCACCTGACCCACCGCAGCGCCTGATTTCACGACTGCTGCGCAGCCGATCGCAGCCTGCGTGCCTTGTCAGCTCCTACAGGTAATTAGCCGTTATCCCGGACTTAGTAGGAGCTGCCGAAGGCTGCGATCGGGCGCGAAGCGTTCGTAAACCTGGCAACCCCATGCACCTGGCCCACCGCAGCGCCTGATTTTACGACTGCTGCGCAGCCTGCGTGCCTTGTCAGCTCCTACAGGTTATTCACACTCAGACACTGACTCAGTGGCCTCTTTGAGCGCATTGGCCAAGTCGCTGGCGTTGCGGCTTGAGTAAATGCTGCCGCCTGTGTTTTCGGCAATGCAGTTGGACAATGAGCTGTCGCCAATATTGACCACGTTGACCCGCAGGCGTGGCTGATCGACAGCAATCTGCTGCGCCACCGCACACACGTTTGCGTTACAGCCGTCGTCGCCATCCACAAACATCACAATCACGGCATCCCGATCACGGCCGTTCACTTGCCGGGCCGCTTTTTTCAGGCTGGAGGCCAGTGGTGTGCCTTCGTTGGCTTGCAACCCCTGAATGCCTGCGATGAGCTGCGGGCGCTGTGAGGCGTTGAACACCCCGTGATCAGGCTGGCGAAAGCATCCAGCGAAGGTCATCAGCCGTGTGTCGATGTCCGGGTGCAAGTTGTTGATCATCCCGGTCAATGACGCTTTGGCCACATCGAGACGGGTTTGCGGGCTGAACATTTTGATAGTGCGCGGGTCATCATCTTCAGGCTGCGGACGGCTTTTGAAGTACCAGTCTTCATCGGCCTTGGTGGCATTGATGTTGAGGTTCATCGAGCCAGAGGTGTCCAGAATCACCACGAATTCAGGCGGCAAGCCTGCATTAGCCGGATCTTTGGCACGGCACGAGTAAGTTTGGGTGGACGGCCACAGGTTCATCAGGGGCAATCGCCAATGCCACAGCGCCCACAGCAACAGGCCCAACAGCAATAACAGCAATAACCACGGCCAACCGCGCCATATACGCCACACCACCACAGGCCGTGGCGGCGCAGCTGGGCGGGGTGCTGGCGGCGGCGCAACCACAGGCTCGCGGTCTGCCAACCCCCACCGCACAACCACCGGGTCACCGTTCACGCTGTACAGGTTGTTCAGGTCTGGCGGGGCAATGAGCGTGCGCAAACTAACGGCTTGCTCGGGCAGGCCGCGCGTTGCCAGCTCGTTGACCAACAAACCCAGGCTTTCCTGGCGCTGGCGATAACGCTCCAGCAAGGCCGCTTGCTGGTCTTCGGTCAAATCATGAAAGCGCGTGGGCTGGCCGCCTAGCTCGGTCCACCACTCAACCACATCGCCGCTGCCGATCCGCGGGATCGCGTACACGCTAGCCACCGAAGGCGGAAAGTGCTTGAGGATCAGCGCGATTTTAGCTTCCAGTGCGCCGAGCCCTGTGGGGCTGGCGCGCTCATCCCGAGTAATGCGCTGCATGCGTTGAGTTCCTGAAAAAAACGTCGGCGGCACTGGGCCGCCGACTGGGAGGGCAAGAAGGTTTATTCGTAACCGAGGCTGAATTGCAGCTGGTTAACCTTCTTTTGCAGCGCTTTGAGTTCCTGCTGCTTGGCGGCCAATTGCGCCGGGTTCGAGGTGCTGGCAGGTTTGGCCTGCGCCGCCTTGAGCTGCTGCTCCAGACCCGCGATTTGTTGCTGCACTTGCGCCTTGTTACCACTGCGGGCTTTGAGCGAACCGAGCAACTGACCCAACGACTGGTTCAACGCAGCCTGAGATGTTCGCTGCGCCTGCAAGTCGGTACGCGACGCGGCTTGCTGCGCAGCGATGTTCTCGTACACCTGATGGAACATGGCGTTTTCTTGTTGCGACTTGGCCAGTGCCAATTCGTTTTGACGAATTTGCTCGCTGTACCCGCCGCCCGCATCGCAGTTCATTTTGGTAAACAGCCCCGCGTCGCGGTTGCTGGCATCGCACTCACCCGGCTGGGTGGCGCAGCCAGACAAGACCAGCAAGGCACCAAAACCCAGAATCAATCGTGCTTTCATCGTCTTAACCCAAGGTGATCGCTGAGCGCTGGCTGTACAAGCCATCCACTTCTTTTTGCAGGCTGGCCACTTTCTCGTTCATTTTCGAAATATTGGCATCCATCTGCTTAAGCTCAGGGGCATCGCCTTGCACACGCTCGGCTTTCACCACGTCGTTGTAGCCCTTCACTTTGGTGCGCATGTTATCCAGCTCGGTGCGCAGCTGCGCAATGTTGCCGTCAACCATCGCGATCTGCTTTTTGGCCTGCGCCTGATCGATTTTTTTGCTGGCCAGGTCGCGCTTGATCTGAGCGATTTGCGCTTGGTCATCCTTGATCACTTGCTGAGCCGTCGCGGTGCGGGCTACCACTTTTTGCGTGTCCAACTGCACATCGCTGTTGTACTTCTGCAAACGTTCGCTGGTGTTGGAGTATTCGCTGCGACGCTGATCCAGATAGTAGTTGGCGCCCATTGCAACGCCACAGGCGGTCACACCGGCGGCAATCATGCACACGGTTTTGTTGCCGCTATCGGACAACACGCAGGCCAGCACACCCGCACCGGCGCCCACTGCACAGGCCTGATAACCCGACTTGCTGAAGAATTCGGCGTCAGAGCTCTGAGTCAGACGCGGGTCGACCATGCTGCTGCCGGTACTGGCGCAACCGCCCAGCAGCAGGCTGCCTGTCAGTACAAAACCCATCATTAATTTGGAAGAGGACCACAGGCTGCGCATCATCGAATTGCTCCTTGTTGAAACACGTGTTGGGGCTTATTGGGTTACTGACTTGCAGCTGTTGAGCCAGCCATCAGCGTCGATCTTCTGCTTTTGCAGGTAGGTCTTCTGATTGGCCCAGTGAGTGCGCAAGTAAGGTTTGAGTTCTTGCAGTTGTTTGTTCTGGCTGATGATTTCTTCCATCACAGGCACTTGCGGCTCCAGCAGTGGCTGGCCATACAAGGACGCCGACTCCACCAGACTGCTGGCGTAGTAGCGGCTGAGTTTGTGCAGACGGTCTTTTTGCTCATCCAGCTTGCCCTTGCGCATGTCACAGCTTGGGTCTTTGTCTTCGGACTCGCAGTTGAGGGCGTAGTTTTTCTGCAAGAAGTCTAGGTATTTGCCGTCATCGAGCATCTTGGTGCACAAAAACGCGCCCAGATTGAGGCTGGCACGAATGGCCTGATCGCGGGTTTCTGCCTGCTGCTGGTTGCTGGCGCGCAGCTGGTTTTCCAGCGTTTGCAGCTTCTCTTTGAGGGCCTTGTCTTCAACCGCCGATGCCAGATTGTTCAATTCTTGAACAGCACCTTTGTCCTTGGACGTGTTGCCCTCTTGAGCACCTGTGCCGAGCTTTTTCCAACTCTTCTCGATGCTGCCCACTCGTTCACGAGAGGTCAGCGTCGGCGACACCAGCACCAACCGTAGGCCGGTGGTTTTGTTTTTCACCTGCCCCTCAGCGTTGTAATACGGCTCTTCTTTGCGCAACGAGGTACGCAAGTCAGCTTGCGGCGTCAGGTAGTTGCCACCACGCACCACGTAACCGCCCGCCTGGCCGTGTTGACGATCCAATTTGTTCAGGCGAAAGGGCTCGAACATCATTTCATCGGCGTTGCCCAGCATGTCGTGCAAGCCCAGCGGGTTTGGCTTTTGCAGGCCGCTCAGTTGCAACTTGCCGTTGGACGATTGCGCGCCGCCAAACCACTCGTAAGCATTCAGGCCGTCCGGCATCGGGTAGCGGGTGTCGCTAAATTCTGCGGCGCCCACTTCCAGCCCGCCACGGGCTGCAAATTCCCATTCGGTCTCGGTCGGCAGGCGCAAAAAGCCCAGCGCGCCGTCTTCCTTGGGCAATTTGGCCGCCGCGTTTTTGCGCAGCCACAGGTTGTACGTGTCACCGGCTTCGATGGCTTGAACCCAACTGATCGCCACTTGCGGCAAACGCAATTTGTTGGATGGCGCAGGGCAGGTTTCGTCGGTCAGCGCTTGGTACTGCAACTGGCTCAGTTCGTACTTGGCCATCAAGTAGTAGCGCGACTTGTCGGTTTTACTGCCGGTGAAACTGCCCGCAATAAATGCCGGGCGCTTTTGCTCCACGTAACCCCATTCGGCACTGTCTTGCCCGATGTTGATCGGGTAGTCGTCCAGCGGGCCGGTCACCGGGATGAACACCTTGCGAAACACCATCGAACCGTCGCACGGCATCGGCAGCACGACGTCGTTAGCGTCCGGGGCCGGGTTGTAATATTTCTCGTCCCAGCCCGCCGCCGAAGCGTTGAGCAGGTAGCCCAAGCTCAGTGATGCGAGCAACACAACGCGTTTATAGCTCACGCAAACTCTCCGCAGGTTGGATGCTGATGGCCCGCAGGGCGCCGATCACGGCGACCAGTGCAGCGACCAACAAGGCGATCAGCAGGGCAGCGAGCCCGTGCCAAAGGGTGATGTGGCAGACAAACGTGCCCGTGGCCTGGCTGCTGCCGAGCAAGCGGTCAAATAACACGCTGCCCACGCCATAAAAAGCCAACCCGCCGACATAGCCCACCACGCTTAATAACAGCGCCTGAACGATCACAAACCCGGCCACCGCCGGGCTGCTAAAGCCCAGCAGGCGCAGCACCGCGAGGCTTTTGCGCTTGCGGTCGATGTTGGCCAGAAACGCACCCATCATCGACGCAATGCAGCCGATCAGCGCGGCGGCGGCAATCACGCCAAAAATCAGCCCAAGCACATGGTTGATGGCTTTGACGTTGTCGATGTCTGCCAAGCGGCTTGAGGTTTCGATGTTCTGTTGGTTCAGCCAGCGCTCCAGCGGGGCAACGCTATCAATGTCGCGGGCGTAGAGGCGGGCGCGGGCATACAGCGGTTGCAGGTCGCCCAGCGGTTTGCCGGTGTCCAGCCCAAACGCGGGCACTTGGTAGCCATCGCGAAAGCGTTCCAGCTCAAGCAACAAGGCCGGCGCCACAAACCCGCCCGCACGGGCAAATCGGGCGCCGTCCAGCACCGCGACCACCGTCAGCGTCAGCTCACCGCGCTCGTTAACTGCGTCCAAACGGCGCGTGGCGCGCAAGCGCACGCTGTCGCCCACATTGGCCTGCAAGCGCTGCGCCGCACGGGCGCTGAGGATCACTTGATTGCCACTTAAGTGGATATTGGGCAGGTTCAGCAGCGGGTCAGCGGCTTGGGTGGGGATAATTTCGGCGTTATCCACAAAGCGCTGCATGCCCACCAACAAGTCGGCCTGGGTATTGAGCGAGCGCGTTTGGCCGATGGCAAAACCCACGTCAGGTTGGGCACGCAGGCGCTCAATCCAGCCGGTGTCGTAATTGCCGCTGCTGAGCATTTTCACTTCAAGGTTGCGCGGGTCGCTGAGCAGTTCGTTCTGCAACTGGCTGACAACCCCATGCTTGAGGCCGAACAGCAGCAACAACGGCGCGATCACCGCCACCAGCGAGGCAGCAATGCAGAACGACACTTTGCGATCATGCCAGAGGTCTTCAACCGCCAGCTTGCCGAGCAGGCCGAGGCGGCTAATCCATCGCTTCAAAGCGTGTTTCTCCCTGACGACTGATGGCGCCCAAACGCGGTAAACCAAAGTCGCGTACCAGCGCCCAATCGTGGGACACCACCAACGCGCTCAAGCCCAGCTCATTGACCAGACTCAGCAGCAACTCAAACAAACGCTTGGCGCTGTGAGGATCGAGTGCGGCCGTGGGCTCGTCCGCCAACAGCAACTGCGGCTCATGGGCGATGGCCCGCACACACGCCACCCGCTGGCGTTCGCCAATCGACAAGGCTTGCGGCAGTTTGCCCAGCAAGCCTTCAAGGCGCAGCGCTTGAACAGCGCGATCGACCTGCGCGCTCTCAGCCCGCATGCCGAGTAGGCGCCGGGGCAAGCTGATGTTGTCGCGCACGCTTAAAAACGGCAGCAAGCCGCCGCTTTGCAAGATGAACCCCAAGTGCCGCGAACGCACTGCCGACAAGGCCGGTTGGTCGTTGGCGGCGAGCATCTTGGCGATATCCAATGGGTTTGCTTGCGGCTCATGGCGGGCCGGGCCGAGGCTAAAGCGCCCCAGCTCAACGGGCAGCAGCAGCAGGCCAATGGCTTCGAGCAGGGTACTTTTGCCACAGCCACTCTCGCCGGTGATGGCCAAAATTTCTCCGGCCTTCACCTGCAAGGTTGGCAAGCGCACGCTATGAGCCTGGGCGCCGCTACCACGGCGCACCAGCATGTCCTGAATATCGAGCATGTGCGTCTCGTTAAGGCATCATTTCCAGCGGCACCGGGTACACGTTGTCACGCGCATCGCTGTCTTTGGCCAAGGCTACCCAGCGATCCACGTCAGCGTTGTAACGCTGGTAGTGGCGCAGCTTGGTGCTCAGGTTGCGAATGAATTTCTCTTGGGCCAGCCCGTCCCAGCTCTTCCAGGTTTCTTCGTCCAGGTTGAGCACTTCGCTCTGGTACGGCAGGTCTTCAAGGTATTCACCGAGCACACCCATTTCAGCCAGCTTGGCGTTGCCGTTTTGCTTGAGCTGATTAGGGTCGGCGCCCATCGTCGCGGCCACCGAACGCAGACGATCAAACATCTCGGTCGGCGAGATCAGGCCCTCGTTGGCGGCATCCAGAATTTGCTTCATCACGTCGCTCAGATCGCTGAGCTGAGACTTGGTCAGCAGCACCCGCACATCGGTGGTGGGGATGTTTTGCTTGATCAGGTCACGGTCGGTGATCCACGCCTCAAACACGGGCGGCGCCTGGCTGTTGGTTTTTTCACCGAGGTAAGCCAGCTGCATGGCGTGGCCGATCAGGGCCGCGTCATCCAGCAGTTTTTGCTCAGCCGGGTCTTTGGCGGCAACCGGTTCTTGCTTGGCGTTTAGCGCACTGCCGATGGCGTCGTCACCCATGTAAGCGGCCTTGACCTGCGAGGTGATCGCGCTGGCCAACGCATCCACTTTGCGCCCGAACGCTTGCACGTCACCGGCGTTGACCGGGTAGTACAGCGAGGTGTTGGTGCCAGGGTAAGTGGACAGGTTTTGGTACTGCGCTTCGGCCTTGCCGTGGTCTTTGATCCCGGCTGGGGTTTTCAGGTGCAGGGTGTAAATCGCAACGCCAGGGTTGGCGGCCTCGATGCGCACTTGATCGGCGTTAAGCCCGGTGCTGCTCAGTTGGTCGTCGCCTTCAATGGCGCCCGCATCGGTAATCAGCACCACATAGCGTGCGCCGAACTGTGTCCAGTCCACTTTGTCGATGCTGTGCATCACGCCCGCGAGCGAGTCTTCATCAAAGGCTTTGCTCGACACCTTGGCCTGTTTGAGGTCAGCCACCTTGGCGAGAAAGTCTTCACTGCCGGTGACCTTGTTGGGGTCAGCGTACATTTTGGTCACGTATTCCAGGCCCGGAACGGCTTTGGTGCTGGAACGGAACGCCACCAGACCGAACTTGACCTGATTGCCCAGGTTCTCGCTTTCGATCTGTTTGTAGACCTTGCGAATTGCTTCGCGGGTGCGGTCGATGTACGGGTCCATCGAGATTGTGGAGTCGATGACAAACACCACGGCCGCGCTGAATTCCTTCAACTGGCTGGCCGCTTGGGTCGCGCTCGCATCCGGGGTAGCCGCCGTGCTCGCTTGCACCGGCTTGTCTTCTGCTTTGCTGACCGACGCCACGTTCAGCAGCCGCGTGCGAAAGCCTTCTTCGGTCATCACTTCTTCGCCGCTGAGCACCGGCAGCAGATAGAACTGTTTGTGCAGGTCAACGAAGTATTCAGGCTCTTGCGCCAGCACGCCCGGCGCCTGTGTGCCTTGCTTGAGCTTGGCACGCAGGGGGGCAACCTTGCTGACCGGATCTGGCGCATCAAGGATGCCTTCAAGCGTGGCGCGGTCTTTGAAGAACATCAGACGGTCACGGTTGGCCGGGTTGGTGAAGGCCAGCGTGAGCTGCATTTTCCAGTCAGTCGTACATGCAGCAGGCAACCAGCCGATGGTTTTGCCGTAGCTGTCGGGGCCGACTTTGAGCCACTCGGCATTGCCTGCTTGTGCCCGCTCGTACACGTAAAAGCGGCTGAACGTGGGTTGCGCAGCACCGGCATCGCCACCAGCAGCACTGCTGAGCTTGCAACCGGGCGTGGTCAACACGCGCTGGAACAGGGTTTTCTTGCCTTCCTGAATCAACGGCTTGTCGTCGGCGTGGGCCAGCGAACTGCCGATGCTCAGCGCCAGCAAGGCGCTGGCAGCCAATGCAAAACGGCTCACGGTTTCAACTCCTCAAAGCGTTCTTTGGCTTCGGCATTCTCAGGGTCATGGCTGAGGATGGTCTCGTACCACCAAGCGGCAGTGGCGCCATCTGGCTCAGCGAAGCAGGGGCTGGCCTGGTGGAATTTAGGGTCGTATTCATGAGCGTAAGCGCGGGCAATGTTCATATCGCCAGCTTGCGCACGGTTGGCGTACAAGCGCTGGGCCACGCCGCAGTGCTTATTGGCCTTGGCCACGTTGATGATCTCCAGCAACTCGTCGCTGCCCGGTGATTTTTTGATGCACGCCTGCACAAACGCCAGCTCAGGGAGCGTGGTCATGCTTTCAAGCGTGCAAGCGGTATCGCCCGGCACTGGAATCGGTGGCGTCGGCTCAGGCACGTCGACGACAGCGGGGGCTTTGTTAAGCCAGAACCACGCGCCCACGGCGAGAGCGGCAAGCACCACCAACGCGATGATCAGCGGTATCAGCCAGGCTTTCTTTTTGGCAGGAGCAGGCGGTGGTGGCGGGGCAGCAGGTGCTGGCGCGGGTTCAGGCTCGGGCGCAGGTTGCGGGGTTGGCGCAATCACAGGCTCCGGGATCGGCTCGGGCGCAGGCTCAACCACCACGGGCGGTGCTTCAACCGGCGCAGGTGCAGGCGCGGGAATCGAGCCGGCGACGTCGGCCAAAATGATGCCCCTGTACACCGGCGGCGCGGCTTTCTCATCGCCCGCCGCTTTAGGCGTAACGCCTCGTCCGGGCAGGACAACGCCGTCATCTTTGGTGCCGGTCGCCGGTGCGTTGAGCACGAAGCTGAACGAACCGCTCACACTGCCTTCGAGCAGTGTGTCGACGATCTGCGGGCCGACCAGCACCTCCAGGCCTTTGCCATCCTCGGTCGCCAAAAATTCGGGCACCTGGAACCAAAACGGGTTGTTGCTCCACACTTGGCCTTCATGCAGGTAATGGCTGTCGGTGTTGCGCTGGATAGAGAACTCCAGCCGCTGCGCCGAGCCTTTCCAGCCCTTGATGACCAACCGCGCGTAACCGTGGGCCTGTGGCTCTAAAGCGAGCAAATTGACTCGAATCGACATTGCTTATATCGCCTTGTAGGCCTGGAGCACGTGGCCCAGCCGTTCATTTTGTTCAGGGGTGATTTCACTGCCAGCGCCATGTCCGGCATTGGCTTCGGTCAGGGCGGCCAGTGCCGACATCCAATCTGTGAGAAAGGTCATGGCAGGCATGCCCACTTGCGCGGGCAGATCCGGCAGGTAGTGCTCGGGCACAGACTCTGGGTCCAACAGCGCAGGGGCGTTGTTCAGCTTTGGATAAAAACTGAACAACGGGTTGCCGTGACGCGCGCGGCTGGCAGGGCGCTCGGCCAAAGGCCGGGTGAAGTAGCCAAACCAGGACACAAAGTCGCGCAACACCAACTGCACTTGAAGCACCTGCCGCTCTGCCTGCCGTTCGCGGCGCGCATTGGATTCGGCGCACTTGGCGACAGCGGTGGTCAGTTGCTCCAGCACCTTCTCGCGGTGAGCACCCACAATGACTTCAGCCACTACGGCGTCCATCAGCTTTTTGTCGATGCCCAGCAGGTTGAGCAACCCTTGTTGGCCACTCAAATGACGCAAGTGCGAGATCCACGCATTAAACGTGGCGCGGGCAAAGCGCTGACCACTGTTCTGTGGGCCTTGTGGCTTGGTCGCTGACGCATCGGTTTTCGTCGGCTTGCCGCTGACAGGCTCATCGTCATAACCATCGTCGACCAGCCATGCGCTGTTGACGGCCGGTGCAGGGGCCGCTGACTCTTGTTCGTCGTCGCCAGACGTGGCGGCCTCGAATTCGCCACTCAGGTACAGATCACGCACCGTCGACACCGGCAGTTGCAGGTGGCTGATGAACTCACCCAACTTTTGAGCGCGCAGGCGCAGACCGGAATAAATCATTTGTGCTTGAGCGCGTTTGACATCAATCGCGCCGTCACCGCCAACGGTGTACCACTCAGCCAAGCCCTTGGAGGTCAGGGTTGTGACCAACTCCTCCAAGCGCTCACGAATGCGGCCGAGTTTGAAGTCCAGGCTGGCCACTGCGGTAATGCCCGCGCTGACACGCGACATGCCGCCATCGATTTGCAGCACGGCTTTCCAGGCGGTTAACGGGTCGCTGTAGTGGCGACACACATCCGGGACTTCAAGGAGCGAGTTGCCGATGTTGTCCAGGCACTCTTGATACTCCGGCAAAATTCCCGTTTCGAGTTTGTTGGCGTCGTAGCTCAGGCATTCGATTTTCATGTGCGGCTTGCGCACCATGTAGGCGTTATTGAACGCCACGCCGTTGCCCCAGTTGTTCAACCACGAATAGGTGCTGAAGCGATCGAGCATGGTCATGCTCATCATCCCGTTCCAACCCTGAATCCACGCGCCTTCGGACTTGTCGAGCATCTGCCCGATGCGCGTATCGAACATGGTCATGGCCCAGATCAAGCCGCTGTCACGGGTGCCACGTTGTTGTGGGGTCGAACCCTGGGTGTTTTCGATCCAGCGCGTCAGCACCGGCCCGATGTCGTTGATCTCAATCGACTTGTTGACGTTGGTACACAGCACCAACGCGTGCATTTCGTGATTGTCGGTGTAGCGCTCAAACAGATACGTCACTTTGCCGCGCAAGATCAGTTGCGCGACCGGGTTGTCGCCGGGACGCATGGTCGGGTCATCAATATTGGCGATATCAGACAGCGACATTCGTCCGCGATAACCGGGGAAGTCCAGCAGATCGACTTCGTTAACAATCGGGTTTTTAGGGGCTTCCACCAACCGGAAAGTCATTTCAGCGGTCAGGGCCGCCAAGTGCGAGCGCATAATCGCGCGTGCCGTTTGCAACTGCTCGCCGATCACCGGGAGCACGTCCATTGGCTGGTCTTTGTCGGTGCCAAAGCGCGCCAGAATGTCGACACTCATGATGCTGTCGCGCTGGGTCTCACGGCCCTTTTCATCAAAGCTGAACAAAGCGTCTAACGGGGCGTAAACCGTGGTCGGCAAGCCTAATTGGTGCAGGCTGGTCGCAAGGTTCAGGTAGACATCGGTTAGCGCTTGTTCTTTGCCCCACAAAATCGAGAACAGCTCACCGCGCTCACGCACGCTCAGGCGCGGGGCCAGTTTCAACACGTGCGGCCAATAGCTGTGCTCCAGCAACACAACGCTGTTAGCAAAGCTGTTACGGAAGTAGTCCCACGTTGAAACCACGTCATCGGCGCTAAAGCCCGGCTGCAAGGGGCCATTTTCTCGCCCCTCAAAAGGCCTGAGCGCTACTTGAATCACCTCTTCAGTGATTGTGTAGCTGACTCGCGTCTGGTCGAAGTCCTTGAACCAGGAGTTACCCAGAATCTTGACCAGATCGAGCTCTTTAAAAAGTTTCAGCTCAACCGGAAACTGATCGACGGGTGCAGGTGTGGCACGACGGCTGAAGCGCGTGACTAGCCCTGTTGCCTCCTTGCCCATGCCCACCGGGTTGACCTGATCCATGAAATCCACGCGCTGCCCGCCGAGCATGGTTTCAAGGCGTTCGTTCTGCCCGGCTGCCAGTGCCGAAATCAAATACGACTTACCCGCCTGCGAGATGCCAAAAAAGCCGACCGTCATCGGCCTGCTGGCCGCATGCTCATAGCTGACGGCTTCGTTGCGCACACGGTGCAGCTCGTAACTCAGGTCATCCGCTTCGCTGTCCAGACCGGGTGCGGTCGGGCGAGTTTGCTCAATCCAGTCCAGCGCTTGGGCTGCACCGGCATGAACGGCTGCCCATTGAGCAGACAGTGCTTTTTGTTCAGGGGTCAGTTCGTTCATGAGTGCTTCACTGTTCCGCTATCGAGCCAATAGGTGTTATCGCCCAAGCTCGACACCAGCAAGGTATTGAGCTGAAGGACTACGTCTTCCTTGTCCAAGCGCTCAAAGGTGTTGGACGTCACGTTGCGGATCTCCAACTGATCGCTGACAAGCCCTGCACTGGCCGTCTCGGGGTTTCTGGCGACTTTAAAACGAATGCTGGCGACCGCACCGCTGCCGTCTCGGGTACCAGATGCCATTTTGCGTTTGCCTTCTGTGGTGAAGTTCAAGCTGTACAGCGGCGAGGCGGCCCAGCGTTCGACGTTCAACTGGCGAAAGCCCAAACGCAGGGCCGAAGGCATGGCCAGTTCTGGTGTTACGGACTGCTCTTCTTCGCTGTCACCCGACAACTTGATGCAACCCCGCTCGGTGCGGATATCGCGGAACAGCACATCGCGATCGCGGATGCTGTTTTCCAAGTCGATCACACCAATGTGCTTGATGGTCGAGTACGGAATCAGCTTGTCTGCACGGAAGTAGAAACCATGCACGCTGTGATTGGCGCACAACAGGCAAAGCATCGCACCCACTGCGGCCGTGCTTTTTGGGTCATCAATTAACCCGTTTTTGTGGAACGGGTACCAACTGCCCGTGCGGTAGCTCTGCATGGGCACAATACGGCCCGGCACCAGTGGCAGGCTCTGACGAATAAACGCCTGAACCCCTGGCAGACGCGAAGGGCGGCCCGTCAGCAGCAAAACATCGCACGGGTAATGGCCGATCACTTCGCACAATGAGCTGAGCGGCTTGGCCAGGTTGACCTTGGCGTTGAGGAACATGTCGTGAATGGCTGACAGGTCAAAGGTGATCGACGTGTCCAACAGATCGAACACGTTGCCGCCGGTATCACGGCGAACAGCGCCGCTGACATAGTTCAATACGTTGAGGCTAATGTCGTTGCCCGCCAGCAGTTGCCCGTAGGTGTAGGTTGCCGCCGGAACTGGGGCCAACGGGTCAAACTGCTCGTAAGCCTTGAGCAGCGCCAAGCCCAACGGGGTGAACACCTGCAAGTTGAGTTGCTGGCGCATCACCTCGCTTTGGGTGCTGATCGACTCACTGCCGCACAGGCGTGACACCAACGATTCCGGGGACTCAACACCCGCTTTTTTCAAGGCGCGCTCAAGGCTGGGCAATACCACGCTGTGGATCATGTCCAGCACGATGTCATCGCCAGCAATCTTGAAGCTGTCGCGAAACAGTTGCTTGGGCACGATGTGAACGTTCATGCCCCTGACCCCACCGACACCCGGATCAATGCTGTACTCGGTAATCACCAGGTCAGTGGTGCCGCCGCCGATATCAATGCTGGCGACCGTGACGCGATCACGTTCGGTTTTGTCAGGCCGTGCCAGGGTCTCGAAAAAATCTTCCGGGTGGCCGGCAAAGTTTTCGGCGATTTCGGTGTACAGGTACACCAGTTGCCCGCACGAGGCTTCATCCCAGTCGATGTTTATCTGTGGGATCGGCGTGGTCAGTGGCAGCCCTGAGGTGTGCGGGTCGTCATCAATGTTGAGGTCCCAGCCCATGCTCTTCCAGACCAGGCCAATGGCTTGCGACATGCGCTTGCCCAGAATGCTGCGCTCGGCCTGTGGCATGCCTGGCGGCACGGTCAGGGTGATGCTGTTGAGCTGGCGCGGAATGCTGGTTTTGCCTTGGCGCGAGCGCTGGGCCGGGCTGTTGATTTGTGTCAGTGCCTGGGTCAAGACCTCGGCCAACATGAACGTCATCAACGAGCTGCGCGAGTACAGGGGCTTGAACACCGGTACCCAATCGTCTTCGTCAAGGCTGTACAACGCCTCGCCGACATTGTTTATCAGGTGCGAGAGCGGGGCCGCAGTCGCGGGTGGCTCGCTTTCGGTTTTGACGTAAGCGTTGTTGAAGCGCCAGCCGTGATCGTAGGCATTTTCATCCCACAGGTAGCGTTTAGGGCTGGACAGCCCGGTTGAGCCCTCAGTACCACTGCGCTGGCTGGCCAAACGCCCGGCCTCATTGCCTACACGGGCAATAGTCGGCCATTGGAACGCATCGCTACGCCCGCTTCTGAATGAGAAATGGTCTTTGCCAAATGAAGTCTTCGAGAACTCGACCCGGCTTTCAAAAGGCTGGTTGTAGATATGCTCCGGGGCCAGCAGGTCACGCAATTCCAACACGTAGTTATTGCGCAGGCCCATGCGATCCACGCCATGGTTCTCAATCAAAATCCCGCAGGTACGCGAGTTACCCACGTCCAGGATCAAGTCCACAGGAATGAGCTCGCTCTGACTTTCGGCTCCATTGGCAATAACGATCAGTTCAGGCACTTTGACCACGGGCTGGCGAGGATTAGGACCCACCTGTTCGATCTTTTCCAGCAGGCTGAGCAGGTTCAGGTAATGCGCCTGATGATGCTTTTCTTCTTCCTGATCCAGCAGGGTCTCGCGGCTGATACGGATGCTCGCATCGCGGAACACTTCGAGAAGCCACTCCTTGACCCACGGCAAGTCCTGGAACCAGCGCATTTGCGCCAGCTTGGTTGCCACGCGAAAGGACACGCCCGAACTGACGTCCTCGCCGTTGGGGATCAGGTAAGCGGTGCTCGATTTTTTGGGGGTCACCCGCGTATCAAAGGCAAGGGTCAAGCGGTAGGTGTTGCCGTCGATGTCCGGTTCAGGAAGTTTGACGAAACGCATCCGCGACCAGTTGCTCGGGCCTTGGTCAAAGGTGTATGGCGGCATGTAGCGAAAGAACGGCAGAGGCAGCCAAACCCCATCCAGCAGCTCAAGACTTTTGATAATCGACATGTCCAGCGTCGGCTCGGCCGCTTGGCGCTTCTCGCTATCAATGTCGTAAAAAAATGAACCGTCGGTGTGGCGCTGCAAGCGGCACAGCACATCCCCATCCACTAAGGTGAATGCACCGTTAACGGGCGTGATCTGGTTCTGATGGAAGGCAAAATCCATAAACTGGATGCCCGTATCACTGACCAGCTTTACGACATCTTCAAACTGGGTAACTTCTGGCAACATGTCGAAATCTTCCCGTTTTTATTCGCCCATCTGCCGCATGGTGATGGGGAATTGTTTGTCTTCATAAATTCCGTTGCAGTCGGCGATGCTCTTGGCACCCTGACGGCAATCAACTTTTGGCATTTCGTAGCTGCTGCCGTCGCCACAGGCTGCTTGGCCCTGGCTGTTAATCGACAGGTTGCCGCTGTTCATGGAGGCGGTGACCGGGCCTGTGCAATTGATGCCATTGGCCTTGCGCACGATCACTTCACCTTTGCCGTCCTTGAACTGGTATTCGAGGCGCAATGACTTGCCCGTGGTTTTGTCCTGGATTCCGGCCCCGGCGCGAAAACGCCCATTGAGGAAGTCAGCCTGACCGTCCGCCGCATCAGCCGGGATGCTCAGCGGCGGGCCCGGCACAGCTGGAGTCTGCGGGCCATCAGTGGCGGGCTGCTCGTCAGGGAGAACGGGCGGAACAGGTGGCGTTGGCGTCTCAGGCGGTGTCGTAGCCTCAGGCGGCGACGGCTCTGCGACATCCGGCACGGGCTCAGGCGGCGTGTTGGCATCCGGTAACTCTGGAGGGAGGTTGCCATCCGCATTAGCGTCAGGTTCGGGAGCATGCTCATTGCCTCCACTCTCCGGCGCTGGCAGCGATCCGCCCACCCCATTACCCGGCGCCGAAACCCCGTTGCCAAAGCCAAGCTTGCCCATGATCGGCTTGAACACTTGGGGCATCTCAAGGTTCGGCCATTGCGTGGGCAGCGCTAAACCACCCGGCAAAGCAACCGAAGGCGAGCAACTGCGCAATCCGAAGAGCAATAAAAACAGAAGTAACAGCAACAGCAGTAGCCACAGCAACCACTTCCACCACGGGCGTTTGACGACCACAGGCACGGGCACCGGTTGAGGCGCTGGAGCGGGTTCAGGTGCAACGCTGGCCAACGGCGGGGTGACAGGGGCTTGAGTGCGGGGATAAAGGCAATACAGCGGGTCTAGAAAGCGGTCAGCATTGGGGTGAACAAATCCCCAGAAGGCCAGCACTGGCTTACCGTTAACCAGATAAACAAAGCTTTCGTCAGGAAAGGAGATCACGCGGGTCAGCAACTTGGCGAACACCACCTTGTCACTCTGTGTCTTATTGGCATCCGCGCTCAGCAGCGTGGTGCTCAGCTCAGTCAAAAAGGCCTTGAACGCCTCCAGCTGTGCCCGCGCAGGCGCGCGTTCTTCTTCGGTCGCGCTGCCCCACGGCACCACATCACCCGGCACATCGCTGTACCAGTCAATGTTATCGCCCAGTTCGTCGCTTTGGGGGACGGCCAAGTGCAAGGCCATGTCAGGGTTTTTGCGCCTGATCGCTTCGCGCAACTGCAAGGCAGCTCGATAAACCGGTTGGCCGGTTTCACCCAGAGCGGTGAACGCCCCGCTTTTGCCACTGCGTAGAAGTGCGCCGCGCATCCTTGCTCCATCTTTTTAAGTTCGCGCGGTTAAACCCGGACAGATGCCCGAACCGCTTCCCTGATAAGCGTGCGACAGTAATGTTAAATCGGCATTGGAGTCAATTAGCCATTACCTGATTGGCAGCATTTTGCCCCGAAGATGAGACCTGTTTCTCCTTGAGCTGAGAGCCGCACCCCAAAGTGGGGCACCGCCGCTCAAGATAGCCAGTTCGCGTGTCAGAAACGCTATTGAGCGCACCCGCTGGCGGGCCGGTATTGCAGCGCCTCGGCCAAATGCTTGCGCTCTATGCCTGGCACGCCCTCCAAGTCAGCCAGTGTGCGGGCCACTTTCAATAACCGGTGTGCGGCACGCAGTGACAAGGTCATTCGCTCACATGCAGTCTCTAGCCACGTAGTGTCGAGGGGGCTCAAGGCGCATTGAGCCCGCACGCCGGGCAGGTCGAGAAACGCATTGGCGCACCCTTGGCGTTGCAGTTGGCGTTCACGCGCAGCCGCCACTAAAGCCGCCGCATTGGCCGTGGTATCACCACAAGCCTGTGCTGGGTTAAGCGAGGTGGTTTCGCGAGCCACAGTCAGGTGCAGGTCAATGCGATCAAGCAACGGCCCTGACAATTTGTTGCGATAACGCTGAATTTGCTCCGGCGTACAACGACAACGCCCCGTGGGTTCGCCGAGATATCCACAGGGGCAGGGGTTCATCGCGGCCACCAATTGAAAACGCGCCGGGAAGCGCATTCGATCCCGAGCACGGGCTATCACGATAAAGCCTGACTCCAATGGCTCTCTTAAGACTTCCAGTACCTTGCGATCGAACTCGGGCAGTTCATCAAGAAACAACACACCATGATGAGCTAACGTGATTTCTCCCGGCTGCGGTTTAGAGCCGCCACCCACTAACGCCGGGCCAGATGCCGAATGGTGAGGCTGACGAAAGGGGCGCTGGGGCCAGCAGCTCAAAGGCACATGGCTGGCCACCGATTGAATCGCGGCAACTTCCAGCGCTTCTTGCTCATTGAGCGGCGGTAATAAGCCGGGCAAGCGGCTGGCCAATAAGGTTTTGCCCGTACCCGGTGGCCCAGTGAAAAGCAAATTGTGGCTACCCGCTGCTGCAATCAATAACGCCCGCTTAGCCGAAAGCTGGCCTTGCACATCGCTCAAGTCGGGATAGGGTTTGCTCACATGCAGCAAACCGCTGGCGGCATACGGCTCAATCACCTCGCGCCCTGAAAAGTGCGCCACCACCTGCAACAAGTGCTCGACCGCAATCACTGTCAGCCCAGACGCCAAGCAGGCCTCTTCAGCATTGGCTCGCGGCACCACCAACGCTCGGCCGGCTGAGCGCGCCGCCAATGCGGCGGGCAAAACACCCTGTACTGGCCGAATCGCGCCCGACAGCGCCAGCTCGCCCAAACACTCCACCTGCTCCAGCGCGGCAGCGGGCAATTGTCCACTAGCCGCCAAAATACCCAAAGCAATGGCCACATCAAAACGCCCGCCGTCTTTGGGCAAGTCGGCGGGCGCTAAATTAAGGGTGATGCGACGGGCTGGAAACTCAAACCCCGAGTTGAGAATTGCACTGCGCACTCGGTCTTTGCTTTCTTTGACAGCAGTTTCGGGTAGCCCAACCAGCGTCAGCGCAGGCAAACCATTGGCCAGATGCGCTTCAACGGTGACTGCGGGCGCCTCAACACCCACTTGAGCGCGGCTGTAAACAATCGCCAGAGACATGACTCGTTCCTTGAGCTCACAAAAAACGCATCCTGCGTGAATCTGTGGCTAAGGGGAGCTGTTGAATGAATACGGGATGTGAATGGAGGCTACCCCTCGAACGCTTTGGTTCCCAGGCTTTGGGCAAAGCGCAGCAGATAGCCATCGGGGTCAAGCACCAGAAAATTACGCTCGCCAAACATCACGTCGTTACTTCGGTACCAGCACTCTTCTAGCGGTTTGCGCAGGGTGTGCCCCGCCGCGTGCAAGCTGGCGGCTATGGCGTGGGCATCCGGGCACTTTATGGAAAGGTTCATACCGCGTCCAAACGGCGCCTCCAGTGGCCCGACCCGCCAATTGGAGGGTTGCAGGTCATCTTGCTCCAGCATTATTTGGCTGCCATGAAACGACAGAAACGCAAAATGATGCTCTGGGCGTTGGTACTCAATCTTGAAGCCGAGCACCTCGCAGTAGAAATGCAAACTTCGAGCGAGGTCCGAAACGATCATTTCGGGAACCAATGGGTTCATCACCAACATATAAAAACGTCCTTGTTTTTATGGGCTAACGCGCTGTCTTGAGGGTTATTGCGCAGGTTCAGCAGGCGCCAGCAACTTGGCTTCCAACTGCGCCACTTTGGCCTCAAGACTTTCGAGGCGGGCGCGAGTGCGGGCCAGAACAACCATTTGGCTATCGAATTCTTCGCGGCTCACCAAGTCCAGTTTGCTGAAGCCACTTTGCAGCAGGGCTTTGAACTGGCTTTCGATTTCGTTGCGCGGCAGTGCGGTTTCACCGCTGAACAAGCGTGAAGCGTGGCCACTCAGGGCATCGAGAAAATCTTTGGGCGCGAGCATGGATAAGGTCCTTAAAACTGATGGGCGCGAGTGTATCACGCGCTGTTGAGGCCCATTCACGGCCCCATGATGCACATTTTTCGCGCATCCCACGCTCACCTCGCGCACCGTTTGTGTGCACAAAAGCCCCGCAAAATCAGGCAAAAAGCCATCTTTTGCGCCTAACTCACTGTAATTCTGAATTTTTTCAGACATGGCAAGGTTTCTGCTTAGTCGCCTATGACTCATGCACTGATGCAGTTGCTGTGACGAAGGCAGTGCAGCAGGTGGTTCAGGGAGTGTTTTTCGTCATCCGCGATTGATACACGTCGTGTTGCTTGAAGACGGTTAACGACGCGTTACAAAGCCAGACACTGCGCTTAGACTTGAGCCGGGTTTGTTTTCCTGGGGCAAGTCCAACACATTCGGGAGAAGTTTCATGAAGCTAGTCACCGCCATTATCAAGCCGTTCAAGTTAGACGACGTGCGCGAGTCGCTGTCCGAAATCGGCGTACAAGGCATTACCGTCACTGAAGTCAAAGGCTTCGGTCGGCAAAAAGGTCACACCGAGCTGTATCGCGGTGCGGAATACGTGGTCGATTTTCTGCCCAAGGTGAAGATTGATGTCGCCATCGACGACAAGGATCTTGATCGGGTTATCGAGGCGATAACCAAGGCAGCCAACACCGGCAAAATTGGTGACGGCAAGATTTTCGTAGTCAATCTGGAACAGGCTATTCGCATCCGTACCGGCGAAACCGATACCGACGCAATCTAAGCCGCCAAACCCCAACGCCCCAGGAGAAAACACTATGACTCTGCGTAAATTCGCAGGGCTCGGAGCCCTGCTGTCCGTCGTAATGCCTGGCTTGGCCATGGCGGCAGACGAAGTGGCTGCCCCAGTCCTCAATTCCGGCGACACCGCCTGGATGCTGACCGCTACGGCCTTGGTGCTGTTTATGACCATTCCCGGCCTGGCGTTGTTTTACGGCGGCATGGTTCGCTCTAAAAACATTCTTTCTGTGATGATGCAGTGCTTCGCCATTACCGGTCTGATCAGTATTCTGTGGGTCATTTATGGCTACAGCATCACGTTCGACACCACGGGCATGGAGCAGGGCGTCACCAACTTCAACTCGTTCATCGGCGGGTTCTCCAAAGCCTTCCTGGCGGGCGTGACACCCGACAGCCTCACCTCATCGACCGCATTGTTCCCGGAAGCCGTGTTCATTACCTTCCAAATGACGTTCGCCATCATCACCCCGGCGCTGATCGTGGGTGCGTTTGCTGAGCGCATGAAGTTCTCGGCCATGCTGATTTTCATGGGCGTGTGGTTCACCCTTGTCTATGCACCTATCGCACACATGGTGTGGAGCGGCGACGGTGGCTTGATGTGGGATTGGGGCGTACTCGATTTTGCGGGCGGCACCGTGGTGCACATCAACGCTGGTATCGCAGGCCTTGTTGCGTGCATCGTGCTCGGCAAACGTAAAGGTTACCCAACCACCCCAATGGCCCCGCACAACCTCGGTTACACCTTGATGGGCGCAGCCATGTTGTGGATCGGCTGGTTTGGCTTTAACGCCGGTTCTGCTGCCGCCGCTAACGGCACCGCAGGCATGGCAATGCTGGTGACTCAAATCGCCACCGCTGCTGCTGCACTGGGCTGGATGTTTGCCGAGTGGATCACCCACGGTAAACCTAGCGCACTGGGTATTGCTTCAGGTGTGGTAGCTGGCCTTGTGGCGATCACGCCTGCAGCAGGCACCGTTGGCCCAATGGGCTCAATCGTGATTGGCTTGGCATCTGGCGTAATCTGCTTCTTCTGCGCCACCAGCCTTAAGCGCAAGCTGGGCTATGACGACTCGCTGGACGCCTTTGGTGTTCACGGTATTGGCGGCATCGTCGGCGCCATCCTCACGGGTGTTTTCGCAGCCCCGGCACTCGGCGGTTTCGGCACCGTGACTGACATTGCGACCCAAGTCTGGATTCAGTGCAAAGGTGTCGGTTTCACTGTGATTTACACCGCGATTGTGACCTTCGTCATTCTCAAAGTACTGGACGCCGTCATGGGTCTGCGTGTGACTGAAGAAGAAGAAGCGGTCGGCCTCGATCTGGCGCAACACAACGAGCGCGGTTACAACCTGTAACCCGGCGCGAAGAAAAAAGTCCGGCTTGCCGGACTTTTTTTTGCCTGTAATGTGGCGTTGTTCACAGCGAAAAAGTGTTTTTTCCTACAGCTTTGAACCACGATCAGCTCTACGCTCAAGAGTAGGACGAAGACTTACAGCGCAACTCGACTATTAGGCGCTTTGTTTTTTTCTTGAGCACGCTAGAATGCGCCCCGAAGGCGGAGAACGGTATGTGGCAACAGACACTGATTACCTTGCGGGCCAAACCCCGGGGCTTTCATCTGGTAACGCACGAGTTACTCGCCGGTTTGCCTGAGCTGAAGGCATGCCGGGTGGGTCTGCTGCATTTATGGCTTCAACATACCTCGGCCTCGTTGACCATCAACGAGAACGCCGACCCGGCAGTTCGTCGCGACTTCGAGCGTTTTTTCAACCAACTGGCACCGCAAGGGGCACTTGAGTATGAACATAACGACGAAGGCGAGGACGATCTCCCGGCGCACTTCAAAGCCAGCGTACTGGGCTGCCAGCTAACATTGCCGGTAACGGCAGGGCAACTGGCAGTGGGCACCTGGCAAGGTGTTTATTTGGGCGAGCACCGTGATCATGGCGGTGCTCGTAAAGTCCTCGCCACCTTATACGGTGAACAGGCGTAAGCCACGGGTAACCCCTGGCTACTTTTTCACCAGCGACGTTCGACAGTGAACGCAACTGGTCTATAACTAATCTGCTTTACGTAAGTCATGGGGTACAACATGAGCGACGACGATCTGGAAAACGACGAACTCGAAGTAGGTGACGAGGACGAAGCTGAAGA
This sequence comes from Pseudomonas sp. E315, assembly GCF_055406205.1. Lineage (NCBI taxonomy): Bacteria > Pseudomonadati > Pseudomonadota > Gammaproteobacteria > Pseudomonadales > Pseudomonadaceae > Pseudomonas > Pseudomonas sp. E315. The sequence goes on along the minus strand of NZ_JBUZPJ010000009.1, from coordinate 170,474 downwards.
AGGCCTTGAAGCGGCAGCGGACGATGTAGCTGACGACGATGGCGATGATGCACCGGTCCCCGTTTCCAAAGGCAAATCCAAGGCAGCGGTATCAGTTGATGACCTGCCTAGCGTAGAAGCCAAAAACAAAGAGCGTGATGCTCTGGCCCGCGCAATGGAAGAATTCTTGTCCAAAGGCGGCAAGGTGCAGGAAGTTGAGGCTAACGTGGTGGCAGACCCACCCAAGAAGCCCGACAACAAGTACGGCAGCCGCCCTATCTAAGGGTGCTGTTAGCTTGAAGAAAAAGCCCGCCGTCGCTGCGGGCTTTTTTGCACCCGTAGGGCTGCGTACTTTGAAGATCAACAGATCGCAGCCTTCGGCAGCTCCTACAAAAGCCGAGTTAACCGCAAACCCTGTAGGAGCTTCATCGACTGCGTTGCAGTCTATGGACTTGCGCTCGGACAGATCGCAGCCTTCGGCAGCTCCTACAAAAGCCGAGTTAACCGCAAACCCTGTAGGAGCTTCATCGGCTGCGTTGCAGTCTATGGACTTGCGCTCGAACAGATCGCAGCCTTCGCTAGCGCCTACAAAAGCCGAGTTAACCTCAAAACCTGTAGGAGCTTCATCGGCTGCGTTGCAGTCTATGGACTTGCGCTCGAACAGATCGCAGCCTTCGGCAGCGCCTACAAAAGCCGAGTTAACCGCAAACCCTGTAGGAGCTGACAAGGTACGCAGGCTGCGATCGGCTGCGCAGCAGTCGTAGAATCAGGCGCTGTGGGGCGCCTGAAACAAGAGGTGTTTACGCGCGATTACAGATGCTTGAGCACCATTGGCAACTCACTCAAGCACCCAATTTCGGCATCTGGCGCTTTATCACCGTCCCAGCGTTTGCCGCCCGGGTTGAACCAGACCGCACGCAAGCCTGCCTGCTGTGCGCCCGCAATGTCATCGCCAGGATGATCGCCAATATGCACCGCCGCACTCGCGGCTACGCCACCCCGCGCCAAGGCTTCATGAAACAGGCGCGCATCCGGTTTGGCGATACCAATATCCTCGGCACACAACACAAAACGAAAGTGATGCCCCAAACCAATGCGTCGCACATCGGCGTTGCCATTGGTCACTACGCCCAGCGCGTAATCGCTGGCCAGCGTGGTCAAAACAGACTCTGCCTGTGGGAACACCTCTAGCGCATGCCGCGCTTCAATGAACACCTCAAATGCCTCGTCAGCTAACAACGCGGCATCAGCATGGCCTGCGTCCTGAATAACCTGCAACAGCACGCGACGACGCAACGCGCTGATCCGGTGTTTCAACTGCGGGCTTTCACTCAACACTTGCTGGCGAATCGCCTGAAAGTGCGCCACGTCTAACGCGCCCACTTTGGGTGCGTTAGCGATCAACCACTCGCGCAACACAGACTCAGCCCGAACGATCACCGGCGCGGTGTCCCACAACGTGTCATCCAGATCGAAGGTAATCAGCTCAATGCTCATTCACTGCCCTTACTGCGTTTGGCCCGTGGGTGGGCGCTGTCGTAAACCGCTGCCAGATGCTGGAAGTCCAGATGGGTATAGATTTGCGTGGTTTTGATGTCGGCATGCCCAAGCAGCTCTTGTACCGCGCGCAAATCTTGAGAGGACTCTAACAAATGACTGGCGAATGAATGGCGCAACATGTGCGGGTGCAGGTTTTGCCCCAACTCACGCTCACCTGCGGCTTTAACCCGTACTTGAATCGCTCGCGGCCCCAAGCGGCGGCCTTGCTGGCTGATGAAGACCGCATCGTCTTCAGGATTAGCCAGCAGCCGTAACGGCAACCATGCTTGCAAAGCATCACGGGCCTTTTTACCCACGGGCAGCACGCGCGTTTTGCTGCCCTTGCCCAGCACTTGAACCAACCCATCGGCCAAGTCCATCTGCTCAAGGTTGAGCCCGGTCAGCTCTGACAGCCGCAACCCCGAGGAGTAGAACAACTCCAGAATGGCTTGGTCACGCAAGGCCAAAAAGTCGTCTTCCACCCCCCCCTCAAGCAATTGCAGGGCGCGGTCGGTGTCCAGCGTTTTAGGCAGTCGGCGTTCGCCTTTGGGCGGTGCCAAGCCATTGGCCGGGTCGTGATCGCACAGGCCTTCGCGATTGAGGTAGTGATAAAGCCCACGTACCGCTGAGAGCAACCGCGCAATGCTGCGTGAAGACTGGCCTTGCTGATGCAAGCGCGACACCAACTGACGCAGCCGCTGAATGTCCAGCGCACCCCAGCTGGGGATTGATTCTTTAACGCAAAACGCCAACACCTTGTTCAGGTCTCGGCGGTAGGCTTCAAGGGTGTGAGGTGACACTTGGCGCTCACTGCGCAAGTGAGTGCAGTAAGCGTCCAGTTGTCGTTCCACGCTTAACGCACCGAGCGCAGGGCGTTGGTGAAGCGTGGCAACACGCGGCCCAGTACCTCAGCGATATAGCTGAGAAACAGCGTGCCGACCGAGCTTTTGTAATGCTGTGGATCACGGCTGGCGACAGCCAAAACACCGTGCAAGCCCAGATGGTTCAGCGCCACAACGGCGGTCGATCCAATCTGTTTGCGCTGCTCTTCGCCAAACAAAAAGTCCAACTCATGCTCGCGCAAGCTGCCGCTGACCGCTTTACCTTCGCTCAACAAACCGCCAAGGGCACGTTGAGCATCGGCGCTGTTAACCCAGCGTCCAACGGGCATCGAGTTATCCCCAAACAGCACCAGGCTCACGAACGGCACCTGAAAGTCCTGACGCAAGCTGTCTTCGACGGCAATCACCAACTCTTCAAGGCTGGTGGCGTCCATCAAGGCGAGGTTAAGGCGACGGGTTTTTTCAAACAGACGGTCGTTATCGCGGGCAACGTCCATCAATTGCGACAAGCGATGGCGCATCTCGATGTTGCGACTGCGCAGCAGCTCCAATTGGCGCTCCACCAGCGACACGGTATCGCCTCGCTGGTGAGGCACCTGCATGGACAACAGCAACTCATCGCGCTGGCTGAAGAAGTGGGGGTGCGCTTGTAGATACGCCGCCACGGCCGCAGCCTCAGGGCTTTCAACAGGGTCTTGGAGATCTGAAGACTGTGGCTGGTCGCTCATCGGTTGCGCTCACTCATAAACGGACTTGTCCTTCGTAAACACGCATCGCCGGGCCAGTCATGATCACAGAATGACCAGGGCCTTCCCACTCAATGGTCAAACGACCACCGGGCAGATCCAGCGTTACTGGCGAACTCATCCAGCCCTGACTGATGGCAGCCACTGCTGCGGCGCAAGCGCCAGTACCGCAGGCCTGGGTTTCCCCGGCTCCGCGCTCCCACACGCGCAGTTGCGCTCGATGCCGATCGATAACGTGAATAAAGCCAACGTTGACCCGTGCCGGAAAGCGCGGGTGATGCTCAATTTTTGGCCCCAGTTCATGCACCGGCGCCGCATTGATGTCCTCTACGCGCAACACCGCATGCGGGTTGCCCATCGAGACGGCGGCCAACTCGACGCGCTGGCCGTCAACGTCCAGTTCGTAGCTCAACGCTTGCGCGTCGGCTACAAACGGGATCTCGGCAGGCACCAAACGCGGCGAGCCCATATCGACGCTGATCTGCCCATCATTGCGCACGTTCAGCTCAATAATGCCGCTTTTTGTTTCGACCTTGATCTGGCGTTTGGTGGTTAAGCGCTTATCAAGCACAAAGCGCGCAAAACAACGCGCTCCATTGCCGCATTGCTCCACTTCAGAGCCATCAGAGTTGAAAATCCGATACCGGAAATCCACCTCTGGATTGCTCGGCGCTTCAACGATCAATAATTGATCAAAGCCAACGCCCGTATGCCGATCACCCCATTGTTTGGCGTGCTTGGGCAGAATATGCGCGTGCTGGCTGACCAGGTCGAGAACCATGAAGTCGTTGCCCAGGCCGTGCATTTTGGTAAAACGCAGCAACATGAGATCACTCCGGCAGCAGGCTTTCGCCAGCGAACAACTCAGCCACGGTCTCACGACGGCGCACTTCAAACGCTTGATCGCCATCCACCAGAATTTCGGCGGCACGACCACGGGTGTTGTAGTTCGAACTCATGACAAAGCCGTAAGCACCGGCCGAGTGCACCGCCAGCAAGTCGCCTTCAGCCAGGGCCAGTTGGCGGTCCTTGGCCAGAAAGTCACCGGTTTCGCAGATCGGCCCAACGATGTCGTAGGCACGGGCTTGGGTGTCACGCGGGCGAACCGCCGTCACGTCCATCCAGGCTTGGTACAGCGCCGGGCGAATCAGGTCATTCATCGCCGCATCAACGATGGCGAAGTCTTTGTGTTCAGTGTGCTTGAGGTACTCAACCTGAGTCAGCAGCACGCCCGCGTTGGCCACGATAAAACGACCCGGCTCGAACACCAGCGCCAGATCACGGCCATCAATACGCTCACGCACTGCTTTGATGTAATCACCGGCCAAAGGCGGCTCTTCATCGCGATAACGCACACCCAGGCCGCCACCGAGGTCGATGTGGCGCAGGTAAATGCCGCAATCGCTCAGGCGATCGATCAGCGCCAGCAGGCGGTCGAGGGCATCGATAAAGGGTTCAAGCGTGGTCAGTTGCGAGCCGATATGGCAATCAACGCCCACCACTTCAAGGTTGGGCAACTGAGCGGCGCGAATGTAAACGTCTTCAGCATCAGCGATGGCGATACCGAATTTGTTCTCTTTGAGGCCGGTGGAGATGTACGGGTGAGTGCCCGCATCAACGTCCGGGTTAACCCGCAGAGAGATCGGCGCACGAACGCCCAGCTCGGCGGCAACCACTTGCAGGCGTTCCAGCTCGTCAGTGGACTCGACGTTAAAACAATGAACGCCCACTTCCAGCGCGCGACGCATGTCATCGCGGGTCTTGCCGACGCCCGAAAACACGATTTTGTCAGCAGAGCCGCCAGCCGCCAGCACGCGCTCCAGCTCACCACGGGACACAATGTCAAAACCAGCGCCCAAACGCGCCAAGACATTGAGCACACCCAGGTTGGAGTTGGCCTTGACCGCAAAGCACACCAAATGCGGCATGCCATTGAGTGCGTCAGCGTAAGCGTTGTATTGCGCCTCGATGTGCGCCCGGGAATAGACGTAAGTCGGTGTACCAAAACGCTCGGCGATGGCCGTAAGCGCTACACCTTCGGCAAACAGCTCACCGTCCCGGTAGTTAAAAGCGTCCATGGTGTTCCCTTATTGGTGCTTGTGCGATTGCGACGACTTCGCTTGGTCTTCAGGGGATTTGCTGTCATCGGGCAGATACAGCGGACCTTTTTGACCACAGGCAGAAACAAGGCAAGCAACCGCGACGAGCGCAGCAATAGAAGAGATCAGGCGCTTCATGGCGAAATCCTTTGAAAAGCATTAATTGCGCCCGAGTATACCGAGCGCCTACCGGCTTGCCTATGCAGCAAAGGGCTTGAGCGAGAGTGCCCGTCGGGATAATCGCTTGTGAGTGAGTTACAGGTCGGTTGGGGTTTGCAATCGGCCTGGAGCGCCCGTATCTTGCGAGTTCCGAGCATGACTAGATACCTACGAGGTTCCACCATGAGTTTGACTGAAGCCCGTTTTCACGATCTGGTCGATGCCACCCAGGAAAACCTGGAAGACATCTTCGACAACAGTGATCTGGATGTAGATGTGGAAAATTCGACCGGCATCCTGACGGTCAAGTTTGAGAATGGCAAAGCGCTGATTTTCAGCCGCCAAGCACCACTGCTTCAACTCTGGCTCGCCGCCCCCAGTGGTGGCTTTCACTTTGACTACGATGAAAAACGCAGCACGTGGAAGTGCGATAAAAGCGACGAGCTGCTAAGTGAAATGGTTGAACGTTTTACCAAGGAACATGCTGGCGCCGAGCTGGAATTTGAAGAGATCTGATTGTGACTGTGCCTGCAAAACCCGCTAAACCGCTGTACAGCAACGTCAGCCCGGCAGTGCCGTCGCCCTGCATCAGCACGTGTCGGCTGGATGAGCAAAAAGTCTGCCTGGGCTGCTTTCGGCATGTCGAAGACATCCGCGAGTGGCGCTCGGCAGACGACCAACGGCGCCGCATGATTTGTGAACAAGCCCAACTAAGACGGCCCGTGTAAGCGCGGGCCAAGCCTACGATTTTTTGTTCGCTGCACAGGCAAAAATCGCAGGCTACGCCAGCGCCCGCACAGGTGGGTGGCTTGTGTATTTATTTTGCTGTGGTAGTGTCCGGGTTCGCCTCGCACTAACGAGGTTGGTCAAAACCCCGCCATTTTCTGGCGGGGTTTTGCTTTTTCGTGCAGAAAAAAGGAGTCTGCCAGGTCATGACCACTTCACCCTCCATCATCCTCACTCTCCTGGACGTTCAACGCCTGGAGAGGCTGATCGAAACCCTCGACGATTCGTTGCCAGGCGTTATTGCGCTGCAAAAAGAACTTGATCGTGCTGAAACTATCGTCAGCCACAAAGAAGTGCCTGCTGGTGTTGTCACCATGAACTCGCGTGTTCATTGCCGCGAACAAAGCAGCGGCAAGGATTACCACCTGACACTGGTGTACCCAAAAGACGCCAACGCAGACGAAGGTAAGATTTCAATTTTGGCCCCCGTCGGCAGCGCGCTGCTGGGCCTGCAAGCTGGCCAACACATCAACTGGCCAGCGCCGGGCGGCAAGACGCTCAAACTTGAACTGCTGGAAGTTGAGTATCAGCCAGAAGCCGCGGATAATTTCGACCTTTAAGCCTCAGACCTGCGCCAGCGCCTCGTTGAGCGCCTGCTCCAAATCCGCTTTGTAGCGCAGGTAAAGATGGCTCGGGCTGTGGCTTTCGCCCAACAGCCCCGATAAATCCAGATCAGTGATGTAACAGCGGTAGCGCTCGACCTCGCGGCGCTGCCCGATAATTTCCCGCGCTACCGCCGCATACAACTGATCGCCATAGTCCATTTGGCAAAATTCGCGCTGATTGCAATACAGCGTCACCTGCTGACCGCCATGTGCGCCCTTGCCAATAATCGCCTGCACCTCGTAGTAAACGCTGCTGCCGACAGCCTGAGGCGCTAGCCGAGGTTCAACGCTGCGCGCACGCCCCGCGCCTGACGGCAACACTTGGTAATACAACACCTCCAATGCCTGACTCGCCGGGTCTTCTTCCAGCGACTGACAGGCTTCGCGGCGAAACTGTAACGCCTGCACAAAGCGTTGCAGCGGCACCAACAGGCTTGTCTCGTCGTGAAAGGGCAACGATTGCTGCCACAGCACGTTGCGCTCATCAAGCACGGTCAGTTCAGCCACGTTGTCATTAAGGCGATAAAAGACCTGAATCGCGCCGGGCTTGCCTTTGGGCAAAATCAAACCCAACTCGTGCTCAGCCAGCGCCATCGAGTCCAAGTGCAATGTTCTGTAAAGCGCCACGCTCTGGGCCAAATAGCGCTGCAACGCCCACACGTCCGCCAGCGCCACATGCTTCACGTCGCCGCCGGCCAGCTCCAGCACATGAAAACGCTGCTCAACCTGAACCAGATAGCTCACCGGTTGAGCGCTCAACCGCAACGCTTGCGCGGTATTGAATACGCCTTCGACCCGACGGGCGATAAATTGCGCGCGGTTATGGCACAAACAACGCACCTTCAACTGCGCGGGCTCACGCCCAATCGGCTGTGCATTGAGGTAGTCCGCCAGGCCGTCGAACAACGCATGCTCGCCGTCAAAACGGGTGACGATGACTTCGTTCCAGCTATTAAGCGTGACCTGATCAAGCGTCAGCACCAGATTTTCCCGCACTCCCGCGTAGCTCAGCGAATCCGTGCGCTCGGTAGTCATCAGAATGTTCAGGTCGCGGTGATGCTTGAGCGGGTCAATGCCAACGTTGACCACAATCAGCACCTGCGCCGCCACACTGGGGCGCAACAGCTGGGTTTCCTCAACCACGGCCAGCGGCAAGGGGATCAATTGCTGCACACAACCGAGCAGGTTGAATAACTCAAACTCTGTGACGTCCGTGCTCCCGGGGTTGAGCGCCAGCCGTGTGCTGCTGTCGATCACCCCGTTACGATGGCACCAGGTCAACAACTCAAGCAGTGCCGGGCAACGCTTGATCGCAGGCGTGTGCTCCCATTCGTGTACCGCCAAATTGCCGGGGTAAATGCCCCAATGAAACTCGCCCGGCGCTTTCTTGTTAGGTGAATGCACCAGCGTCAGCAGGTCTTGCGCCAGATTGGGCGCAATGCCGGGGTTGATGTGATCGACCTTGCCCGCCTTGCGTTCAAAGGCCGCATACAAACGCCGGCCCAGCACATTCAAGTCGCGCTTGCTGGTCAGCCCCAAGGCCTGCTCATTGCGGGCGAACTGGCTTAAAAACCGATAGCTGTAATTGAGCTCATGAACTAACGCCCGGCGCTCGTGAAGCGCCTGTTCGGCCTTCCATTGCGGGCGACTGTCGAGCCACGCCAACTGGCGCTCATCCCAACCCCATTCAGCGGCCAAGCGCTCCAGCAACTGGCGCTGCCACTGCGTACCCCGTTGCGCCATGTTGCCGGTCAACTTGCGATTGACCTTCAAATACAAACTGCGGCGTACCAACTCCAAGCGCTCCACATCGCCACGGGCGTTGAGGTACTGCTCAATGCGCCGATACACCACGACATACGGGTCCAACTCATCAAGGTCCAACTGATTGGCGTACACCGCATGCTTGAAGCGCAAGCTCAGGCACTTCACCTGTGGATGCTCGCTGGCGTACACCTCAATCAACAGCAGCTTGAGTACCGATTTGTAGGGCGACTCAATGCCCTTGAACAACTGCCACAGCCCGGCGCCAACAAATTCGCCTGGGGGAATGCGCGCTAAGTGCCCAAGATCAACGGCCTCGTCTGCCCGAATAAAGCGCTTGGACAGTAACGTGTGGGTGAACTCGACGTAGTTGGCCTCTTCATACGCAGGCACCCACCACCACATGGGCGTGCGCCCGGCGAGCCAGATCGCGGTGCGATAAAACTCATCAAGCAACAAATAATGCTGAGTGGTGCCGCAATCATCGGTGCTCAATCGTGCATCGCGTTCGCCTTGTGCAAAGCGCTGCGCGTCGATCAAAAAGAAATGCGCATCGGCCCCCAAACCCGCCGCCCAAACTTCCAACAGTTGGCATTTTTTGCGCAACTCTTCGAGCGCCGCCTCACCCAAATCCGGGCCGTGACAAATCCACACGTCCATATCGCTTTGATCGGTCTGGGCCAAGGTGCCAAGGCTGCCCATTAAAAACAGCCCATGAATGGGCTGTTGCGCACTGGGCGTGCGGGCTTTGTAAGAAAAGGATCGAGTCAGGCGCTGGGCTTCAATCAAGGTTGGCCCATCGGGCTCATAGCCTGCAACGCCAGCCGGGGTGCTGCCCGAGACATACCCAGGCAACAACGGGTGATTCACATGAAAAAACAGCGCCAGCAGGCTCAGCACGGTTTGCTGACGGGGCGTCAGGCCTTCCATCGCACGGGCCAGACGACCCTGATTGACGCTCAGAAAACGCCCACGCAATTGAGTGAGCACCTGTCGGTCGATGCCTTCATTCAGATTGGGGCGAATTTCCTGAGTGCGTGTCATATCAAACTCAAACCGGCTCGCTAAGCGAGAAAGAGAAGGGTGGCAACGTAAGAGGGAGTCTACAGCGGCAGGCGTAAAAGCCTTAGAACGAATGTGTTTTTGACGTCAGATTTTTTACTTCAGAAACAAGTGTGCCCGCGGAATCATTCTTCTAAGGTCGATCCCGTGGGCATGAACAGACTGTCAGGCAAGCTCTGCCAATTTGACGGCTACAAGCGGCTTAGTGGTCAAAATGGTCAGTAGCGTTTGAACATGCTCTACAGCATCACGACCCAGGCTCGTGAGATAGCCACCATCGGGTTGGGAAATAAGGTCCTTCTCATGTAGGCGCTTAGTTGCAGCAATCAGCGCTTTGTCAGCATCTTGATGGACTTTCAGGCCCTCTTGGGAACTGTCCAAACTAAATTGTGCAAGGACTTCCAGTTCGGCAACCAACTCGGGGGTAAACGACATAAGGACTCCATACTTTCAGGGAAAGACGACAGCACGCCTAAGGTGAGCCCACTCGCGCCGACTGTCCAGTGACAGTTCCTACCTTTACAAAGCTGCGTGTCGTACCAGCCTCGCGCCAATATTCAGACGAGGCAATGGGAGTGTAGTCCGGGTATTCGTTTGCGCCGCAAAACTTGTGGTTGTCGCTGTAGGGCAAAGGTTGCAAGTCATTACTAAGCCGTCCCTAAGCCTGATAACTCATGACTCCTGACCCACTCAACCGCCTGATTTGCCACCCAGCGCAACCTTCGTTCCTCGGCAGCGACTATTGAGAGGCGAGGCCGAATGTGATTTCGGTTATATAAACATTCTTAAATAGTATTTTTAAGAATAATCGCGCCTCACTACTATTGCCCTCACGCCAGCACACCATCGGCACCTCACCTTTCAGGAGCAACACCATGAGCGCATCTCTGCGTAGCGTTGACGGCCAGGACGAAGCCACCATTCTGCGGGAAATCCAGAGCGCGCTCCGAGACCTGCGCTTTGGTGCTGTGGAAATCACCGTTCACAACGCTCAAGTGGTTCAGATCGAACGCAAAGAAAAATTTCGTTTGCAGAACCCTGGCCAAAAATCCAGCTGATCTCACTGCCCGCGCACTCGCCTGAGTGCGCTTATAAAAACTAAAAACACACGCTTTGGAGCCTCACCTATGTCCCTACGCCGTTACGCTTTGGCCGCGCTGGCCAGTGCCATTTTTGCTGGCTCCGCTGTGGCCAAAGATTACGAATTACTCAACGTTTCCTACGATCCAACTCGCGAGCTGTATCAAGATTACAACGCTGAGTTCAGCAATTTCTGGAAACAAAGCCACCCGAGCGACACGGTCAAAATCCAGCAGTCCCACGGCGGTTCGGGCAAACAGGCTCGCGGCGTTATTGATGGTCTGCGCGCTGACGTCGTAACCCTGGCACTGGCCGGTGACATCGACGAAATCGCCAAATTGAGCAAAGGCTCCTTGCCTGAAAACTGGCAAACCCGCCTACCCGACGCCAGCACCCCCTACACGTCGACCATCGTGTTTCTGGTGCGCAAGGGCAACCCAAAAGGCATCAAGGACTGGGGCGACCTGACTAAAGACGGCGTCTCCGTTATTACGCCTAACCCCAAAACCAGCGGCGGCGCTCGTTGGAACTTCCTCGCGGCCTACGCCTACGGTCTCAAAGCCAACGGCGGCGACGAAGCCAAAGCCAAAGAATACGTACAAACCTTGTTCAAACACGTACCGGTACTGGACACTGGCGCACGCGGCTCAACCATTACCTTCGTTAACAACGGCCAAGGCGACGTGCTGCTGGCCTGGGAAAACGAAGCGTTTCTGGCACTGAAAGAAGATGGCGGCGCTGACAAGTTCGACATCGTTGTGCCTTCGTTGTCGATTCTGGCCGAGCCTCCAGTTGCCGTCGTCGACAAAAATGCCGACAAAAAAGGTAACGCCGAGATCGCCAAAGCGTACCTCGAACACCTGTACAGCCCGGCCGGACAAGAAATCGCGGCCAAAAACTTCTACCGCCCGCGTGACGAAAAAGTAGCAGCCAAATACGCACAACAGTTTCCGAAGCTGGACTTAGTGACTATCGACAAAGACTTCGGCGGCTGGAAAACTGCGCAACCGAAATTCTTCAATGACGGTGGCGTGTTCGACCAGATCTATCAGGCGCAATAACCTGAGTGGGGCGGGCCTTTAGGCCTCGCTTAAAGCTAGAACATAAAGCCCGCAATTGGTTTGCGGGCTTCGTGCGTTAAACAAGGACTTTTATGTCGCGTCGTATCTCCCCCGTCATACCCGGCTTCGGGCTGACACTGGGCTACACCTTGGTGTATCTCAGCCTGATTGTGCTCATTCCGCTGGCGGCCATGTTCGTGCATGCCGCTCAACTGACCTGGGACCAGTTCTGGGCAATCATTACCGCGCCTCGCGTTCTGGCTGCGCTCAAGCTGAGCTTCGGCACCGCCTTCATTGCCGCGCTGATCAATGGTGTGATTGGTACTGTGTTGGCCTGGGTGCTGGTGCGTTACACCTTCCCGGGGCGCAAGGTGATCGACGCGATGATCGACTTGCCCTTCGCGCTGCCCACGGCTGTGGCCGGTATTGCGCTGACTGCGCTTTACGCGCCTAACGGCTGGATCGGTCAGTTCGCCGCTGATCTGGGGTTCAAAATTGCCTACACCCCAATGGGTATCACTCTGGCGCTGACGTTCGTCACGCTGCCGTTTGTGGTGCGTACCGTGCAACCTGTGCTGGCCGACATCCCGCGTGAAATCGAAGAAGCCGCCGCCTGCCTGGGCGCCAAGCCCCTGCAAGTGTTCCGCCACATTCTGGTGCCCGCGCTGTTGCCCGCTTGGTTGACGGGTTTCGCTTTGGCCTTTGCCCGCGGTGTTGGCGAGTACGGCTCAGTAATTTTCATCGCGGGTAACATGCCGATGAAAACCGAAATTTTGCCACTGCTGATCATGGTCAAGTTGGACCAATACGACTACACCGGCGCCACGGCCATTGGCGTGATGATGCTGGTGGTTTCCTTCATTTTGCTGCTGCTGATCAATCTGATTCAGCGCCGCATCGAAAAACCGTGAAGGAGGCCTGACCATGTCTAACTCAACACCAAGCGCCTCATCAGTTGCCAACGCTGCACGCCGGGGCAGCCCGCTGTCGCGACGCCTGCTGATCGGCTTCGGCTGGTTGTTTTTTACTCTATTTTTGTTGCTGCCCTTACTGATCGTCGTGTCCCAAGGCTTGAAAATGGGGCTGGGCACGTTCTTCGACGCCATTCTGGAACCCGATGCGCTGTCGGCCCTCAAGCTGACCATCATCGCGGTCGTGATTTCAGTGCCGCTCAACGTGGTCTTTGGCGTCAGCGCGGCATGGTGCGTGAGCAAATACAGCTTTCGCGGCAAGAGCATTCTGGTGACGCTGATCGACTTGCCGTTCTCGGTATCGCCGGTCATCGCCGGTCTGGTCTACGTGCTGATGTTTGGCGCACAGGGTTTCTTCGGCGAATGGCTGCAAGACCATGACATCCAGATCGTCTTCGCGCTGCCGGGCATTGTGCTGGCCACCATCTTCGTTACCGTGCCGTTCGTGGCCCGTGAGTTGATCCCGCTGATGCAAGAGCAGGGCACTCAAGAAGAAGAGGCCGCCCGGTTGCTGGGCGCCAACGGCTGGCAGATGTTCTGGCACGTCACGGTGCCCAACATCAAATGGGGCCTGATTTACGGCGTGGTGCTGTGTACTGCGCGAGCGATGGGCGAGTTTGGCGCGGTGTCGGTGGTGTCCGGGCACATTCGCGGGGTGACCAACACCCTGCCGCTGCACGTCGAGATCCTCTACAACGAATACAACCACGTCGCCGCCTTCGCTGTGGCCACCCTGTTGCTGATCCTGGCGCTCTTCATCCTGCTGCTCAAGCAGTGGAGCGAATCCCGTATTAACCGCCTGCGCGCCAGCGCCGCGGAGGAATAAACCATGTCGATCGAAGTCCGTAACGTCAGCAAGAACTTCAACGCCTTCAAAGCGCTGAACAGCATTAACCTGGACATTCACAGCGGCGAACTGGTTGCCCTGCTCGGCCCGTCGGGCTGCGGTAAAACCACGTTGTTGCGCATCATCGCAGGCCTCGAAACCCCGGACGAAGGCAGCATCGTGTTCCACGGCGAAGACGTGTCCGGCCACGATGTGCGTGATCGCAACGTCGGTTTCGTGTTCCAGCACTACGCGCTGTTCCGCCACATGACCGTCTTCGACAACGTTGCCTTCGGCCTGCGCATGAAGCCGAAAAAAGAACGCCCAAGCGAGACCCGCATCGCGGAGAAAGTCCACGAACTGCTGAACATGGTGCAACTGGACTGGCTGTCAGATCGCTACCCGGAGCAACTGTCCGGTGGTCAGCGCCAGCGTATCGCTCTGGCCCGCGCCTTGGCGGTAGAACCTAAAGTGCTGCTGCTGGACGAACCATTCGGCGCACTGGACGCCAAGGTACGTAAAGAACTGCGCCGCTGGTTGGCGCGCCTGCACGAAGACATCAACCTGACCTCCGTGTTCGTGACCCACGACCAAGAAGAAGCGATGGAAGTCGCTGACCGCATCGTGGTCATGAACAAAGGTGTGATCGAGCAAATCGGCTCACCGGGAGACGTGTACGAAAACCCGGCCAGCGACTTTGTGTACCACTTCTTGGGCGACTCCAACCGCCTGCACATCGGCGAAGATCAGCACGTGCTGTTTCGCCCACACGAAGTGTCGCTGTCGCGTCATGAACTCGAAGATCACCACGCCGCTCAAGTGCGCGACATTCGCCCATTGGGTGCAACCACCCGCGTGACGCTAAAAGTCGAAGGTCAAAGCGAGTTGATCGAAGTGGAAGTGGTCAAAGACCACGACAGCCTGACTGAGCTGGCCCGTGGCGAGACCTTGTTCTTCAAACCCAAGGTGTGGCAGAAGGCGTAAACCACATCTGTCGTCGCTGCCGCAGGCTGCGGCAGCGACGACAGGCATGTTGCTTTAAGGCTTTTTCAGCTTGGGATTAGGGAAGAACTGCACTGTTTGCACGTGGGCATCCGGTGCTTTTTTCAGCGCGGAAGTGTTCACTCGCGTGCCCAACTCCTTGGGCACCGACAAGCCTTGCTCGTTCAGGGTGTCCGAGTAGCCGCAGGCCACGCATTCGCGATGCGGTACGTCGTCTTCGTTCCACATCATCAGTTTGTCGGGCTCGCTGCACGCCGGGCAAACAGCCCCGGCGATAAAGCGTTTTTTGGTCACATTCACGGGTGCGTCACTCATGCTGCTGCGTCCTCGGTCAGGCCGCTGTGGCGCAACAGTGCGTCAATCGATGGCTCACGGCCACGGAAATCCTTGAACAGCTCCATCGGTGCCAACGAGCCACCACGGGCCAGAATCGCCTGACGGAATGCCTTGCCGGTGTGCGGGTTGAACACGCCTTCTTCTTCAAAACGCGAGAACGCGTCAGCCGACAGCACTTCAGCCCATTTGTAGCTGTAGTAACCCGCTGCGTAACCACCGGCGAAGATGTGCGCAAAGCTGTTAGGGAAGCGGTTGTAGGCCGGTGGGCGCATCACCGACACTTCGTCGCGAATGCCTTCAAGCACTTGCGCAACGCTGCGACCATCGCCGTGGGTGGCATGCAGTTCGAAATCGAACAACGAGAACTCCAACTGGCGAACCATCATCAGGCCGGACTGGAAGTTTTTAGCCGCCAGCATCTTGTCCAGCAGGTCTTTTGGCAGGGCTTCGCCGGTTTCGTAGTGGCTGGAAATCAGTGCCAAGCCTTCAGGCTCCCAGCACCAGTTTTCCATGAACTGGCTCGGCAACTCGACTGCATCCCACGCCACGCCGTTGATGCCCGACACGCCAACGTGTTCAATCTCGGTCAGCATGTGGTGCAAACCGTGACCGAATTCGTGGAACAACGTGGTCACTTCATCATGGGTCAGCAGCGCAGGCTTGCCCGCAACGGCCGGGGTGAAGTTGCACACAAGGTTGGCAACCGGGCTTTGCAGTGTGCCCGCAGCAGTGCGGCGGCGGTCGCGGGCGCCGTCCATCCATGCGCCGCCACGCTTGTTGGCGCGGGCGTACAGGTCGAAGAAGAACCGCCCAATGTGCTGGCCGTTTTCTTTGATTTCAAACAGACGCACGTCCGCGTGCCACGTGTCGAAACCTTTAATTTCAACAATGTCGATGCCGTACAGCGTGTGCACGATGTCAAACAGGCCTTTCAACACGGTGTCGATCGGGAAGTAAGCGCGCAGTGTTTCTTGAGACACGCTGTAGCGCTGTTCGCGCAGCTTCTCGCCAAAGAAGCCGCTGTCCCAGCTTTTCAGTTCAGTGCAGCCTTGTTCGGCGGCGTAGGCTTGCAGTTGCTCAAGGTCACGCTCAGCAAACGGCTTGCTGCGCTTGGCCAAATCACGCAGAAAGGTCAGCACTTGATCCGGTGTTTCGGCCATTTTGGTGGCCAGGCTCAACTCGGCAAAGCTGCCAAAACCCAGCAGCTTGGCCAGTTCCTGACGCAGATCGAGAATTTCTTCCATCACCGGGCCGTTGTCGAACGAGCCGGCATTCGG
This sequence comes from Pseudomonas sp. E315, assembly GCF_055406205.1. Lineage (NCBI taxonomy): Bacteria > Pseudomonadati > Pseudomonadota > Gammaproteobacteria > Pseudomonadales > Pseudomonadaceae > Pseudomonas > Pseudomonas sp. E315. The sequence continues at coordinate 154,340 of NZ_JBUZPJ010000009.1, read as the reverse complement.
GCCTTGGTCCGACGCACGAGTGCAGTACGCGGCGTAGACTTCTTCGCGCAGGGCGCGGTCTTGGGCGTAAGTCATCACCGGGTAGTAGCTCGGAAATTCCAGGCTGATCAGCCAGCCGTCGAGGCCTTTGGCTTGGGCGGCTGCGGCCATTTGGGCCTTGGCCGAATCGGTCAGGCCTGCCAGCGCAGCTTCGTCAGTGATGTGCTTGGTCCAGGCTTGAGTGGCGTCCAACAACTGGTTGGAGAACTTGCTGCCCAGCTCCGACAATTTGCTCTGCACTTCGGCGTAACGCTTTTGTTCAGCCGGCGGCAGGTCGATACCCGACAGGCGGAAGTCACGCAGCGAGTGCTCAAGAATGGTTTTTTGCGCTTGGTCAAAATCAGCCACTTGCGGGCTGTGGGCCAAAGCCTCAAAAGCCTGAAACAACTCGCGGTTCTGGCCCATTTCGGTCGAGTAGGCGCTCAATGCAGGCAAACACGCCTCGTAGGCTTCACGCAGTTCACTGCTGTTGCACACCGCATTAAGGTGGCTGACCGGGCTCCAGGCCGCGCCCAGTCGGTCGTTCAGCTCATCCATCGCCAACACCAAGCCAGCCCACGTCGGGTTCTGGCCTTGGTCTTTCAGAATTTTTTGAATGCCCGCTCGGTTGTCGGCGAGGATCTGTTCAATGGCCGGCTGTACGTGCTCAGGACGAATCGCCGAGAACGGCGGCAGGTCATACGGCTGCAATAGAGGGTTGTTCTCGCTCACGTTTAGCACCTTGGCTTAAAGAAACATTGGGCCATCTTAATTACAATCGCCGCAGACCGCAGCACTGCAACGCCCTATCACTGCTAAAGAAGGAAGCTATTTGTGTCCATTCGTCCGTTCCAGCAGCACACACCCACTTTAGGCGAGCGTGCCTTTGTCGATCGCTCGGCGGTGGTGATCGGCGATGTCCAGATCGGCGCCGACAGCTCCGTTTGGCCGTTGACCGTTATTCGTGGCGACATGCACCGCATCCGCATCGGTGCGCGCACCAGCGTGCAGGACGGCTGCGTGCTGCACATCACCCATGCTGGCCCCTTCAACCCAGATGGCTTCCCGCTGTTGATCGGCGACGACGTGACCATCGCCCACAAAGTGATGCTACATGGCTGTACAGTCGGCAACCGCATCTTGATCGGCATGGGCAGTATTGTGATGGACGGCGCCGTGATTGAAGACGACGTAATCGTCGGTGCGGGCAGCCTGGTGCCACCGGGCAAGCGTTTGGCCAGCGGCTTTCTGTATGTCGGCAGCCCGGTCAAACAAGTGCGCGAGTTGAGCGAAAAGGAAAAGGCCTTCTTCACCTACAGCGCTGGCAACTACGTAAAACTTAAGGATCAACACTTGGCCGAAGGCTATCACCAGCCGGTTTGCGACTCTTATTGATCACGGCTTAGGAGCCTTGCATGGATTATCAAAACGTATTGTTCGACCTCGACGGCACCCTGACCGACCCACGAGAAGGCATCACCCGTTCGATCCAATATGGCCTGAGCAAAATGGGCATCGACGAACCTGATCTGACCAAGCTTGAGCACTTCATCGGCCCGCCATTGCTGCAAGCGTTTATGGCCACTTACGGCTTTGACGAAGCCAAGGCGTGGGAAGCAATGGGGTTTTACCGCGAGCGCTTTGCGGTAACCGGCCTGTATGAAAACGAAGTGTTCCAAGGCGTAACGCCGCTGCTCGAAGACCTCGTGGGGCAGGGGCGCCAACTGTTTATCGCCACCTCAAAGCCGCAGGTCTATGCGCGTGAAATCGCCCGACACTTTGACTTCGCCAAGCACTTCAAGGTGATCTACGGCAGCGAACTGGACGGCACCCGCACCAACAAGGTTGAGCTGATTCGCCACTTAATGGCTGAGCAAGGGTTGAACCCGGCACACACCCTGATGATCGGCGACCGCAAACACGACCTGATCGGCGCACGCGATAACGGCCTGGATGCCGCAGCCGTGGGCTATGGCTTTGGCAGTTTTGAAGAGCTGAACTCATTCGCGCCCAAGTACCACTTCCAAACGCTGACTGAGCTGCATCAAGCGTTTTTGTAAGCGATTGCTGTGGGAGCTGCCGAAGGCTGCGATGGTTTGATCATTAAAAGATCGCAGCCTTCAGCAGCGCCCACGGGCTCATTTGCCATCACACCGCAATAAACGCCAACGGCACATCACGCACCTGCACAGGCACCACCGGCTGATAGTGATCGTCGCTGGTCAGCTCATGCAGCAGCTCTTCACGCAGTTGATGAAACTCAAAACTGCTGCGCTGCCGCGGGTGCGGCAAGTTGATGTTGACCACTTGTTTGATCCGCCCCGGACGTGGCTCCAGCACCACCACGCGGTCAGCCAAGAAAATCGCTTCTTCAACATCGTGGGTCACCAGCACCGTGGTGATTTTGGCTCGCGCCCGAATCGACAGCAGTTCGTCCTGCATTTGCTGGCGAGTGAGCGCATCCAACGCGCCAAAGGGTTCGTCCAGTAGCAAAATCCGTGGGCTGGCCACCAACCCGCGAGCAATCGCCACCCGTTGCGCCATGCCGCCCGACAGCTGATGCGGAAAGGCGCGCGCAAAGTCGTTCAGGCCCACCAACTCAATAAACGCTGCCACCCGTTGTTGGCGCTCTGCCGGGCTCAGCCCTTCGTTGACCAGCCCCAGCCCGATGTTGTCGGCAACGCTCAACCACGGAAACAGGCGGTGCTCCTGAAACACAATGCCGCGCTCGCTGCCCACGCCGCTGACGGCCTTGCCGTCCACTTCAATGGCGCCGCGAAATTCAGTGTCTAGCCCCACCAACAAGCGCAGCAAGGTGGATTTTCCGCAGCCACTGGAACCAACGATGGCCACAAATTCACCCTCGGCAATCTGCAAGTTAAAGTCGCGAATCGCCTCCAACTCCAGGCCATCCACTTCAAAGGATTTGCCCACCTGATTAAAACTGACGATAGGTGCATTCATGCGTGCCTCCAGCGAGTTGCGCGAGTTTCAAGGGTTTGGCCAATCACGTTCAGGGCGGCGCCCGTCAAGCCCACCAACAGCATGCCGCTGAAGAGGGTGTCCATGCGCAGCAGTTGTTGCGCACCAATCATCACGCTGCCGATGCCGCCATTGGACGGCATGAAATATTCCGCGCCGATGGTGCCCAACCATGCGTAGATCAAGCTCAGACGCAGCCCGGCGAAAATCCCCGGTGCTGCGCCCGGCAATACCAGCAAGCGCAAGCGCTGCCACAGGTTCAAACGCATCACCTGCGCCGCCTCGCGCAGCTGCGGCGAGAGGTTGGCCACGCTGCGCTGCGTGGCAATAAACATCGGAAAAAAAGCAGCCAGGGCGACGAACACCCACTTCGACAACTCGCCCAGGCCAAACCATGCCGTGAGCAAAGGCACCCACGCAAAAATCGCAATTTGGCGCAGTGCCGACAGGCTCGGCCCCAGCAGGCGCTCGCTGATACGCGACAAACCCAGCAACACGCCAAAGCCAAATCCAAGACCCCCACCCAACAGCAAGCCACCAAGGGTGCGCTTAAGGCTCAAACCTAACGCGGTGGACAAACTGCCATCGGCCAAACCCAGCCAAGTGCTCTGCAACACCGCCAGCGGGCTGATCAAAATCTGCGGATCAACCCATTGCAGCTCAACCGACACTTGCCACAGGCCAAACAACGCCAGCGGCAGCCACCACGATTGCACACGCTGCCAGCCGTTGTAACGCGGGCCACGGGTCAGTTGTGCGGTGGCAGCATGGGGCCAATGCACCAGCTTTTTATCCAGCCAACCAATGCCGCGATCCATCGCCACCCCCATCACACCAATCACCACGATGCACACAAACACGATATCGAGCATGAATAGCTGCCGCGCATACACCATCAGGTAGCCGATACCTTCGCTGGAGGCCAGCAATTCCACCGCCAACAGCGAAGTCCAGCCAGTGGCTAATGCTAATCGCACCCCAGACATAAACCCGGGCAGGGCGGCAGGAATAACCAAGCGGCTCAGTTGAAGGTGCAGCGGCAAACGTAACACCTGCGCCGCTTCGCGCAGTTTGGGTTGCGCATCACGCACGCCCACCAACGTGTGCAGCGTCACGGGCACCACGATGGCCTTGATCAACACCACCAGCTTGAGCACTTCGCCGATGCCGAAAAACACCATAAACAGCGGGATCCACGCCAGCGTCGGAATTTGCGCCAAGGCACTGAACGTGGGCAGCACCCACCGCTCAGCGCGACGACTCAAACCCAAGGTGGCGCCCAACAGCGCCCCCAGCGTCACCCCTGCCAGCAGCCCCACACACAACCGCTGCATGCTGATCGCCAAATGGCTCCACAACTCACCTGAGCCCAGTTCCAGCGCGCTTTGCCACACCAACGAGGGCGCGGGCAATATTTGTTCGCTCATCCACAGATTTCGACTGGCCAGCCACCACAGTGCCAGCAGGCTGACCGGCAACAGCCACGGCAATAACCGCTGACTGAGTGTCGGTAACCAAACCTTCAGCCCTGGCGACGGAGCGACCAAGGGCAAATTGAGCAGCGAAGCTTTGGTCATCGCAGACCTCCGTTGTCGGCTGTGCGGGCGAAAAAAACGGCTTTTTTATATGCTCGTTTGATCTATTAATCTTCATTACCTCTGCCTATCAGAGATAAGGACTGTCCTTTATGGCGTGTCTTTGTTCGCGCTTCCAATGCATTAAATGAATATTTTCAGTGCGACTCATGCATACCGGGCCAACAGCCGCAGGCTATAACGCTTATTCCTTTTAGTTACTAAGTTGTGAACTCTTAGTATTTATTGATCAAAAAAACTTATGCCTACTTTTTGCTCCTCAACGCCCGCCGCCTTCAGGAGCTGCACCCATGTCGATCCCTTTCAAACGCGCTTTACGCCGCCTTGCCGCCCCTGCACTGGTTAGTTTGCTGGGTTACTTGCCTCTGCTGGCGAACGCCGACCCACTCACACAAATCCGCATTGCCGTGCCCGACCTGAGCGCTGGCAACCAACACAGCGGTGGTGGGATCAGCGATGTGTTGCGCAGCCAGCAACTGCTGGAAAAAGCCTTCGCTGATGAAGGCGTGACCATCGACTGGAAATACTTCAAAGGGGCGGGCCCGGTGATCAACGAAGCCTTCGCCAACGGTCAGGTGGACTTCGCCTACCTTGGGGATCTGGCTGCCATCATCGGCAAGGCCAATGGCTTGGACACCCGCCTGCTGAGTGCGGCGGCCCGTGGCAACAAACAGTATTTGGCCGTGGTGCCGGGCTCGGGGATCAAAACCCTGCAAGACCTCAAAGGCAAACGCGTGGGCCTGTTTCGCGGCACCGCGACCCAACTGTCATTCGACGCGGCATTGGCCAGTGTGGGCCTGAGCGAAAAAGACCTGAAAGTCATCAACCTGGACTTCAACGCCGCCGTAGCCGCACTGGCCGCCAAACAAATCGACGCCTCGTGGGGTGGCTCCAACTTAAGCGCCCTGCAAGCCAAAGGCTTGGCCGAAATCCCGTTGACCACCAAAGACCTGAACAACGCCGGTAGCATCCAAAGCGTACTGGTGGCCTCTGGCGCCTTTGTCGACGCCCACCCGCAAGCCGTGGCCAAACTGCTCAACGCCCAAGAACAAGCGGTGCAATGGCTGACCAACGACGCCAACAAGCAGGCCTACATCCAACTGGTGTCTGGGCTGGCCAGCTACCCGCCTCAGATTCTTGAGCAAGACCTCAGAGACCAAACCTTTAGCGAAGTTTTCCCCTCGCAACTGGACCCGGTGTTCCTCGCCGCCCTGCAAGACTCCGTAGCGCTGGCCGCGCAACAGCGGCTGATCCGTAAACCGTTCCAAGTCAGCGAGTGGGTTGCACCCCCGCTGGCGGCTGCAACCCGCTAACCCTTTGCCCCAAAACCGTCAAACACGATGAGGTTCCTACAATGAGCACTGCCGCATTAGCTGTTAAACCTGACGTAACTGCCCTTGAAATCCACCCGGTAGCGGGGCGCATTGGCGCTGAAATCCGTGGGATAAAACTCTCTGGAGAGCTGGACGCCAGCACTGTCGAAGCCATTCAACAGGCGCTGCTGACCCACAAGGTGATCTTTTTCCGTAACCAGACCCACCTCGACGACCAAAGCCAAGAAGCCTTCGCGCACCTGTTGGGCGAGCCCATTGCTCACCCGACAGTGCCTGTGCGTGACGGCACCCAGTATTTGATGGAGCTGGACGGCGCCCAAGGCCAGCGCGCCAACTCGTGGCACACCGACGTCACCTTTGTTGATGCCTACCCAAAGGCTTCGGTGCTGCGTTCAGTGTTGTCGCCAGCCTCTGGCGGCGACACGGTGTGGGCCAACACCGCCACGGCTTATGCCAAACTGCCAGCAGATTTACAGGCACTGGCGGACAACCTATGGGCTGTTCACAGCAACGAATACGACTACGCCAGCGCCAAACCGGATGTTTCTGCTGAAAAGCTCGAGCGCTATCGCAAAGTGTTTACGTCCACGGTGTATGAAACAGAGCACCCCGTGGTGCGCGTCCACCCTGAGAGCGGTGAGAAAAGTTTGGTGCTGGGGCATTTCGTGAAACGCATCAAAGGCTATTCACAGGCCGACTCGGCGCACCTGTTCAACCTGCTGCAAAGCCACGTTACACGCTTGGAAAACACCGTTCGCTGGCGCTGGAACACTGGCGACGTGGCGATCTGGGACAACCGCTCGACCCAGCATTACGCCATCGACGACTACGGCACCCAAGACCGCATCGTGCGCCGCGTCACCTTGCAGGGCGATGTGCCCGTGAGCGTCCAAGGGCACCGCAGCCAAACCACCAAAGGCGCGTAAGAAACCCAACTCACCCCTGTAGTCGCTACCGCATGCTGCGAGAAGGCCCTCATTAGGGCCTTCATCTACAAAAGGGCCGCTAAGCGGCCCATCGCAACCTGCGGCAGCGACAACACGTTTTCACCACACCCCGATCTGCACCACTTTCTCGGTCTCGGGTTCGCCATAGCGAAAACTCTCCGCCCGACGATCCACCTCTTGATGGCTAATGGTGGTACGGCGCTTCAACCCGCGCAGCCAATCAAACAAATACCCCGCATGCTGCTCGCGCACCGCCGCGTAAGCCGGGTCTGCGCCAAGGTCATTTAACTCCTGCGGGTCATTGTGCAAATCAAACAACTGCGCCCCAAAGCCGTCATACGCCAGATACTTCCAGCGCTCACTGCGCACCATCGTCATGCGGCAGCGATCAATCGCTTGGCCCAAACGCTCACGGGCCGGAGCCTGAAATGCGTAGTCGTATTCGCTGATCGCATACTCGCGCCACGCCGGGTTTTGCCCATGCAACAACGGGATCAATGAGCGCCCCTCCAACCGATGCTCAGCCCCGCTCACACCCAGCGCCTGCAAAAAGGTCGGCAGGGCGTCAATGGTTTCTGCCAGGCGCTCATCCACGGTGCCCCGGGTGGCATCCGCGGCGGCACGCGGGTCGCGCACAATCAGCGGCACCCCCACGGCGGGCTCCAGCAAAAACTCCTTTTCGCCTAAAAAGTGATCACCCAAAAAGTCGCCGTGGTCGCTGGTGAACACAATCAGCGTGTCATCCCAACGGCCAGTGCTTTGCAGCAGATCAAACAAACGCCCCAACTGATCGTCCACCTGTTTGATCAGCCCCATGTAGGTCGGGATCACGTTCAAGCGCACTTCATCACGGGAGAAGTTCTGGCTCTCTTCGTGCTGACGAAACGCGTTGTACACCGGGTGATCGCTGGCCTTGATCGGGAGAATCGGGGCCAACACGTGTTCGCTGCCATACAACGCGTGATACGGCGCCGGGGCGATGTAAGGCCAGTGCGGTTTGATGTACGACAAATGCAGGCACCACGGCTGCTCACCCTGCTCCTGAATGAAGTCGATGGCGCGGTCAGTGGTGAACACCGTTTCTGAGTGCTGCTCCTGCACCCGAGCGGGCAGATGAGCGTTGCGCATGTGCCAGCCGCTCAGCACCTCGCCATTGGCCCCAGCGCCCGCGTTGGCCCAGTCGTGCCACGGGTTGGCGCCGTCATAACCCAAGTCGCGCAGGTAATGGGTATAGGGCGCGGCATCGCGCTTGTCATCAAACAGCGGGCTATCCGGGTAAATACCGTCGTGGCGAGCGTAGGCTTCAAACCCCACTTCATTGAAAATTTCAGCCTGCTGACTGTCCGGGTCGATGGCCAAACGCTGCAAGGCATCGACGTTTGCTGTGGCGTGGGTTTTACCCACCAGCGCAGTTCGAATCCCGTGGGGGCGTAAGTAATCACCCAAGGTCAGCTCTTCCAGCGGCAGCGGCACGGCGTTCCAGGCCACCTGATGACTGCTGACATAACGCCCGGTATAGGCCGACATACGCGATGGCCCGCAAATCGTGCCTTGGGTATACGCCCGGCTGAAGCGCACGCCTGCCGCCGCCAAGCGGTCGATATTAGGCGTGTGCAAATGCGGGTGGCCGTAGCACGACAAGTAATCGCGACGCAGTTGATCGCACATGATGTACAGCACGTTTTTAACCGGTTGAAGCTGCGACATGAGGGTTCACCTTTATTAAGACAGGTGACCGATTTCGGACGAGCACGGCCTCAGCGACAAGCGCATTTGGCGAATGGTTTTGATGCACCGCGCGCATGCCTAAAACAACCTACGCGTTGTAATTGCAGCAACGCGTTAAATCGCGAAGTTCTCTAGCCCGCACACGTCGTGGTCGTCGCTGTTATCCAGCTCTTTGATCTGTTCGATCATGGCTTGGGCCAATGGCGACAGGCGCACAGCGGCGCGGCTGACGATGCCGTAGCGGGTGTAGAGCGCGTCCTGGTCTTGGCCCAGTTCGTCCACGTGCAAGCGCACTAAATCGCCTTTGGCGTACAAAAAAACGTCGCTGTAAGCACCACAAATACCAATGGCGTCACTGTTGAGTACCACGCTCATGAGGCTGAACGGGCTTTCGCATTCAACGTTGGGCGCGTAGTCCGGGCGACCACTGAGTTGCACCAACACTTTGCGCAGGTTGGGCGGGCGAATCGTGACGGCCTGTGGGTAACTCAGCAGTTCGGCGGCGCTGACGCTGCTTCGATTGGCCAGCGGGTGCCCCGCGCGGCAGCAAAAATACCATTTGCGCGGGCGCAGTCGTTGGGTGACGTAGGCCGGGTCGGCTTCGAAGTTGCGGGTATCGGCCACGAAAAACTCAAACTCTTCGTTCAACAGGCGCTTGCTCAAGCTTTGCCAGTCGTCCACCTGAAAATGCACCCGCGCCTTGGGGTAACGCCCAATAAAACGCCCTATTGCGCGCGGCACCAGCCCGGATGCTGGCGCCGGGCCGCAGCCAAATTGCAGTTCACCCGCCTCCAGCCCATTGAACTGGCTGATCTCGTTGGCCATTTGCCGCGCCCCACTGACCAGCCGCCGCGCATGTTCGAGCAGCACCTGGCCTTGTTTGGTGGGGGCCAGGTCTTTGCGCCCGCGATCGACCAGCGGGCAACCCACGCTGTGTTCGAGCGCCTGAATGCTGCGGCTAAACGCCGATTGCGAAAGGTTTACCGCCTGCGCACCCGCAACAAAGCTGCGCTGCTCGGCGAGGGCAATGAAATGTCGAAGTTGGCGCAGGTCGATATGCATTTTTCACATCAAAAATATCCGGGAAATGCATTGGCTATGCATTAGGTCGGTTCCTTATAAAGGCAATCTCTTATGCAGTAAATATCTGTCAAAACATAAACAAATAACTTTTAGGAATATGCAGGATTGTGTATTTCGCCCCTCAGGAGCCGCCAATGAGCCCGTCCCATCTCGCCCTGCCGTTACCTTTAAGGCGCTTAAAACGCCTGCCGCTGGCGCTGTTTATGGCGGGGTGTGCCACAGGTTCGATGGCCTATGCGGCGGATCAAACCCCGGCAGCGGACGCCACGCCAGCGACCAACGCCACCCCGGCCCAAGCCGAGGGCAGCCAGTTGCAAACCGTGACCGTGACCGCTCGGCGGCGTGAAGAAAGCGCACAAAACGTGCCCACGCCCATGAGTGTGATCAGCGGCCAAACGCTGGAAACCCAGCGCATTTATCGCATTCAGGATTTGCAGCAACTGGTGCCCAGCGTGAACGTGGCCTACATGCACGCTCGCCAGTCCAGCGTGTCGATTCGCGGGTTGGGCAATAACCCGGCCAGTGATGGCCTGGAAGGCAGCGTCGGGTTGTACATCGACAACGTGTATCTCGGGCGTCCGGGCATGGCCGTGTTCGATCTGATGGACATTGAGCAACTGGATGTCTTGCGCGGCCCGCAAGGCACCTTGTTCGGCAAAAACACCACGGCCGGGGTGATTAACATCACCACCCGCGCGCCCACCTTTACCCCTGAGCGCAGCATTGAAACATCGGTGGGCGAGGACGGTTATTTCCAAACCAAAGGGACGATTTCAGGCCCACTCTCCGATGAGTTGGCCGGGCGCTTTTCGGCGTATCGCACCCGCAGCGATGGCGATATCAAAAACGAGTTCGATGGCAACAAGCTTAACGGCGGCTCTCGCGAGGGCTTTCGCGGGCAGTTGCTGTACAAACCCAATGAAAACTTCAACCTGCGCTGGATCGGTGATTACAACGAAGAGGATTCCAGCGCTGGCACCCGCACGCTGTTCAGCACCGGGCCGACCATCAACGGGGTTAATCGCTACGAAGCCCGCGCAGCAGCAGTGGGGGCGACGCTGGTAGACGGCTCGCATCGCAAGGTCAATCTCGACAGTCAGCAAGCGGTCACAGTGTTTCAAGGCGGCACCTCGGTGGAGGCCAATTGGACGCTGCCCAACGACTTCACGTTGACCTCCGTCAGTTCCTACCGCTGGTGGGATTTCACCCCGCGCAACGATGACGGGCTGGATGTGCCCGTGGCCTACGACGCTGGGGTGTCGGTGAAAGACAAACAGTGGTCGCAAGAATTTCGACTCGCCTCACCAACAGGCGGGGACTTCGATTACGTGGTGGGCGCGTATTACTTCGGCTCTGACTTGGACAACAAGTCCTTCAACCGTTACGGCCCCAAGGCCGATATCTGGAACGGCACGCCAGCAGGCGCGCTGGCCAATGTCAGCACGCTGGGCAAAGGCCATATCGAGACCAACAGTTTTGCGCTGTTCGCCCAAGGCACTTGGCACCTGACCCCACAACTGGATTTCACCGCCGGCGTGCGTGGCACTTATGAAGAGAAAAGCGCGTGGGTAACCCGTGATGATCCTGTGGGTGGTGCCAACGTCTCCGGGGCCGCCGCCAATGCGCGTCAGACGCGGGTTGGCGCTTATGACTCAGGCGATTTAAACCAATACAGCACCAGTCCCTCGGGCCTGTTGAACCTCAGTTATCACTTCAACGACAACCTGCTGGGTTACGCCACCCTGAGCCACGGCGAGAAGTCTGGCGGGGTCAACCTGACCGTCGGTTCGGCGCCCACTGCCGGGGCCGACTCGCTGTTGATTGGGGCCGAACGTGCCAACAACGTTGAGTTGGGCTTGAAAAGCACGCTGTGGGATCGCCGCCTGCAGCTCAACGCCAACCTGTTTTGGACTCAGGTCAACGGTTACCAAACCACCGCTTATGACGACGCCACCCGCGCGCAATACCTGACCAATGCGGGCTCAGTGCGCTCACGCGGGGCAGAGTTCGAAAGCACACTGATCCCAATACGTGGGCTGACGCTCAACATCAACGGTTCCTACAACGATGTGCGTTATCTCTCGTACAAAGATGCGCCATGCCCACCCGAAGTCAGCCTGCAACCAGGCGCGCCAGCGTCGTGTGACTTGAGCGGGCACCAAGTGGTCGGCGCCTCTAAATGGATCGCCAACGCCAACGGCGAATACAAGTGGAACCTCACTGACAGCCTCGAAGAGTACGTCACGGCCAGCTACGCGTTCCGCTCCAAAGCGGTGGGCACGGTCGAGGATTCTGACTACGCGCAGATCCCCAGTTACGCAGTGGTCAACTTATCCACAGGCCTGCGCGGTGACTTCCATCAAGGCCAGTGGGACGTCTCGCTGTGGCTGAAAAACGCCTTCGACAAAACCTATTACACAACCCTGTGGAGCGCTGGCAACGGCGGCTATGAAGGCCTGCTCGGCACGCCTCGGACGCTGGGTGTGACAGGCCGTTACGACTTTTAACTGACTCAGGAAGCTCACCATGCAACGCACTAAACCTGTTTTGTCGCTGCTGATTGCCAGCAGCCTGTTCAGCGCCATCGCTGGCGCCGCGCCAAGTGTTTACCCCACAGGCGTCACGCGCTACGACCCGGCCAAGGCCTACAACCAATACGTGATTTTCAGCGGTGCCGATAAGCAAACGCACTTGATCGACATGAACGGCAACGAGGTCAAACGCTGGCCGCAGGCCGGGTTTCCGTCGGCCATCATCGACCCTCAACTGGTGGGTGGCGAGCGCGGCCGAGTGCTGCTGCAACTCAGCGACAAGGCACCCGGCCCCCTGGGTTCGGCGGGCAACGGGCTGGGCAATCAGAGCGTCGGCGAACTGGACTGGAACGGCAAGGTGCTGTGGCAGTGGGGCGACAAAGCCCCCGGCGGCGCCGCGCAACAGCATCACGACCAGCGCCGCTTAAGCAACGGTAACACGCTGGTGCTGGCCAACAAGGTGCATCCAGTGGCCGGTTTCAAAGTGCCGCAAGTGATTGACGACGCCATCTATGAAGTCAGCCCCCAAGGTGAGGTGAAGTGGCAGTGGTTGGCGTCCGAGCACTTGAACGAGTTCGGCTTCACGCCTGAGCAACTGAAGCTGGTACACGCCACCGAAAACCCCGATTACCTGCACATCAACAATCTGAGCGTGGTGGGGCCGAACAAGTGGTTCGATGCGGGGGATAAACGCTTCAACCCCGACAACCTGCTGATTGACTCGCGCAACGCCAACTTCATCGCAATCATCGACAAAGCCAGCGGCAAGGTCGTGTGGACGCTGGGCCCTAACCTGCCTGTTATCAACCCCAAAACCAGCCAAACCCTGCCGCGCCCGGTGGATCAGTTTGTGGGTCAGCATGATGCGCACATCATCCCGGCCGGGCTGCCCGGTGCAGGCAATGTGCTGGTGTTCGATAACCAGGGTTCGGCTGGCTACCCCTCGGCAACGTTGGGGTTGGTGAGCGGATCTCGGGTTTTGGAAATCGATCCTCAAACCGGGCACATCGTATGGCAATACACCGCAGCTGATTCCAAACAACCGGGTTGGGCTTTTTACAGCTCGTTTATCAGCAGCGCCCGGCGCTTGCCCAACGGCAATACGCTGATTGATGAAGGCATGAACGGGCGGTTTTTTCAGGTCACGGCCAAAGGTGAAAACGTGTGGGAGTACGTAAGCCCGTATCAAGGCAAGGCGCCGGGTAGCGAAGCCATCAGCAATTGGGTTTATCGCGCATTGCCGGTGAGCTACGACTGGGTGCCGCAGGGCACGCCGCGTTCGCAAACGGCGGTGATCGCGCCCAACGCCGCGCTGCAACCCACCAACGCCAGTCGCTAAGCGCGCAGGAGCCAGACTATGGCCAATGTCCAGACCGCCGAACAGAGCTGGCAATCGGTCTCCAGTGCCGAGTTGTTAAACCTGGGTCGCCCGTATCGGTTGCCGCTGGGACAGTTGCGCTTACAGCGGGCGCCGACTTCGGTATTGCGCCGCCGCGAAGTGCTGGCGCTGGCGATTGTGGCGTTGTTGCTGCACGGCGGGGTGCTGTTGTGGATAAGTCAGCACCCCACGCCTGTGTTGCCAATTGTGCCGCCCGAAGTACCACCGATGACGATCGAGTTTTCGCAACCGGCCCCGCCGCAGGTCGAGCCGCCGCCCCCGGCGCCCGTTGAACCTGTGGTCGAGCCGCCGCCTCCTGTCGAAGACGAATTGGCCACCAAACCGCCACCCCCCAAACCAGTGCCCAAACCCAAACCCAAGCCGGTGCCCAAGCCAACACCAAAACCGGTGCCACAACCCGCAACTCCGGCGCCCGCAGCACCGCAGCCCGTGGCACCACCAACTGCACCTGCGCCCCCGGCTCCCGCGCCGGTTACGCCTGCATCTGCAAACGCCGGTTACCTGAAAAACCCGGCACCCGAGTACCCGGCGTTAGCCCTGCGCAAAGGCTGGGAGGGCACAGTGTTGCTGCGGGTGCAGGTGTTGGCCAACGGCAAGCCGGGGGAGATTCAACTCCAGAAAACCAGTGGCCGCCAACAACTCGATGACGCCGCACTGCAAGCCGTAAAGCGCTGGAGTTTTGTGCCCGCCAAACAGGGCGATGTCGCGCAGGTGGGCTGGGTCAGCGTACCGATTGATTTCAAGATTCATTAATGGCGAACCCACTTTTATAGAGAGCACAGACCATGACCGTATTGGCATCTCCCCTCGCATCCATTGAGAGCGCAGTGATTTGGCTGCTGGTGATTTTTTCGTTGGCAACCTGGGGCTTGGCATTGCTCAAGGGCGGGCAGTTCGCACGGCTTAAAGCCCAGGACCGCACGTTTCATAAGCATTTTTGGGCAGCATCCAGCCTGGACGCCGCTGCCGAGCTGAGCGAAACCTACCCCGGCGCAGCAGCCCGCGTGGCACAAGCCGGTTATGCGGCGATTCAGGTCGGTGAAGCCACCCCCGCCAGCGATCTGAGCCACGCAATTAATCATCAAGACCGCTTGGAGCGCGCACTGCGCCAGCAAATCGTGCGCGAACGGCGCTCACTGGAAAGCGGTTTGGCGATTCTGGCCAGTATCGGCAGCACATCGCCGTTCGTGGGTTTGTTCGGCACGGTATGGGGGATTATGGAAGCCTTAAAAGGCATCAGCGCTGCGGGGTCTGCGAGCCTTGAAACAGTCGCAGGGCCCATTGGCGCGGCACTGGTGGCAACGGGTGTGGGGATTGCCGTCGCGGTGCCTGCGGTGCTGGTTTACAACTACTTACTGCGCCGTCTGAAGCTCACCGTGGCCGACCTTGACGACTTCGCCCATGACTTTTACAGCCTGGCGCAGAAGAGTTCGTTCCGCGTGCTGATCCACCCGGCCGGGCGCAAGCTCGCGCCGCAAAACGTGAAAGAGGCCTCCTGATATGTCTTTTTCAACCCAAGACAGCGATGAAGTGCTGAGCGAAATGAACATCACGCCGCTGGTGGACGTGATGCTGGTGTTGCTGGTGGTGTTTATCGTCACCACGCCGATGCTGACCAACGCCATCCCGATCAGCCTGCCCAAGACCGATGCCGTGGCCCCGGCGCTGCAAAAAGACCCGCTGGTGGTCAGCATCGACGGCGCCGGCAAGCTGTTCATCAACAAAGACCCGGTAGAGCCCGCCTTGTTGGAATTCAACCTGCAAGGGGCCAAGGCCAAAGACCCTGACGTGCGCGTGCAATTGCAAGCCGATGAAGGGGTGAACTACGGCGAAGTGGCGCGAGCGATGGCTTCGATTGAGCGGGCGGGGATCACCAAAGTGTCGGTGATAACGGCGCGTTGAAGGCTGCAAGCGTCGCGGGCGTTGGCGTGGCTGCGATCTTCAGATCAAAAGATCGCAGCCTTCGGCCGCTTCAGCGAGAAGGTATTAATGATTGCGAAAAAGAATTTTGGTTATAAACAAATAGCTTCTTATTCCTTAGTGAATCTAAAAACCGTCCCTATACTGACCCCGTAACGCACACACAGCAGGAGGCGCACACCTATGGGCAACGAGTCGATTCGCTATTTGATAGTGCCGGGCTGGCAAGGTTCGTCCGACGATCATTGGCAAACCCACTGGCAAAACAGCTTGCCGAACAGTGCCCGTGTGGAGCAGGCCGACTGGCTCACACCACGCCGCGAAGATTGGATCGCCGCGTTAGCCGAAGCCATTGCTGCCGACAGCACACCGGTGATTTTGATTGCCCACAGCCTGGGCTGCATCACCGTCGCGCATTGGGCTGAACGCGCGCCCGACAGCTTATTGAGCCAAGTGCGAGGCGCGTTGCTGGTGGCCCCAGCCGATGTTGAACGGCCAGCCTGTGCGCCTGCCCTGCGTAACTTTGCGCCCATCCCGTCTCACACGCTGCCGTTCCCGAGCCATATCGTCAGCTCTGACAACGACGCCGCTGTCAGCGCGCCACGGGCGATGGAGTTTGCTCAACAATGGGGCGCCGAGGTCGCAATTATCAGCGGCGCCGGACACATCAACGTCAAGTCCGGGCATCAGCGCTGGGAGCAAGGCTTCGCATTTTTATATCGCCTGCAAAACCGTATTGAACAAGGTGCACTACGTCGCGCCTGAATTTTCTGTAACGCCCGCGCCCACCCTTCGGCGGCGGGCGGGAGCCTGCCATGAGCCTGCATGAAACTTTTGGTCAGCCGCTGCTGACCTTTCCCGACGCTGAAAAAAGCCCCCTGAGCATTCGCGCCAAAGCGCTGGTGTTTGTCGACTCGCGTTCGCGGCAACTGCGCAATGACCTGGAACTGCTGGCGCCCCTTGCGTTGCCGGTGCTCATTCGCGGCGAAACCGGCAGCGGCAAAGAGCTACTGGCCCGCCATATTCACCGCGCCAGCGACCGTACTGGCTTGTTTGTGTCAGTGAACTGCGGGGCTATCAGCCCGACGTATGCCGACGCCGAGTTGTTCGGTTACGCCCCCGGCGCCCACAGCAGTTCAGCCAGCAGCCGCGCCGGATGGTTCGGTTCAGCCAATGGCGGCACGTTATATCTGGACGAAATCGGCGACTTGCCGCTGGCGATTCAGACCAAGCTGCTGGCTGCGCTGGAAACCCACGAAGTCACCCGTGTTGGTGCTCACCAGCCCAGCCCAGTGGATGTGCGGCTGGTGGCCGCCACCAGCATCGACTTGGCACAGGCGGTAAGTGCGGGCAAGTTTCACGAGCGGCTTTATCACTACTTGAGCGAAGGGCGGCTGGACTTGCCCGCATTGCGCGAACGACCAGGGGATATCTTGTCGCTGGCGGAATACTTTTTAGGCATTTACAGCCAGCGCCTCAACTTGCCGGTGCCGCTGATCAGCCACAGCGCCCAACGAGTTTTGGAGCGCCACAGTTGGCCGGGCAACACCCGCGAGCTTGAAAACGTCATTCACTTTGCATTGCTGGTGAGCACTGGTGAGGAAATCCTGCCCGAGCATTTGAACCTGCCGGATGCGTTGAGCCAGATTGAGCTGTTTATAAAAGGCGCGACAGAGCAAGAACTGGCGGCCCTCAAACGCTTGCTTGCATAACCTAAAACCCTCTGTAGCCGTTGACGAGTAATGCGAGGCTACGCCCCGCGGCGTAGCCGTCGCAAAGTCAGGCTGCGCCGTATTTCGGTCAGACTGCTTCGGCAAGTTTTACGATCGCTTCGCAATCGTTCGCAGCCTGCGGCAGCTCCTACAACGTCCATCTGTGCAATCGCAAGCGAACAAAATGGAATAAGAAGCTGAATAAATATTATTGTTCGGGAATAAAGAATCTCGGTATTGTCCGCTCCGTCTTCCAAATAAAACCGTCATATGAACGGGCACACACTTAGGGGCATTGCATGAAAAAGGTTCTGTTGTTTACCGCATTGGCGGCTGCTTTGACGGCAGGCCTGGCACAGGCTGGCGAGAAACTGTTGGTGGCTGCGACCCCGATTCCCCACGCCGAAATCCTTGAGCTGATCAAACCGACCCTCGCCAAACAAGGCGTGGATCTGGAAATCAAAGTCTTCACCGACTACGTGCAACCGAACGTGCAAGTGGCCGAGAAACGTCTGGACGCCAACTACTTCCAGACCCTGCCATACCTCGAAAGCTTCAACAAAGGCAAAAAAACCGACTTGGTGACCGTGAAAGGCGTTCACGTTGAACCCTTTGGTGGTTACTCGAAAAAAGTTAAAAACCTGTCAGAGCTCAAAAACGGCGCAACCATCGCCATCCCCAACGAAGGCAGCAACAGCGGCCGTGCGTTGATCCTGCTGCATAAGGCTGGGCTGATTGAACTCAAAGACCCAGCCAACGCTGTTTCTACCCCAAAAGACATCGCCAAGAACCCGCACAACTTCAAGTTCAAAGAGCTTGAATCTGCGATGCTGCCACGGGTGCTGGATCAAGTTGATCTGGACATGATCAACACCAACTACGCGCTGGAAGCGGGCCTGAACCCGGCCACTGATGCGCTGATCATTGAAGGTGCTGATTCGCCCTACGTGAACTTCCTGGTGGCACGCCCGGACAACAAAGACAGCGACGCCATCCAAAAGCTGGCCAATGCCCTGACCAGCCCAGAAGTCAAAGCCTTCATCGCGAAAAGATACAACGGTGCAGTGCTGCCAGCGTTCTGATCTCGCGCCAGCCCACCAAAAACGCCGACGGCTATTAAAGCGTCGGCGTTTTTTATTGGGCTCAACCAATACCTAGTAGATCTGACAGGTTGGCAAATCTTGCTAGCAGATGGACGCTAAATCTCTTTGCTGCAAAGAGTCAGACCGATGCCTAACCCCGATAGATTGATCAAAACTTATCTGTATGACCCTTTAGATAGGCTGGTTGGCACCCGCACCAATCCGTTAGTACCAACCCAGCGGTTTTACAACCGCGAACACTTGACCACCGAGTTGCAAGGGTCAGTGCCACACTCGGTGTTTCAATACGGCAATCAACTGCTGGCTGAAAAGCAGTTTCAGGGGCAAACGGCACTACTGGCCACCGACCAGCCGCGAAGCGTGTTGCACAGCATCAATGCTACAGACGCTCGAGCTCAGGCCTATGACGCATATGGTCATCATCGTGCTCAAAGTGGGCTTGGTAGTTTGCTGGGTTTTAATGGCGAGCATGCTGACCGGCTAACCGGGCACTATTTATTAGGCAATGGTCATCGTGCGTATAACCCGGTGTTAATGCGGTTTAACAGCCATGACCGTTTAAGCCCGTTTGGTAAAGGCGGGTTAAATGCGTATGCGTATTGCGGGGGAGACCCGATAAATAAGGTGGATCCTAGCGGGAGAGCTTTTCTCGATTTTCTAGATATCCCTACAGTGCTCACAACTATTAGCCTAGTCATATCCTTTTCTGCTGTTCTCCCCTCAACACCAACTGTGCAATCCCTCATTGCGGTTTACAAAAATTTTTACACTGCGGCGGAGCTTACAAAATTTGTCGGAACCGCACTAATGTTCACCGCGAGTACTTTTACCACCATTCGTAATAGCGTGCCTAAAGCTGAAGATGACGCCATCAACAAGGGGCTGATGTACGCAAATATGTCCATAGCTCTATTAGGTGGTATGAGCAATTTAATTTCGACAAAGCTCTCTTGGAAGGTTATGAAAGCAAGGGCAAAGGACTTTGCAAAAGCTAAAACAGCTGCAAAAGCTGAAGCGGCTTTGAAAAAGGCTGCTAAAAGCAAAGCTATCCGATCCGGGCAACGTGAAGATATTGAAAGTACTAGGCTCTAATACTCATACCTCCAAGCCAACCGCCCCCCTCTTTGTACAACCCGCTCCATCGACTACAGAGTCGAATACGAGTAAGTGCGTATTGAGTTCCACAGACACGGAACCCTGTTCTACGCTATCAGTCGTATCGTCACGCTAAGTCAGCATCACGCAAAGGAGCCTGCATGGCTGGTCCACGAATGAAGTGTGTTTTGGGCTTGAGCCTGTTGGCGCTCCTGACCGCTTGCGACAACAAAGGCCCCACAGAGCCTTTGTCCCCTCGGGTTTATGTACAGCAAGTTAATACGCGCGAATTTGCGCCGCCGATTCAACTGAGCGGTGATATTCAGGCCCGGGTCGAAACCCAGCTGTCCTTTCGGGTAGGCGGCAAGATTATCGAGCGTAAGGTCGATGTGGGCGATCACATTCAAGCCCATCAAGTACTGGCGCGGCTGGACCCAAAAGACCTGAAAATTCAGGTCCAAACGGCTCAGGCCAGCGTCAATGCGCAACAAGCCCAAGTGGTGCAAACCCGCGCCGCCTTTATTCGCCAGCAAAAGCTGCTGCCCAAGGGCTACACCAGCCAAAGTGAATACGATGCCGCCAACGCCGCTCAGTTGAGCGCACAAAGTGCGTTGGCCGCCGCACAAGCGCAATTGGCCAATGCCCGCGAGCAATTGAGTTACAGCAACCTTGAGGCCGAAGCGCCGGGGGTTATCACGGCCCGTCAGGCTGAGGTCGGCCAAGTGGTGCAGGCCACCATGCCCATATTTACCCTGGCCCGTGATGGCGCCCGCGACGCGGTATTTAACGTGTACGAGTCGCTGTTTATCGAGCCGCCCAAAGACCCAACGGTGCAAGTCACGTTGCTGAGCGACCCGACAGTCAAGGTCAACGGCCAGATCCGCGAAATCACTCCTACCGTGTCGGCACAGAGCGGCACCCTGCAAATCAAAGTGCAACTGGACACGCTGCCCAAGGGCATGGATTTGGGTTCGATTGTTACCGTCAACCTCACCCCGCCTGCCAGTCGCAGCATTGAACTGCCGTGGTCAGCCTTGACCAAAGACATCAGCGAGCCCGCTGTGTGGGTGGCCGATGAGAAAAACAACGTGCGGCTGCAGCGAGTCAAGGTCGGGCGCTACCTCACGGGCAGCGTGATCGTCAGCGAAGGGCTCAAGGACGGAGAAAACGTCGTGGTCGCAGGCGGGCAGTTGTTGCACCCCGGCATGAAGGTCGAAATCGCCCCCTCCCCAGCACAGGGGGCACAGCTATGAAGCACTTGTGGATCGTACCTTTAGCCGCCGCGTGGCTGGTGGGCTGCTCTGAAAAAGTCCCTCCCGAGCCGACTCGCCCAGTGCTGTATGTGGTGGCCCAACCCGAGTTCTCAGAAAGCTTGGGGCGTTTTGCTGGCAGCATCGAAGCACGTTACGAAAGCACGCTGGGCTTTCGCGTGCCAGGCCGGATCGTACGCCGGCATTACGATGTCGGCGCGGTGGTGAAGCAAGGCGATATTCTGGCCAACCTCGACCCGACCGACCAACAAAACAACCTGCGCGCAGCCCAAGGTGATCTGGCCAAGGTGCAAGCGCAATTGATCAATGCCCAGGCCAATGCTCGCCGCCAACAAGAGCTGTTTAACCGCGGCGTGGGCGCGCAAGCACAGCTGGACACCGCGCAGGCCGATCTGAAAACCACCGCCGCTTCGATGCAACAAGCGGTCGCAGCGGTCAATCAAGCCCAAGACCAACTCAGTTACTGCAACCTGCGCGCCGACCATGATGCAGTGATCACCGATTGGAAGGCCGAGGCCGGGCAGGTGGTGAGCGTTGGCGAAGAAGTGGTCACGCTGGCGCGCCCTGAAATCAAAGAAGCGGTAATTGATCTGCCGGGGCCGCTGGCCGAAGCACTGCCCAAGGGCATTGTGTTTCGCGTGGCGGGGCAGCTCGACCCAAACATCCACACCAGCGCCCGTGTGCGTGAAATCGCCCCACAAGCTGACAGCGCCACACGTACCCGCCGTACTCGCCTGACGCTGGATCAAACCCCGCCCGCGTTCCGCCTCGGCAGCTCGGTCAGCGTGACAGTCAGTAGCCCCATTGCTGAGCACTTCGAATTACCGCTGACGGCCGTGCAAGAAGCCGACGGCCATACCCGCGTCTGGGTGGTCGACCTACAAGCCGACACCGTCAGCCCGCGAGACGTGAGCGTACTGCGCCGTGATGCAAAAAACGCACTGCTGGCAGGCGGCTTGAAAGCGGGCGATTACGTGGTCAGCGCAGGGGTTAACAGCCTCACCCCCGGACAAAAAGTCAGACTCGATAAGGAAAGCTCGCAATGAATGGGAAGTTCAACCTGTCCGAGTGGGCTCTGAAACATCAGTCGTTTGTCTGGTATTTGATGTTTGTCGCAGTGGTCGCCGGGATTTTTTCATACATCAATCTGGGCCGCGCTGAAGACCCGTCCTTCGCCATCAAAACGATGGTCATCCAGACCCGATGGCCCGGCGCTACGGTCGATGAAACACGGCTGCAAATCACCGATCGCATCGAGAAAAAGCTCGAAGAGCTGGACTCGCTCGACTACGTGCAGAGTTATACGCGGCCCGGCGAGTCCACGGTTTTCGTGTTTCTGAAAGACACCACCAAAGCCGATGCCATCCCTAATATCTGGTACGAAGTACGCAAAAAAATCGGCGACATTCGCGGCGATTTCCCGCAGGGCATCCAGGGCCCGGGGTTCGACGATGAGTTCGGCGATGTGTACGGCACTATCTTTGCCTTTACCGGCGATGGCTTCACCATGCGCCAACTGCGCGACTACGTAGAGCAAGTGCGCACGGGCATCCGTGATGTGCCCAATCGCGGCAAGGTCACGACCATTGGTGAGCAGGACGAAACTTTTTACCTGAACTTCTCGACCCGCAAACTGGCTGCACTGGGCCTCGATCAGCAGCACGTACTCCAAAGCCTGCAAGCGCAAAACGCCGTAACGCCAGCGGGCGTCATTGAAGCAGGCCCCGAACGCATGTCGGTGCGCACCTCGGGGCAGTTCCAGAATGTTGAAGATCTGGAAGCAGTGAACCTGCGGGTCAACGACCGCTTCTACCGATTGGCGGATATCGCTGAAATCACCCGCGGGTACGTCGACCCGGCAGCGCCCATGTTCCATTTCAATGGCAAGCCCGCCATTGGCCTGGCGATTGCCATGATCGACGGCGGCAACATTCAAGAGTTTGGCAAACAACTGCAACAACGCATCGACGACCTCACCGCCCAACTACCGGTCGGGGTTGATGTACACATGGTGTCCAATCAGGCGCAAGTGGTTGAAGTGGCCGTGGGCGGCTTCACCAGCGCGTTGTTTGAAGCAGTCATCATCGTGCTGGCCGTGAGTTTTATCAGCTTGGGCCTGCGCGCAGGTCTGGTGGTGGCGATCTCGATCCCGTTGGTGCTGGCGCTGGTTTTCGTGTTCATGGAGTTCACTGGCATCGCCATGCAGCGTGTGTCGCTGGGCGCGCTGATCATCGCGCTGGGCTTGCTGGTGGACGACGCGATGATCACGGTGGAGGTCATGATCACGCGGCTCGAATTGGGCGAAACCAAGGAGCAGGCGGCGACCTTCGCCTACCACTCCACAGCCTTTCCGATGCTCACCGGCACGTTAGTGACCGTGGCCGGCTTTGTGCCCATCGGCCTGAACAGCAGTTCGGCGGGGGAATACACCTTTACGTTGTTCGCGGTGATTGCCGTGGCGATGATTGTGTCGTGGGTGGTGGCGGTGCTGTTTGCGCCAGTACTGGGCGTGCACATCCTCAGCGCCAAGGTCAAACCCAAACCCGAGAAACCGGGCCGTCTGGCTCAAGCCTTCGACACTGGCCTGCTGTGGTGCATGCGCAACCGTTGGTGGACGATTGGCGTCACGGTGCTAATGTTTGTGCTGTCGATATTCGGCATGGGGCTGGTGCAAAACCAGTTCTTCCCGGCCTCAGACCGACCCGAAATTTTGGTGGATTTGAACCTGCCGCAAAACGCATCCATTCAGGAAACCCTCAAAGTCACCCAGCGTTTTGAAGAGTCGCTTAAAGGCGACCCGGACATCGTGCGCTGGAGTTCGTACATCGGAGAGGGTGCGATTCGTTTCTACCTGCCGCTCGACCAGCAACTGCAAAACCCGTTCTACGCTCAGTTGGTGATCGTCAGCACCGGCCTTGAGAGCCGCGATGTATTGATCGAACGCCTGCAAAAACGCCTGCGCGAAGACTATGTCGGAGTCGGCAGTTTCGTGCACACGCTCGAACTGGGGCCGCCTGTAGGCCAACCGCTGCAATATCGAGTTAGCGGCAAAAACATTGATCTGGTGCGCAAATACTCACTGGACTTGGCCTCGGTGCTCGACGCCAACCCCAACGTCGGCGAGACCATCTTCAACTGGAACGAACCGGGCAAAGTGCTGCGCATCGACATTGCTCAGGACAAGGCCCGCCAGTTTGGGCTGTCTTCTGAAGACATAGCCCACATGATGAACAGCATCGTCAGCGGGGCAGCGGTCAGTCAGGTCAAGGACGACATCTACCTGATCAACATCATCGGGCGGGCCATCGGCAGTGAGCGCGGCACCCCCGAGACCCTGCTCAACCTGCAAATCACCACGCCAAGCGGGACGTCGATTCCGCTGCTGGCCTTTGCCACAGTGCGTTACGAGCTGGAGCAGCCGTTGATCTGGAGCCGTGACCGGATTCCGACACTGACCCTCAAGGCCTCCGTGCGCGGTTCGATGCAACCGACCGACTTGGTGACGCAACTCAAACCCGAGATCGACAAGTTTGCTGAAAGCCTGCCGCAGGGCTACACGCTGGCAACTGGCGGCACCGTGGAGCAAAGCGCCAAGGCCCAAGGCCCAATCGCCAAGGTCGTGCCGTTGATGCTGTTTTTGATGGCCACGTTCTTGATGATCCAACTGCAAAGTGTGCAGAAGATGTTTTTGGTGGTCAGCGTGGCGCCGCTCGGCTTGATCGGCGTGGTACTGGCCCTGGTGCCAACCGGCACGCCAATGGGCTTTGTGGCGATTTTGGGGATTTTGGCGCTGGTGGGCATCATCGTGCGTAACTCGGTGATTTTGGTGACCCAGATCGACCAATACGAGCGCGATGGTTTCGACCCGTGGCACGCAGTGGTGCAAGCCACTGAACACCGCCGTCGGCCAATCCTGCTGACGGCTGCGGCTGCGAGTTTGGGCATGATCCCCATTGCGCGTGACGTGTTCTGGGGGCCAATGGCCTACGCCATGATTGGTGGCATCATCTCGGCCACCTTGCTCACGCTGCTGTTCCTGCCAGCACTCTACGTGGCTTGGTACAAGATCAAAGAAAGCAAAGACGCGCCGCCAGCGCATGCTTGATCACTGACCCGCAGCCGCCGCCAGTGCCAATGCTGCTCACTTAAGTGAGCAGCATTGGGCGCCAGCGGGGGTTTCTTCATTATTCGACGGCTCAAACACGCCTATGATTTAGCCCCACACCTAACCCATTTGAGGAGTGTTGCCGTGAGTGCTTCCCAACCTAAAGTCGCCATCATTACTGGCGCTTCACGCGGTATTGGTGCCGTGATTGCTAAACAACTGGCAGGTGAGGGTTTTGCCGTCGTCATTAACTACGCCAGCAGCGCCAGCGAAGCCTGCGCATTGGTTGCAGAACTACGTCAGGCCGGGCATCAGGCCATTGCCGTACAAGCCGATGTAGCCAACGCTGCTGACGTGAAACGTTTGTTCGATGAAACCGAACAGCATCTGGGCGCGCCCGATGTGTTGATCAATAACGCAGGTGTGCTCAAAGTGTTGCCTCTGGCGCAACACAGCGATGAGCTGTTTGATCAAACATTCAATATCAACACCCGTGGCACGTTCAACACCCTGCGCGAGGCAGCCACTCGCCTGAACAGCGGTGGCCGTATCGTCAACTTTTCGAGCAGTACTGTGGGCCTGAATTTGCCGGGTTACGCGGTGTACATCGCCAGTAAGGCTGCCGTTGAATCGCTGACCCAAGTGTTTGCCAAAGAGTTACGCGGCCGGAAAATCACTGTCAACGCGGTGGCACCGGGGCCGGTGGCAACAGAGTTGTTCATGCAAGGCAAGACCGAAGAACAAATCCAGAATTTCGCCAAAATGCCGCCACTGGAACGTCTGGGCCAGCCGCAAGACATCGCCAACATCGTCTCGTTTCTGGTCAGCCCTGCGGCAGACTGGGTCAACGGGCAGGTTTTGCGAGCAAACGGAGGTTTGGTTTAAACATTGCAGTGCCTGATTCTGCGACTGCTGCGCAGCCGATCGCAGCCTTCGGCAGCGCCTACACAAGGGTGTGCCGCTAACCCGCTCTGTAGTCGTTGTCGAGGCACGAAAACTGCGATCGGGCGCGTAGCGTCCGCGTATGGCTGATACACAGCAGCGCCAGCTCTTGCGGGGGTATTTGCCCGTTTCAAAAAAACGATGACTCAGGCAATACGCACTGCCCGAGCCACCGCTTTCTCGATCACCGCACCAAGTGCAAGAACTGCAAATGGCGCTCGTACTGGTCGAGGATGTCGTTGATGATTTGATCTTTGGTGTAGCCCGTCAGGTCGTAGTCCTGACTGCCTTCGGCCAAATGCACTTCAGCACGGTAGTAACGGCGGTTACGCAGTTGCTCTTTTTTGCCAAAACCACCACGGGCGAAGGACGGCGTGAAGTAACCACGCATTTGCACCTGATAGATAAACGGGTGCTCTTCGCCGTGGCCGATTTCCAGGCTCACGTTGTCGTTGGCCGGGTCTGGCTGGGTGACGACGTTGAGCCCTTTTTCAAGGAACACCGCACTCACTTCTTCAATCGCCGGGCGCACGGTGGTGTCCATAAAGCGGTACACCTCATCACGGGACGGGAAGTGCACAGCCTGGCTCAAGCGCTGACGCCAGCCGCCACGCCCACGGCGAGATGCCGATACAGGTGCCAGCGAGTGCATCTGCGCGATTTGCTTCTGCGACTCCAGGTAGAACGCTTTGTGCAGGCCCCACATCATCAACAGCAAAATCAGCGAGAAGGGCAGCGAGGTGAGCACCACCGCCGACTTGAGCGCATCAATGCTGCCCGAGAACAGCAGCGCACTGGTGATCAGCGCTGTCATCGCCCCCCAGAACACGCGCAGCCATTTCGGGCCGTCTTCATCGGCGTTGTTGCCGCGCGCCGAGAGCGTCGACAGCACCACCGTGCCCGAGTCAGCCGAGGTCACGAAGAACACAAAGCTGATGAACACCGTTACCGCAATCACGGTTCGGCTCCACGGGTAGGTTTCGAGCAGCAGGTACAGTGTGCGCGACGGGTCGTCGATGGCCGACTGGCCAAGGGCAACCATGCCGTGGTTGAGCACTTGGTCGATGGCGCTGTTGCCGAAAATCGACATCCACGCCAAGGTGAAGCCCAGCGGAATCAACAGCACGCCGAACACGAACTCGCGAATGGTACGGCCACGGGAGATGCGCGCAATAAACAGGCCCACGAACGGCGACCATGCGATCCACCAGGCCCAATAGAACACGGTCCAGCCGCCCAGCCAGTCGCTTGGCTTGTCATAGGCGTACACATCGAAACTCTTGGTCGGCAGTGCGCCCAGATAGTCACCGATGTTCTGCACCAACGTGTTGAGCAAATGTTGAGTCGGCCCTGCGAACAACACAAACAACAGCAGCGCACAGGCCAGCAGCATGTTGATGTCAGACATCACCCGCACGCCCTTATCCACACCGGCGATGGCCACCAGAATCGCAGCGCCCATCATCAGGGTGATCAACCCCACCTGCACCCATTGGGTGTGCGGCAAGCCAAACAGGTAATCAAGCCCGGAGTTGAGGTGCAACACCCCAAAGCCCATGTCAGCGCCCAAACCAAACACGGTGGCGATGATGCCAAAGCCATCCACCGCGTAGCCGATAGGGCCGTTGATGCGTTTACCAATGAGCGGGTACAGCGCCGAACGCAGCGCCAGCGGCAAATTATGGCGATACGCAAAATACGCCAGCGCCATGCCAACAAACGCAAACACACCCCAGCCATGCAGGCCCCAGTGCAAGAACAGCAACTGCATGCCTTGGCGCGCAGCCTCTGACGTACCAGCCTCGCCTTGAGGCGGGGCGAGCATGTGGGTGAGGGGTTCGGAAACACAAAAGAAAAATAGCGTGATGCTGATCCCTGCGGCGAACAGCATGCCCGCCCAGGACAGGTAACTGAACTCGGGTTCGTCGTGGTCGGCACCGAGCTTGATCTTGCCGTAACCAGACAAGGCGGTGACGACCACGAAGATCAGATACAGGGTCATCGCTAACATGTAGTACCAGCCGACCGTATTGGCCGCCCAGTTTTGTGCGGCCAGCAGCCATTCACCAGCCGCAGCGGGCATGGAAATAACCACCAGGCCAAAGATCAGAATGAACGCAGCGGCAAAGTAAAACACCGGCGGGTTCATGCGGATCACAGACGTCTCAGACGTGATGGGTACACTCATCGGATGTGCACCTTATAGAGGTAAAACGAGGTTAAAAAAAACGGACTCGGCAAAGGTAAGCCTCCTTGTGTGAGCGGGCAGCGGACTACCGCTTTAACTTGAACGAGCATTCAAGTTAAACATGGATGGCCTTTTAGAACTAATCGCTACCCTTGGCTTCACGTGTCATACGTTAGCTCATGGCAAGGTATGACACATGGCCATGATCATCGTTCAGCCGTTATAGCGTGGGGCTATCAGGCGGTTGACGTCTGATGATCGCGTAAGCGAACAGGGCCGTGAAAAAAAATATCCATCTGCCCCGAAAATCCCGACTGCATAAAGTAAAACGTTGGTAAAACGGCGCTCTAACTCACGCCCGCTCATTTCATCTAATCAGGGTTCAAGGATCAATTTTCAGTCGATCCCCACTACCACCGTAATGTCCGCCATTGTTGTATCCGCCAGCAGTCGTGGGTGGACGTCCTCCTCTGCGACGCCTTTTACTGTGCCGGGCAGGAGGTGAAGGTGCAGCTATGGGAGCAAGGGGAGCTTTGACCGGCGCAGTCCTGCGGGGAGAAGGCGTTGGAGCTGGGCTCGGAAAATTGGATTGAGGGCCCGGTTGGCCGAGTACGGATCTTGAAAGCCCCTTGAAATAGTCCGAAAGATCTTTAAATAAGGCCTCGATATTTTTCTCCAGTTTGGCTCTTCCAAAGTCAACAACTACTCGGGCAGTTTCAATAGACTCAATACGATCCAACCAGCCCTGAGCCATGTGTTGTGACGACTTCGATCCTGTGAGTTGGACCATGCGCATTAGCACATACGTATTAACTGCCAATTCAAACTCTGCCTGTGTATTGCCCGCCGAGGCTAAAACTTTTTTCCAGTAAGCGTCAGAGTCAGCCGCAGGTAATACGCTAAAGACTGAATTAAGTGTCCACGCATCAGGCCTGCAACCTGCTTTTTTGAATACATTATTATGAAAACCCCACGCTTCCTTGTAATTTATATCCCGCGCGACCGTAATGGCTCTACCATTCGTTTGCGAAGCAAGAGCCTTAATATATTCGCTGGCCATAGCATGCAAAATATTATTGATTTTGATGTCATCAACGGGGTGCCCGTTAACGGTGGCTGTCGCCTTCATGAAATTCAATACCCAGTACCAAGGCAGAATAGTTATAACCATAGCTTGCCATGTATCGATACATAACGCCCGGCTCTGTTTCTCTCAAAATTAGCATTGCAGCATGTATATCTTGATAATTTAGCGTCCTTTCCATACGTTTATTCTTTATTTCTTGAGACCGTCAATAAAACGATCAATATCATTTTTTATTTGCCTCCACTCTTTTTTCAAAACGGATTCGTAGCTAACACTGACAATCGACCCAATGCTGTCATTCAACCATTGTTGCTGGCAGGAGTAAGGTTTACCACTCGCAGAAATACGACAGCCAATGATCACCTGTTCCGGCGACTCCACAGCAGTCCAATAAAGGGTTCTGCTTTCGGCCCGGCCTATAGTCTCTGCGTGCAGCTCATAATAAAGTCCCAGAGACATATCAAATTTATCGCGCTGGTTATCACCAACGTGGCTCAATTTGATTACAGTATCCACCCAAAGCGCAGCATCTTTTCCACGAACAGGACTAGGTGCCAACGATATATTCATATAACCCGGCCTCGTCTTTAAAGTATAGGCATGTTGCATGCCAGGCCAAAAAAGATCCAAGCTGAGGTGTGTAAAATCAACTTCACATGCCGCCCTATAAAGGGAAGAGTCTTTTTCTAAATAACGTCCACCTCCAAAATTCAGCCAAGAAGTAATATAGGCCTCTGAAACGTTTAACTTAACACCTGACAACGCTCCACATATCACGGGATAGGTTTTATACTCCATAGTCAGGATATACGTATAGGCAACTAAAAAAGGCCACATAAATACCACAATGGCTTTAGTTATCATTGCCACCACGTAGATATAAAACAGTGAAAAAAAGAGCATGAACATAAAACTGATTGACCTTCTCATACACCGGCAAAACGCGGTGCGACTAAAAAGTTAATGGCTGTATTTAATTAAACTCTAGGCGTCGTATAGAAATATAACCATGCAGAAGCTGCCCAAACTAATGTCGGACGCTTCCTGATCTAAATTAATAGTTACAAAAATACGAACGTAACAGCCTGCTACCGCTTTTAGAACACACTCAAATTCAACGGCCGAATCGCGCCCATCCAGATCGCATGGTCGGTGTGATCCAGCAGGTCATCGCCTGTCTCTGGGTGCATAAACACCACCAGCCCATTGCGATTGAGCGCCAGCCACGGCAAGACCACGCCGATCAGTTCGGGGCCGAAGGCCAGTTGGCAGCTCCAGTCCGGGTGCGGGCCTACCGGGCGCTCATGCACGCGGCCCATGCGCACGCCAAATAATTGCGCAGCCTGTTCACACAGTGCTCGCGCTCGGGCGAGGGTGGTGGCGTCGAAATATACGTGAGCGTGATAGCCCTTGATCCGTTGCATAAAGCCTCTTGGAAGTCAGCCAATATCAACCTGTAGCCGCTGGCGAAAGCTGCGCCCGATGGCGAAGTCCTCGCAACAGGGTTATCGAATTTTGTTCAGATAAATCGAAGACTCGGAATTTACGATTGCTTCACAACCGAACGTAGCCTGCGGCAACTGCTGCGAAAAGCAAGCGAGCCAGCTCACCCTTGCACCCAACCCGCTAAAACAGCACTCTGCCAACATCCCATCTGGATGAGAACCTTATGGCCCGGCCCAACTGCCGTGACATCCTGCCATTTTTAAACTGGCTCCCCAAACAAACACGCGCCAGCGTTGGGCGTGATGCTCTGGTGGGGCTGAGCGGGGCGGTGCTGGCGCTGCCGCAGTCTATCGCTTATGCGCTCATCGCCGGGCTGCCTCCTGAGTACGGCCTGTATGCGGCGATTGTGCCCGTCATCATTGCCTGCCTTTGGGGCTCGTCGTGGCATTTGATTTGCGGTCCGACGGCTGCGATTTCAATTGTGCTGTTTGCCAGTGTCAGCCCGCTGGCAGTGCCCGGCAGTCAGGATTACATCGGCCTGATTCTGTTGCTGACATTTCTAGCCGGGGTGTTTCAGTGGCTGCTCGGGATGCTGAAATTTGGCGCGTTGGCCAATTTTGTCTCGCACTCGGTGGTGCTCGGTTTCACCCTCGGCGCGGCGGTGGTTATCGCGCTGGGCCAGTTGCCCAATGTGCTGGGTATTGAGGCGCCGGGCAAAGCCACGGCCCTGGACAGCCTGATGGCCTTGCTTAGCCATGTACGCGATTTTGACCCGGCATCGTTGACATTAGCCGCTGGCACATTACTGGCCGGGGCGCTCCTCAAGCTCTGGCGGCCGCGCTGGCCAACTCTGTTGATTACGCTCGTGGTGGCCAGCCTTCTGGTTTGGCTGATGCCCCAAACCTTTGCCCACGTGCAGTTGGTGCAATCGTTTGTAGGGCGTTTGCCACCTTTTAGCCCTCTGTCGATGAATATCGAAACCGTGTTGCGGCTGCTGCCCAGCGCTGTGGCCGTGGGCATGCTGGGCCTGGTGACCAGTTTGTCGATTGCGCGCTCGTTAGCGACACGTTCGCAGCAAATGCTCAACGCCAATCAGGAGATCCGCGCTCAAGGTCTCTCCAACATGGTGGGCGCGCTGTTTTCCGGGTATGTGTCCTCGGGTTCATTTACGCGTTCGGGGCTCAGTTATGAGGCTGGCGCGCAGTCGCCTCTGGCCGGTGTGTTTTCCGCTTTGTGGGTGGCACTGTTTGCCGTGAGCGCAGCGGCGTTGATTGCTCACATTCCGATCCCGGCAATGGCGGGCAGCATTTTATTGATTAGCTGGGGGCTGGTGGACACACAGGGCATTCGGGCGCTGTGGCGGGTCAGTCGGGCTGAGTTTGCAGTGATGGCACTCACGTGCGTCGCGACCTTGTTGTTGGAGCTACAAACAGCAATTTACGCCGGGGTGCTGGCCTCGCTGTTCTTCTACCTCAAACGCACTTCGCGGCCGCGTATTCAGCAATGGCGCGAGGGCGATGATGAAGTGTTACGGGTGGGAGGCTCGATTTTTTTTGGTGCCAGCCACTACCTGCAAGTGCGCTTGCAGCGCACTCAAGGCCAGCGGGTGGTGATTGATGCTCAGCACATCAACTTCATTGATTACTCAGGCGTTGAGATGCTGCATCAAGAGGCGCGGCGCTTAAAGAGCTTAGGACGAAGCTTGACCCTGCGTCGGGCGCGGCCACAAGTGATTGAGGAATTGAACAAACTGGAAGGCGCGAATAACTGCCCGATAACGTTCGAAAGCTGACAACAATCGCGTAGGAGCTGGCGCAGGCTGCGATCTTTTAATTCTTTAAAAAATCGCAGCCTGCGTCAGCTCCTACACGCGTTATTGCGCCAGCAATCTGCGCAACTCAGCCAGCGCCGGTGCCGTATCCGGGCGCACGCCACGCCACAGATAAAACGCTTCTGCGGCCTGTTCGGCCAGCATGCCCAAGCCATCCATGACCTGGCCCGCGCCATGCTCAGTGGCCCAGACGCAAAACGGCGTTGGCTCTTTGCCATACATCATGTCGTAGCACAGGGTTTTACCCGGCTCGATCAGGCTGCTGGCAATCGGTGGTAACGCCCCGGCCAAACTGGCTGAAGTGGCATTGATGATCAGATCCACCGGCTCGCGCAGCCAGTCAAAGCCACTGGCGGCCACCGGGCCCAAGTCGCTGAACAGCTCAACCAACATTTCGGCTTTTTCAACGGTGCGGTTGGCGATAGTCACTGAAGTCGGGCCTTGGGCCAATAGCGGCTCCAGCGCCCCACGCACTGCGCCGCCTGCGCCCAATATCAGAATGCGCTTGCCCTTAAGGCTGAACCCCGCGTTGACCGTCAGATCACGCACCAGACCTGCACCGTCGGTGTTATCCCCAAGCAAACTGCCATCCGCCAATTTGCTCAAGGTATTGACTGCGCCAGCCCTTTGCGCCCGGGGGGTAAGGCTGTTGGCCAAGCGGTAAGCGTCTTCCTTGAACGGCACAGTCACATTAGCCCCGCGCCCCTCCTGAAAAAACGCCGACGCACACGGCGCAAAACCTTCCAGCGGGGCGAGCAAGGTGTCGTACTGCATCGACTCCCCCGTTTGCTCAGCAAACAGACGGTGCAACACCGGCGACTTGCTATGGGCAATTGGGTTACCGAAAACGACGTAACGATCCATCAGGCAAGCTCCTTGAGCAATATCAGGCGTTGGCCAACCAGTCGCGGTCTTGCAGGAAGTAGTCGGTCAGACGCGCTTCTTCGCTACCCGGCTCCGCTTTCCAGTCGTAGCCCCAGCGCACTTGCGGCGGCAACGACATCAGAATGGACTCCGTGCGACCGCCAGATTGCAGGCCGAACAGGGTGCCACGGTCGTATACCAGGTTGAACTCAACGTAGCGGCCACGGCGGAACTCTTGAAATTCACGCTGCTTGGCGGTGTATTCGTCGGCTTTGCGGCGCTGAATAATCGGCAAGTAGGCGTCGATGTACGCATCGCCGATGGCACGAATGAAGGCAAAACAGGTGTCGAAATCCCACTCGTTCAGGTCATCAAAGAACAGGCCGCCGATGCCACGCGGCTCGTTGCGATGTTTGATGTGGAAATAGGTGTCACACCAGGCTTTGTAGCGCGGGTAAACGTCAGCACCAAATGGCGCGCAAGCCTGCTCGGCAATGCGGTGCCAGTGTACGCAGTCTTCTTCAACGGCATAGTAAGGGGTGAGGTCAAAACCGCCACCGAACCACCAGACCGGCTCTTCGCCTTCTTTTTCTGCGATGAAAAAGCGCACGTTAGCGTGGGAAGTCGGCACATGCGGGTTGTGCGGGTGAATCACCAATGACACGCCCAATGCTTCAAACCCACGGCCCGCCAGTTCAGGGCGATGGGCACTGGCGGACGGTGGCAGGCCGCTGCCGAACACGTGAGAAAAGTTAACGCCGCCTTTTTCGATTACGTTGCCGTTCTCGATCACGCGGGTACGACCGCCGCCGCCCGCTGGGCGTTCCCAAGCATCTTCAACGAAGCGCGTACCGCCATCTTCGGTTTCCAGAGCAGAGCAAATGCGGTCTTGAAGGTCGAGCAGGTAGGCTTTAACGGCCTCGGTGCGGGTAGTCATGACATCACCTTAAATAGGTCAAAGCTACGCGGCACTTCGTTCTGAGCAGGGCCGGCGGCAAAGGGCCGCTAGCATAACACCGCCCTCCACCTCATCGCAGTTGACGAAGATCACGCTTAAGCGTTGGATGGAGCCTTCGTGAAATGAGCGAGGACAGTGCAGATGGCTAAACGTATCCAGTTTCGGGCCCACGGCGGCCCTGAAGTACTTGAGTATGTGGACTTCCAACCCGCCGAGCCGGGCCCATTACAGGTGCGAGTACGCAATCAGGCCATCGGTCTGAATTTCATTGATACCTATTACCGTGGTGGCCTGTACCCGCTGCCCGAACTGCCTTCCGGGCTGGGCAACGAAGGGGCGGGCGTAGTCGATGCGGTGGGCAGCGAAGTGCACCATCTGAGCGTCGGAGACCGCGTCGCTTACGGCACAGGGCCGCTGGGTGCCTACAGCCAATTGCATGTGCTGCCTGCGGCTAACGTGGTGAAACTGCCGGACGACATCTCGTTCGAGCAAGCCGCCGCCGTAATGCTCAAGGGCCTGACCGTGCAGTATTTGCTGCGTCAGACCTATGAACTCAAAGGGGGAGAAACCATTCTGTTCCACGCCGCAGCCGGCGGTGTGGGTTCGCTGGCCTGCCAATGGGCCAAAGCGCTGGGCGTGAAGTTGATCGGCACCGTCAGTTCCGCACAAAAAGCCGCTCACGCCAAAGCTTTGGGTGCATGGGAAACCATTGATTACAGCCACGAAGATGTGGCCCAGCGAGTACTGGAGCTGACTGACGGCAAAAAGTGCCCGGTGGTCTACGACGGGGTCGGCAAGGACACTTGGCTCACCTCGCTCGACTGCGTAGCACCGCGCGGGCTGATGGTCAGCTTTGGCAACGCGTCGGGGGCTGTGACGGGGGTCAATCTGGGGATCTTGTCGCAAAAGGGTTCGCTGTACGTCACTCGGCCAACGCTGGCGACCTACGCCAATAACGCTGAAAGCCTACAAAAGATGGCTGACGAGTTGTTCGGGATGATCCGCAGCGGTGATATCAAGGTCGATATCAGCCAGCGTTTTGCGCTGAGTGATGCCGCCAAGGCCCAGACCGAGTTATCGTCCCGCCGCACCACGGGCTCGACGATTTTACTGCCCTAACGGCGCCCTTTGTAGGAGTGAGCTTGCTCGCGAATGCGTCACGCATGTTTCACACAGACCGCGCTGCCTGCATCGCGAGCAAACTTGCTCCTACAAGAACTAAGCGCTTAGGCCGGGCGTACCACCTTGCCGGTCGCCAAATCACGAATCAAACTCGGATTTTTCCGGCCGCCCAGGTTACCGCCCAATACGTGGTCAATTTGCCCACGGAAATACTGCTCAACTTTTAACCGCGTACGCGCAGCCGGTAAGCCTGCCGGGTTGGCCGAGGTCGATACCAACGGCCCCACCAGCGAACACAGCTCGCGCACTTGCGGGTGATCGCTCACACGCAAGGCCACGGTGTCGTGAACACCGGTGATCCATTCCGGCAGCAGACCTTGATGCGGCACCAGCCATGTATTGGGGCCAGGCCAAGTGCTGGCCATGCGGTCGAGCCAATCCTGCGGGAAGTCTTCAAACAAAAAGTCGAACTGGTGAATGTTGTCGGCAATCAGAATCAGGCCTTTATCCACAGGTCGCGACTTGATCGCCAATAAGCGTTCGACCGCGTCTTCATCCCACGGGTCGCAGCCCAAACCCCAAACAGCTTCCGTGGGATAGGCAATCACCGCGCCTGCGCGAATGGCTCTTGCAGCTTGTTGGACGCGCCAGGTGCTGATCATTGAGTGTCTCCAGATATGTGCTGCGCGCAGTGTACTTAGCTGGCGCGAGCAAACCAACGTCCACCCTCCAACACCACGCGCCCTTCCAGCTCCAGCTCGGTCAGGGCGGCGAGCAATGGCGGCAAATCCCAGCCGCTGGCACTGGCCAAGGCTTCACTGGTGTGAGGGGCTGCCTGCAACAATTGCACTAATGGATGACAGCTTGGCGTAAACAAATCGCCCGTGGTTAAGGGCATCGAGCGCCACCCTCGCAACCCCTCAAGAATGTGGTCAACGGTTTCAACCAAGGTGGCGCCGTCGCGAATCAGTTGGTGACAGCCCCGTGCGCCGGGGTGATGGATTGAACCCGGCATCGCATACACCTCGCGGCCCTGTTCGGCAGCCAATCGCGCTGTAATCAGTGAGCCGCTGGCCACACTGGCCTCAACCACCAGCACGCCCAGCGACAAACCGCTGATGATGCGGTTGCGACGCGGAAAGTTGGCGGGCAAGGGGCCAGCATCCAGTGGGAACTCCGAAACCACCGCGCTGCCGCTGGCAATCATGGCCTCGGCCAAGCCTCGGTGGCGCTGTGGATAAAGTTTTTCAAGGCCGGTGCCCAGCACCCCGACGGTTAGCCCACCCACATCTAATGCCGCCTGATGCGCAGCCCCGTCTACGCCCAGCGCCAAGCCACTGGTAATGACAAAACCTGCACCTGCCAGGCTGCGCGAAAACGCGGCAGCGGTGTCCAGCCCCGGCCTTGATGCGCGTCGGCTGCCGACCATAGCCAGCTGTGGTTTTTCCAGAATATTTGGGTTGCCCGCCACAAATAGCAGCGGTGGAGCATCGCCAAGTTCGGCCAGTAACGCCGGGTAATTGTGCTGATCGTGTAACAGCAGATGTTGCTGGCAGCCCTCAAGCCAGCGCAATGCAGCGCTTGCGCCGTCTCGAACTTCGGGGCTGCGCCGGGCTTGGGCGCAGACGGCCGGCAGCCCCAGAGCGCTCCAGGCACTGGCTGGCGCACTGAGCGCTGAACTGGCCGAGCCGAAGGCATTAAACAACGTGTAATAACGCCGCGGCCCAACCTCAGGCAAACGATGTAAACGCAGGCGAGCTTCTAGCTCAGCAGGGGAAATATCAGACAGCGACATGGGATCATCCTTGATCTGTTTCAATACCTTTACGACAGGAACAAGCTGTGGATAACTCTGTTAACAAGTTGTTTAGCAAACAGTGAAGCCGGTGAAGTTGAGTGCCCGGGTCGGGCCTTGAAATCGCCGGTAGAAACCCAACCTTAGTTCAAGGTTTCACGCAGGCAGCGCCCATTGGTTTCAAACTGCTACGCGCAATGGCTGCACACGGCACGTGCAGCCCGGCAGCTAGTCGTTTCATCCGTGGGTGAATCCCTTTATTATGTGCGTTCGCGTGAAACGCCAGAGCCCGAGCGGGTTCTCTCTGAAGGAGACGTTTTGCACAGGTTGCCCGAGTCCTCAGGACCGCCTGCCAACCGTTTTTGAATCTTTCACACAGTGCATCAATCAAAATTATGGCCATTTTAAACATCCTCGAATTCCCAGACTCCCGTCTGCGCACCATCGCCAAGCCCGTGGCGGTTGTGGACGACGAAGTCCGTCAGTTGATCGATGACATGTTTGAAACCATGTACGAAGCACCGGGTATCGGCTTGGCCGCCACTCAGGTCAACGTACACAAACGTATCGTGGTCATGGACCTGAGCGAAGACCGCAGCGAACCGATGGTGTTTATCAACCCCGAGTTCGAAACCCTGACTGACGAGATGGGCCAGTATCAAGAAGGCTGCCTGTCTGTGCCGGGTTACTACGAAAACGTTGACCGCCCGCAGCGCGTAAAAATCAAAGCGCTAGACCGTGATGGCAAGCCCTTCGAAATGATCGCCGAAGGCCTGCTGGCTGTGTGCATTCAGCACGAATGCGACCACCTCAACGGCAAGCTGTTCGTCGATTACCTGTCTACGCTTAAGCGTGACCGGATCAAAAAGAAGCTTGAAAAACTGCACCGTCAGAACGCTTGATCCTGAGAGCGCCAGGAGTTGCTGGCGAGGCTGGGCCACGGTGAGTCGACGGCGCAGCCGTCGCAAAACAGAACAACGCGGTGTATCTGACCGATTGATGGCTCCTGGGTTACGGCTGCCACGCAGCCGATTCGCAGCCTTCGTGCCTGGGCAGCGACCACACAGGCTCACAGGACCATCCTCCCCCCTATTCCAAGTGAGTAATCCATGACTGAGCCATTGCGCATCGTCTTTGCTGGCACCCCCGAATTCGCCGCCGAACACCTCAAGGCGCTGCTCGACAGCCCCTACGAGATCGTTGCGGTCTACACCCAACCGGATCGTCCGGCCGGGCGCGGGCAAAAGCTGATGCCAAGCCCAGTTAAACAGCTGGCGCTAGAGCACAACATTGTTGTGATGCAGCCGCCAACCCTGCGTGCGCCAGAGGCTCAAGCCGAACTGGCCGCGCTCAAACCTGACTTGCTGGTGGTGGTGGCTTACGGCCTGATCCTGCCGCAAGTGGTGCTGGATATTCCACGCCTGGGCTGCATCAACAGCCATGCGTCCTTGCTGCCACGCTGGCGTGGGGCGGCGCCCATCCAGCGCGCCATTGAAGCGGGCGATACCGAAAGCGGCGTGACCGTGATGCGCATGGAGGCGGGTTTGGACACCGGCCCCATGTTACTCAAGGCCGTCACCCCCATCACGGGCGAAGACACCGGCGGCAGCTTGCACGACCGTTTGGCCGAGCTAGGCCCACCAGCAGTGATTGAGGCCATCGCCGGTTTGGCCGCTGGCACGCTGCAAGGCGAAGTCCAGGACGATAGCCTGGCAACCTATGCCCACAAGCTGAACAAAGACGAAGCACGCATCGACTGGAGCCGCCCAGCCGTGGAGTTGGAGCGCTTGATCCGCGCCTTCAACCCTTGGCCGATCTGCCACAGCACGCTCAATGGCGAAGCGTTGAAAGTGCTAGCCGCTACTGTGGCCGACGCCAAAGGCGCTCCGGGGCACATTTTGGCTGCCAGCAAAGACGGCCTGATCGTCGGCTGCGGCGAAGGCGCGTTGTGTCTGACGCGCCTTCAATTACCCGGAGGCAAAGCGCTTAATTTCAGTGATTTCTTCAACAGCCGCCGTGAGAAATTTGCCATCGGTACTGTTCTGGGCGCCGCCCAATGAACCCGCGTTTGGCCGCCGCCAAGGCACTGACCGCCGTCCTCAACGGCAAAGCCTCACTCAACAGCTCGTTGCCGCTGCAACTGGACAAGGTTGAAGCGCGTGATCGTGGCCTGACCCAAGACTTGGCCTTCGGTACTGCCCGCTGGCAACCGCGCTTGTCGGCGCTGGCCAACAAGCTGCTGCAAAAGCCGTTCAAAGCAGCAGACTCCGACGTTGAAGCGCTGCTGCTGGTGGGTCTGTATCAACTGCTCTACACCCGCATTCCGGCCCATGCCGCCATCGGCGAAACCGTGGGTTGTGCCGACAAGTTGAAAAAGCCGTGGGCCAAAGGTCTGCTCAATGCCGTACTGCGCAATGCGCAGCGCGAGAGCGAAGCCTTGCTGGTTGAGCTGGAGCACGACCCAGTGGTGCGTACTGCCCACCCGCGCTGGCTGCAAAAATCGTTGAAAGCCTTCTGGCCGCAGCATTGGGAAGCCATTTGCGCGGCCAATAACGCGCACCCTCCGATGATTTTGCGCGTCAATCGCCGTCATCACCGCCGCGATGCGTACCTGCAATTGCTGGTTGAAGCGGGCATCGAAGCTCACGCCTGCGTTTACAGCCAAGACGGCATTGTGCTGGCCGAAGCCTGCGACGTGCGTAATTTGCCGGGCTTTGCCGAAGGCTGGATCAGCGTTCAGGACGAGGCCGCGCAATTGGCCGCCGACCTGCTTGATCTGGCCCCGGGCCAACGCGTGCTCGACGCCTGTTGCGCGCCGGGCGGCAAGACGTGCCACATTCTTGAAGTCGAGCCTGCGCTGGCTGGCGTAGTGGCTGTCGATCTTGAAGCCAAGCGCCTGGTGCGAGTACGCGAGAACCTTGAGCGTTTGGGTTTGAGTGCCGAGTTGATCGCCGCTGACGGCCGCGACACGCCAGCATGGTGGGACGGCAAGCCGTTCCAGCGCATCCTGCTCGACGCGCCATGCTCGGCGACCGGCGTGATTCGTCGTCACCCGGACATCAAACTCACCCGCCAGCCGGACGACATCGCCGCACTCGCCACGTTGCAAGGCGAGTTGCTGGACGCTATGTGGCCCACACTTGAAGTCGGTGGCATCCTGCTCTACGCCACGTGTTCTACATTGCCGACCGAGAACACCGAAGTGATTGAAGCTTTTCTGGCGCGCACACCCGGCGCACGGGAGCTGGATATCGCGGGGCAGTTTGGTCTCAAGCAACCCCACGGGCGCCAGTTGTTGGCCCAAGAGGGCGGACACGACGGCTTTTATTACGCCAAATTGATCAAGATCGCTGCCGCTCGCGGCTAATCGGTTAAGGAATGACGGCATGAAAATCATCATCCTCGGCGCAGGGCAGGTCGGCGGTACGCTGGCCGAGCATTTGGCCAGCGAGTCCAATGACATCACCGTAGTCGACACCGATGGCGAGCGCCTACGCGACCTCGGTGACCGCCTCGACATTCGCACCATTCAGGGCCGCGCATCGTTGCCCAATGTTCTGCGTCAGGCCGGTGCCGATGATGCCGACATGCTGGTGGCCGTGACCAACAGCGACGAAACCAACATGGTTGCGTGCCAAGTGGCCTACACGCTGTTCCACACACCGACCAAAATCGCTCGGGTGCGCGAATCGGCCTACCTTACGCGGGGCGAAGAGCTATTCGACAACGATGCGATTCCGGTCGACGTCTTGATCAGCCCTGAGCAAGTTGTTACCAACTACATCAAGCGTCTGATCGAACACCCCGGCGCGTTGCAGGTGATCGACTTCGCAGAAGGCAAAGCACAGTTGGTGGCGGTCAAGGCCTACTACGGCGGCCCGTTGATTGGTCAGCAATTGCGCCAGCTGCGCGAACACATGCCGAATGTGGATACGCGAGTGGCGGCTATTTTCCGACGGGATCGCCCGATCACGCCCCGTGGCGATACCGTGATTGAGGCCGACGATGAGGTGTTTTTCATCGCCGCCAAGGCCAACATTCGCGCCGTAATGAGCGAAATGCGCCGCCTCGACGAAAGCTACAAGCGCATTGTGATTGCGGGTGGTGGCCAGATCGGCGAGCGCTTGGCCGAGGCCATTGAAAGCCGTTATCAGGTCAAGATCATCGAGATGAACCCGGCGCGTTGTCGTTACTTGTCTGACACCCTCGACAGCACGGTAGTGCTGCAAGGCAGTGCCTCAGACCGCGACTTGATGCTTGAAGAAAACATTGCCGACGCCGACCTGTTTTTAGCCCTGACCAACGACGACGAAGCCAACATCATGTCGTCGCTACTGGCCAAACGCTTGGGCGCGAAGAAGGTGATGACCATCATCAACAACCCGGCCTACGTGGACCTGATTCAAGGTGGCGATATCGACATCGCCATCAGCCCGCAGTTGGCCACTATTGGCACCTTGCTGACCCACGTGCGGCGCGGCGATATCGTCAGTGTTCACTCGCTGCGCCGAGGTGCAGCAGAAGCCATCGAAGCCATCGCCCACGGTGACTCGAAATCAAGCAAGGTGATTGGCCGCAGCATTGGTGAAATCCATTTGCCGCCGGGCACCACCATCGGTGCGATCATTCGCGACGAAGAAGTGTTGATTGCCCACGACGCCACCGTCATTAACGCTGGTGACCACGTGATTTTGTTCCTTGTGGATAAAAAACACATTCGCGACGTAGAGAAGCTGTTCCACGTGGGGCTGAGTTTTTTCTAAATCAGGGAGTGACAGGATGCTCGATTCACTGGAAAAGATGCTGGCCAAGGGTGTGGATAACTCGCTGCTGCGTTTTGGCTTGGGCAAGGGTTATCTGGACCTTGGGGATAACCTCAAGGCGGCTGAGCATCTGCAACATTGCGTGAGCTTTGACCCCAAGTATTCCGCGGCCTGGAAGCTTCTGGGCAAAGCACATTTGGCGGCGGGTGACCGAGTGGCCGCACGCACGGCGTGGGAGCAGGGGATTGGCGCAGCGCAGGTCCATGGTGACAAACAGGCCGAAAAAGAAATGACCGTGTTTTTGAAAAAGCTGGATAAGTAGTCGCAGCCTGCGGCAGCGACTACAAGGTGTGTATGCGGTACGTTTTAGTACCAGCGCGCCTCGCCCGGTGGACGTTTTTTGAAGCGCTTCATGCTCCACATGTACTGGCTCGGGTATGCCCGCACGTATTTCTCGACCACTTGGCTCATGGCAGCGCACGAGGTCGCCGTGTCGGTGCTGTACATGGCTTCGGGGGCCGCTTCCAGAATCACCTTAAAACCCGAACCGTCCGGTAAGCGCAACGCGTGCAAGAACACGCCCACCGCTTTACCGCCCGCCAACATGTTTGGCACAAATTTGCTGGTCAGGGCCATAGTGCCAAGAAACGGCACAAAAATACCCGCCGACTCTGCCGGCTCCGGGTCGGCTGGAATACCGACCTGACCGCCTTTGCGCACTTCCTTGATGACACTCAAAATGCCTTCTTTGGTTGACGCAGCAACGCGGTTGCCCAACTGCACCCGTTGTTTGCGCAACAATTCATCCACAGCCTTGAGCTTGGGCGGGCGATAAAAAATGATCGGTTTGCACTGGCTGCAATAGAAGTGGTTAAGCACTTCCCAATTGCCCAAGTGACTGGTGATGCCGACCACGCCTTTGCCTGACGCCAGCGCGTCCTTGAGCACGTCCAGACCTTCGACTTCTCTTACCAGATCAATCGAGCGCTGCGCAGGCCAAATCCAGGCACAGGCGCTTTCAGTCAGACTTTTGCCGATGTCCTTGAGGCTTTGCCCGACTAACTGCTCGCGAGCCACTGGGTCCATTTCAGGGAAGCACTTGGCCAAATTGATACGCACCACATCGCGGGAGCGATTGGGCAGTTTCCACATCAACCAGCCAATAGCTGAGCCCACGCGCTGCACTGCGCTCCACGGGAGCATGGCAAACAATCGCAAAGCCCCGACCAGCAAGGCGCCTTTAAACTTTTCCACAGGGTTTTCCCACTCCAAACAAAATGATTCTGTAGTCGCTGACGAGAGCCGAGGCTGCGATGGGTTGCGCAACGGCCCGCTGTTGAAGGCCCTTTGGGCCTTATCGCAGCCTTCGGCAGCAACTAC
This sequence comes from Pseudomonas sp. E315, assembly GCF_055406205.1. Classification (NCBI taxonomy): domain Bacteria; kingdom Pseudomonadati; phylum Pseudomonadota; class Gammaproteobacteria; order Pseudomonadales; family Pseudomonadaceae; genus Pseudomonas; species Pseudomonas sp. E315. Next base: position 111,141 of record NZ_JBUZPJ010000009.1, on the reverse strand, counting down.
AGGGTTCATGGCTGCATCTTAACCGCCGTTAACCAGTTGCGCGTAGCGGTCGCAGGTGGTGGCGTGGTCCATGACCATGCCACTGGCCTGCATGAAGGCGTAGCAAATGGTTGGGCCGACGAACGTAAAACCCGCTTTTTTCAGGGCTTTGCTCATGGCTTGGGCCTCAGGCGTCACCGCAGGAAACTCATGCCGCTCAGTGAAATGATTGATTTTCGGTTGGCCGCCCACAAACGACCATAAAAACGCTACCGGGTCTTGCAACGCCAGCCAGGCTTGCGCATTGCGCCGTGCTCCCGCCACTTTCAATCGGTTGCGAATGATCCCCGGATCCAGCAGCAAAGCCTCTATTTCATCGTCAGTCATCAACGCTAAACGCTGCACGTCAAAGCCGAACATGACTTTGCGATAGTGCTCACGTTTTTTTAAAACGGTGATCCATGACAACCCCGCTTGGAACCCTTCGAGCAATAACAACTCGAACAGCCCATGCGCATCGCGCAACGGCACGCCCCACTCTTGATCGTGATAGGCCACATATAAAGGGTCGTCTGAGCACCAGAAACAACGTGCCATATAGGCTCCAAGAGGTGGAGGCGCGACCGAATCGGGTATACTCCCGCTCTTTAAATCGCAGCCCAAGAAACAGGTGAATTTGTGAGCCAGCCTACGCCAGCAGTGCGTACCTTCCAAGACTTGATCCTCGCCCTCCAGCAATACTGGGCCGAGCAAGGTTGTGTGGTGCTTCAGCCCTACGATATGGAAGTGGGCGCCGGCACATTCCATACCGCTACGTTTTTGCGCTCTCTGGGCCCAGAAACCTGGAACGCCGCTTATGTGCAGCCCAGTCGTCGCCCGACTGACGGCCGCTACGGCGAAAACCCGAACCGCTTGCAGCATTACTACCAGTTCCAGGTGGTATTGAAGCCAAACCCGCCTAACTTCCAGGAGCTGTACCTCGGCTCGCTGAAACACATTGGCCTGGACCCTCTGGTACATGACATTCGTTTCGTGGAAGACAACTGGGAGTCGCCAACGCTGGGCGCCTGGGGTCTGGGTTGGGAAATCTGGCTTAACGGTATGGAAGTCACCCAGTTCACCTACTTCCAGCAAGTAGGCGGCATCGAGTGCTACCCGGTAACTGGCGAAATTACCTACGGCCTAGAGCGTCTGGCGATGTACCTGCAAGGTGTAGATTCTGTCTACGACCTGGTATGGACCGACGGCCCGTTCGGCAAAGTGACCTACGGCGACGTGTTCCACCAGAACGAAGTCGAGCAATCGACTTACAACTTCGAACACGCCAACGTCGACAAACTGTTTGAGCTGTTCGACTTCTACGAAAGCGAAGCCAAGCGCCTGATCGAACTGGATCAGCCGCTGCCATTGCCAAGCTACGAAATGGTGCTCAAGGCGTCCCATACGTTTAACTTGCTGGATGCTCGCCGCGCGATCTCGGTGACGGCGCGTCAGCAATACATCTTGCGTGTACGCACCTTGGCCCGTGCTGTGGCGCAGGCGTATCTCGAAGCGCGCGCCAAGTTGGGCTTCCCGATGGCGCCCCCTGATTTGCGTGATGAAGTGTTGGCTAAGTTGGAGGCTGCACAATGAGTGCTCAAGATTTTCTGGTTGAACTGGGCACTGAAGAACTGCCGCCAAAAGCCCTCAATACGCTGGCCGAAGCATTTTTGGCCGGTATCGAAAAAGGCCTGCAAACAGCTGGCTTGAGCTTCAGCGCGAAAAAAGTCTACGCCGCACCGCGCCGTTTGGCCGTGCTGCTGACCCAGCTTGAAACCCAACAGCCTGATCGCAGCATCAACATTGATGGCCCGCCACGTCAGGCAGCCTTTGATGCCGAAGGCAACCCGACCCAGGCAGCCCTTGGCTTTGCCAAGAAGTGCGGCGTTGATCTGAGCGAAATCGATCAGAGCGGCCCAAAACTGCGCTTCAGCCAAGTTATCGTCGGCAAGCCGACGGCCAGCCTGCTGCCGACCATTGTTGAAGACTCGCTCAACGACCTGCCTATTCCTAAGCGCATGCGCTGGGGGGCTCGCAAGGAAGAGTTCGTACGTCCAACCCAATGGCTGGTGATGTTGCTGGGCGATGAAGTGGTCGATTGCACGATCCTCGCGCAAAAAGCCGGTCGCGACTCCCGTGGGCACCGTTTCCACCACCCAGAAAGCGTGCGCATTAGTGCACCCACTCATTACCTCGAAGACCTGCGCAAAGCCTACGTGCTGGCAGACTTTGACGCGCGTCGCGAGCTGATCTCCAAGCGCGTGGCCGAACTGGCAACGATGCAGGAAGGTACCGCCATCGTGCCGCCAAGCCTGCTCGACGAAGTGACCGCGCTGGTTGAATGGCCGGTGCCGTTGGTGTGCTCGTTCGAAGAACGCTTCCTCGATGTACCGCAAGAAGCCTTGATCACCACCATGCAGGACAACCAGAAGTATTTCTGCCTGCTGGACGCTGATGGCAAGTTGCTGCCGCGCTTTATCACAGTCGCCAACATCGAAAGTAAAGACCCACAGCAGATCATTTCGGGCAACGAGAAAGTGGTTCGCCCACGTCTGACCGATGCTGAGTTCTTCTTCAAGCAAGACAAAAAGCAAACACTTGAAAGCTTCAACCTGCGCCTGCAAAACGTAGTGTTCCAGGCTCAGTTGGGCAGCGTTTACGACAAGGCCGAGCGCGTATCTAAGCTGGCGGCGTTTATCGCACCCCGTATTGGCGGTGATGCTCCGCGTGCAGCCCGTGCAGGCTTGCTGTCCAAGTGCGACCTGGCCACCGAAATGGTCGGCGAGTTCCCGGAAATGCAAGGTGTTGCCGGTTACTACTACGCCCTCAATGACGGCGAGCCTGAAGACGTTGCACTGGCGCTGAACGAGCAATACATGCCGCGTGGTGCTGGCGCAGAGCTGCCAACCACCCTGACCGGTGCTGCGGTGGCCATTGCCGACAAGCTCGACACCCTGGTGGGTATTTTCGGGATTGGCATGTTGCCGACCGGCAGCAAAGACCCGTACGCACTGCGCCGTGCTGCGCTGGGCATCTTGCGTATCCTGATCGACAAAAAGCTCGACCTTGACCTGACTGAAGCCGTGAACTTCGCTGTTAACGCTTTCGGCGCCAAGATCAAGTCAGCCGGTTTGGCCGATCAAGTGCTGGAGTTCATCTTCGACCGCCTGCGTGCGCGTTACGAAGACGAAGGCGTAGACGTGGCCACGTACCTGTCGGTACGTGCCCTGCAACCGACTTCTGCATTGGACTTCGATCAGCGCGTACAGGCCGTTCAAGCGTTCCGTCAATTGCCGGAAGCAGGCGCACTGGCGGCTGTGAACAAGCGTGTATCTAACCTGCTGAGCAAGGTTGAAGGCAAGGTGTCGACTCACGTCGAAGCCAAGTTCTTTGACAACGCCAGTGAGTTCTCGCTGTACTCGGCGATTCAAAAAGCCGACGAAGCGGTGCAGCCAATGGCTGCAGCGCGTCAGTACAACGAAGCGCTGACCCGTCTGGCTGCATTGCGCGAGCCAGTGGATGCGTTCTTTGAAGCGGTAATGGTCAACGCTGAAGACGCCAACGTGCGTGCAAACCGCTACGCATTGCTGGCGCGCTTGCGCGGTCTGTTCCTCGGCGTTGCCGATATTTCGTTGCTGGGCTAAGGGGCTGCTGTTGGAACTGCTGATTCTCGATCGGGACGGAGTGATCAATTACGACTCCGACGCTTACATCAAGTCTGTCGAGGAGTGGATCCCACTGCCCGGCGCGATCGAGGCTATTGCGCAGTTGAGCAAGGCGGGCTGGACGGTGGCCATTGCTACCAACCAGTCCGGCATTGCCCGCGGCTACTACGATGTCGCCACCCTGGAGGCCATGCACGCACGCTTGCGTACGTTGGTGGCTGAGCAGGGGGGCGAGGTCGGGCTTATTGTTTATTGCCCGCACGGCCCGGACGAAGGCTGCGAGTGTCGCAAACCCAAACCCGGTATGTTGCGCACCATTGCCGAACATTACGCTGCCGATTTACACGAATGTTGGTTTGTTGGTGACAGTTTGGGTGACTTGCAAGCCGCAGAAGCCGTCGGTTCACAGCCAGTTTTGGTAAAAACCGGTAAAGGCCATAAAACTCTGGCCAAAGAATTCCCGGCGACTACCCTGATTTTTGAAGATCTAGCGGCAGTTGCCGCACAACTTATCCACACATAAGGCATTTTTGAACACCTGCTGGCGTCCGTTGCTCAGGCCTGTTCACAAGTGCGTTATCCGCAACGGTAAAAGTCGCTATGTCGATCCTGCAGGCCATCAGAACTTTTTTCTTTTACCTGCTGTTGGGCACCAGTTCTCTGCTGTGGTGCTCGCTGAGCTTTTTTGTCGCCCCCTTTCTGCCGTTTCGTGCGCGTTATCGATTTATCAACGTGTACTGGTGCCGTTGCGCACTGTGGCTGACGCGGGTGTTTCTCAATATCCATGTTGAAGTGAAGGGCGCTGAAAACATCCCACAGCGGCCCTGCGTCATTTTGGCCAACCACCAAAGTACCTGGGAGACGTTTTTTCTTTCGGCCTACTTTCAGCCGTTGAGCCAGGTGCTCAAACGCGAACTGTTGTATGTGCCGTTCTTTGGCTGGGCGATGGCGATGCTGCGCCCAATTGCCATCGACCGAGAAAACCCCAAGGCGGCGCTCAAGCATATTGCCAAAAAGGGTGATGAGCTGCTCAAGGACAACATTTGGGTCCTGATTTTCCCGGAAGGCACCCGCGTGCCATTCGGCCAAGTGGGCAAGTTTTCCCGGGGCGGTACGGCGTTGGCGGTTAACGCCGAGTTGCCTGTGTTGCCGATTGCCCATAATGCGGGCAAGTACTGGCCAAAAACCGGTTGGGCCAAGCGTGCAGGCACTATTGAAGTGGTCATTGGTGAACCTATGTACGCCAACGGCACAGGGCCACGCGCCATCGCTGAGCTCAATGACCGCGTACAAGCCTGGAACGAACAGGCTCAGCGTGACATGGGTTCACTGCCGCCAGTGACAGCGCCAGCAGACACCGCTACGAGCTAAACCAATTGTGGATAAGGTGTGTACAAGTTTTGGATTTCTTTTAAAAAAAGCTCGTAACCTAATGATTTAAATACTTATTTCTCGGTATGACTTTTTAATGAAAAACGTGCATAAGTTTTTCTAAGCGCATAAAAAACCGGCTTATTCGCCGGTTTTTTTGTGCCTTGAATTAATCACCGCCGTAGTTACTGCCGAAGGCTGCGCTCTATTAAAAAATCAAAAGACCGCAGCCTACGCCAGCTTCTACGAGGTAAGTCGCCTGTTTAGACTTTATCGATATTCACGTTTCGGGTTTCTTTGAGGCAGAGCATCCCCACCACCAGGCTGACTCCGGTGATGACCACCGGATACCACAAGCCGTAGAAAATATCCCCGGTGTAAACCACCAATGCGAACGACACCGTCGGCAGGAAGCCACCAAACCAGCCGTTACCAATGTGGTACGGCAGGGACATTGAGGTGTAGCGAATGCGGGTCGGGAACAACTCGACCATCACAGCCGCCAACGGGCCGTAAGTCATGGTCGCAATGAGGGTCAGCAATACCATCACCAACACCACCATTGGCTGGTTCACAGCACTCGGGTCAGCTTTGGCCGGGTAGCCTGCAGCCGTGATGGCGGCGCGCATAGCCGCCTCATCAAACCCTTTGATCTGCTGTTCGCCCACCGACACCTGCACTTCAGTACCTGGCGCAACTGACTGCGAGGTGTACGGCAACCCTTGTTTGACCAAAAAGGTTTTGACCTTGTCACACGGGCTGTCAAAACGCGCCTTGCCCACCGGATCGAACTGGAAGGTGCAGGTCGATGGATCAGCCATCACCACGATTGGCGACTGGCGGCTGGCCGTGTCGATCTGAGGGTTAGCGTAATGGCTCAGTGCTTTGAACAACGGGAAGTACAGCACCGTCGCCAGCAGCAGTCCCATCATCAAGATCGGCTTGCGGCCTACACGGTCTGACAGCCAACCAAAGAAGATGAAGAACGGAGCACCAATCACCACGCTGATAATCAGCAAGGTGTTGGCTTGGGCAGGGTCCATCTTGAGCATCTGCGTGAGGAAGAACAGCACATAAAACTGTGCCGTGTAGAAAGTCACCGCTTGGCCGGCGTTGATGCCAAACAGCGCGATCAACACGATCTTGAGGTTTTCCCACTTGCCAAACGACTCACGAATCGGCGATTTACTGGTTTTACCTTCGGCCTTCATTTTTACGAAGGCCGGCGACTCGTGCATGCTCATGCGGATCCAGGTGGATATGCACAACAGCACGATGGACAGCAGGAACGGCAGGCGCCAGCCCCACACTTCAAACTGATCGCCCGTCAGGTAACGGCAGCCCAACACTACGATCAGTGACAGCAGCAGCCCCAAAGTGGCGGTGGACTGAATCCAGCTGGTGTTAAACCCACGCTTGCCGGGTGGCGCGTGCTCGGCCACATAAGTCGCGGCGCCGCCATACTCACCGCCCAGCGCCAGCCCTTGAAGCATGCGCAACAGCACGAGCATGATCGGTGCGGCGATGCCAATGCTGGCGTATGTGGGCAGCAAGCCCACAGCAAAGGTCGATAAGCCCATCAGAATGATGGTCATGAGGAAGGTGTATTTACGCCCAATCATGTCCCCCAAACGGCCAAACACCAGTGCCCCAAACGGACGCACCAAAAAACCGGCCGCAAACGCCATCAAGGCAAAAATGAACGCAGTGGTGTCATTAACCCCGGCAAAAAACTGCTTGCTGAGAACAGTCGCCAACGCGCCATACAAGAAAAAGTCATACCACTCGAAAACCGTCCCGAGGGATGACGCAAAAATGATTTTTTTTTCTTCGCGACTTGTCGGCGCTTTGGCAGCGACAGCCTGTTGTGCAATTGAGTCCGACATGTTTCATGTCCTCGGCCCTGTGGGCCACAGTGATTATTGTTGTTGTCCACTGTCGGTTTCGGATGACTGCGACCGAAACCACGATCGTTTTCAGGCGACCGGTATTGCCACTGTGCGGCTTGCGCCAGTGTCTTGCTCCTGTGTGTGAATGGGCGTTGCCAGAATCAACTGCGCGGCTTTCTCACCAATCATTAAGGTTGGCGAACACGTATTGCCTGACACGATGTTAGGCATGATCGACGCATCTGCCACCCGCAATCCCGGTACGCCATGTACACGCAATTGGGCATCGACAACGGCCTGTGCGTCCTGACCCATGCGGCAGGTGCCGACAGGGTGAAAGATCGTCGTACCGATGCGGGCGGCAGCTTCGTACAACTGTTGCTCGGTTTGCAGGTCTTGACCGGGAAGGTATTCCTCCGGGCGGAAGGCTTGCAGGGCAGGGCTGGCCACAATGCGCCGGGTCAGACGTATGGCATCTGCTGCAACTTTTAAGTCGTCAGGATGGCTCAAGTAATTAGGGTCAATCAGCGGCGCGTCATCGGGCTTGGCCGAGCGAATATCCACACGGCCACGACTTTTAGGCCGCAGGTTGCACACCGACGCCGTAAAGGCCGGGAAGGTATGCAGCGGCTCGCCAAAGCGTTCCAATGACAACGGCTGAACGTGGTACTGCAAATTAGCCGAGGGCTGGTCGGGGCTGGATTTGACGAACGCGCCCAACTGGCTCGGCGCCATCGCCAGCGGACCGCTGCGGTCGTACGCATAGCGCAGGCCCATGCCGATTTTGCCCCACAGGCTGTTAGCGACTTGGTTCAGCGTGCGGGCCTTGCTCAGTTTGAAAATCAGCCGCAGTTGCAGGTGGTCTTGCAAGTTGCCGCCCACACCGGGCAGCTCGTGCTGCACCGTTATGCCCAGGCTTTCGAGCAGCGGGCGAGGGCCGATACCCGAGCGCTGCAAAATGCCCGGCGAGCCAATGGAACCCGCACACAAAATAATTTCGCAACGCGCCGTAAAGGCATGGTCTGCTCCTTGCCACCGCGCCTTGAGCTGAGTCGCTCGACCGTTATCGAGCAACACTTTGTCGACCTGAACATCCGTCAACACGGTCAAATTGTCGCGTTTGAGCACTGGCCGTAAAAAAGCTTTGGACGCATTCCAGCGCACACCCGCCCGCTGGTTGACCTGAAAGTATCCACAACCTTGATTGTCACCGGTGTTGAAATCACTAACGGTGGGAATACCGCTTTGCGCTGCTGCGTCGCGAAACGCATCCAGAATCGGCCATGAATAACGCTGTTGTTCCACCCGCCACTCGCCCTCGGCGCCATGCAGGTCAGCGTTACCGGCAAAGTGTTTTTCGCTGCGTTTGAACAGTGGCAGCACGTCTTTCCAGGCCCAACCCAGGTTACCTTGCTCTGCCCAACGGTCGTAATCCTGCGCCTGACCGCGCATATAGATCATGCCGTTGATCGAGGAGCTGCCACCCAACACTTTGCCGCGGGGGTAGCTCAGGCTTCGTCCTTGCAGGCCCGCTTGTGCCTCGGTTTTAAAACACCAGTCGGTGCGCGGGTTACCAATGCAATAGAGGTAACCCACCGGGATATGAATCCACGGGTAGTTATCTTGACCACCCGCTTCTAGCAGCAGCACCTTGTGCCGTGGATCGGCAGACAGCCGATTGGCCAGCACAGAACCTGCAGGGCCTGCACCGACGACAATGTAGTCGTATACCTGTTTGGCCGATGGCATTTAACACCTCGCCTTTATTGTTCTTGTCCTACACCATCGTATTGATTAATTTCGAGTTGAAAACGCGCGATTTCACCCACGGCATGTGCGTTTTTGCACAGTCAGCTAATAAGCCGCGTCGAGGCAATGACCATGTTTGATTGGAATGACTTGCGCTACTTTCTGGAGCTACAGCGAAGTGGCCGCTTGCTCAGTGCCGCTAAGCGTCTGAGTACCACCCACAGCACGGTTGCGCGGCATATAGAGCGCATTGAACAGCACCTTGGCGCCGCGTTGTTTGTGCAACACGCCCAAGGCTACGAACTGACCCCGGCAGGCCAAGCGTTGCTCAAACATGCCGAGGCCATGGAAAACGTCGCACTGCTGGCGCAAGAAGAAATCACTCAAGCCATCGCACCCTTGGGCAAAATTCGCTTAGGCGTCACCGAAGGCATCGGCATCATGTTCATTACCTCGCGCTTGGGCAGCTTGTTTGAGCGCTATCCCGGCCTCGAAGTTGAGCTGGTAGCCGTGCCAAGGTTTGTCAGCATTCTCAATCGCGAAGCAGAAATCAGCGTGCACCTGGATCGCCCCAACGCAGACCTGTTGATCACTCGCAAACTCACCGATTACCGGCTTGCGCTGTATGCCAGCCGCGCCTATCTGGAAAAGGCGCCCCCTTTGAACAGCCGCGACGACCTTGCCAACCATCACTGGATTGGTTACGTCGACGACTTACTGTTCAGTCAGGAGCTGCTGTTTCTCAACAACTTCTGCCGCACGCCCACCGTCACCTTTCGCAGCACCAGCGTCATCGCCCAACAACAAGCCGCCCGTGCAGGGCTCGGCATTGCCGTGCTGCCCAACTACATGGCCAGCCACGACCCTGAATTAGTCCGCGTGTTACCCGAAGAGTCGGTACAGCGCAGTTACTGGATCAGCACCCGACGAGAGCTGCACAAGTCGGTCAGATTGCGCGTTGTGTGGGATTTTCTACTGGAGTTATGCACAACCGAGCAAGCCGTGCTGCTGGCGCCTTAAAAGGTAAATTCGCACAGTGAAGTGCTCTACACAGTGATTAAACCCAGCAAGAATCTTTGAGGGACAAACACGTGGGATTTTCCAACGCCTCACAATCGGACACAGCCTACGGTGGTTATCCAGAGGCTGCGTTATGGTGTGGCGTCTCTTGAAAAGATAGTTCGAAGGCGAAAGCAGCCCCTTAACGGACGCAGCTATTCGTAACAGCAGCGATGTCATTCTGACGCTGGCCGAAACCCACTCCCCTCACTATCTGTTGCAACCCGCAGCCCTGGACCACATCCGCGAACAAGCCACAACTGTGGCTTGCGCCTTAACTCGCCGCTCTGATGCCTGCGTACCAACAGAGCGTGGCAATACTGCTTTGTGCCGCTTCAGGTGCGAGGTTGATAACCGATCAAGGAAAGTCACACGTATGGAAACAACACAAGAACAGACCCTGTCCGCTCAAATAAGAGGTGAAGTGCCCTTTAAAACTTATGCCTGCCAATTACTGGGTATTGGGGTGGCTTCCTTGAGTCTGATCAGCATGACGCAGGCTTCGCCCTATGTTGAAACCGGCAAGGCAGGGCAGCCCAATAGCTGGCGCAGTACGGAGTTCAAAACTGATTGGGGACTAGGCGCGATTAATGCCCAAGAGGCGTATGCGGCAGGTTATAGCGGTAAAGGCATCAAACTGGGTATCTTCGACCAAGCGGTTTATTCACAGCACCCGGAGTTCAATAGCCCGAACAAAGTCATCTCGTTGGTAACTACGGGCATACGCGAGTACACCGACCCTTATATCCCGGTTAATGCAGGCGATGCGTTTCGCTATGACGGCAGTCTGTCCATCGATTCTGGTGGCACATTCGGCGCTCACGGCACCCACGTTGGCGGTATCGCAGCAGGCAATCGTGATGGTGGCCAAATGCACGGTGTGGCCTATAACGCACAAATTATCGTGGCCGATAACGGCGACCCTGGCCCTGAAGACGGCGTTATTCTTGGCAATGATGGCGCTGTGTATAAAGCAGGCTGGGATGCCTTGATGACCAGTGGCGCACGCATTATCAACAACAGTTGGGGCATTGGAGTCCCTAAGGAACTCTTAAAAGGTGGGTTCTACTCCGCGCTCCCGCACTTCACCGTAGACGATGCGCAAAAGCAGTTCGACCAAATTTTGCCGTTGCTGAACACCAAATCTGGCGGTGCTTATGCAGGCGCTATCGCGTCAGCACGCAGCGGCATCGTGACCATCTTTGGCGCCGGCAATAACGGCAACTTTAATAATCCTGATGCCATTGCCGGGCTGGCAAAATTTGTCCCGGACATCGCGAGCAGTTGGATCACCGTCTCTGGTCTGGAGCAAAACCCCGACACCACAAGCACGATCCCTTACACCTTCAGCTCCTTTTCTACACGTTGCGGTTATGCAGCGAGTTTTTGCGTCTCGGCGCCCGCCACAATGATTTACAGCTCCATCGTTAGTGGCACTCAGTTAGATAACGTGGCCACTGGGTATGCGTTTTACAACGGAACCTCAATGGCTGCGCCCCATGTGGCGGGCGCAACTGCGGTGCTGATGGAGCGCTTCCCGTATATGACAGGCGGGCAAGTAGCCAGCACCCTCAAAGCAACTGCAACCGACTTGGGAGATCCTGGTATCGACGAGTTGTACGGCTGGGGGATGATCAACCTTAAAAAAGCCATCGACGGCCCAGCCATGTTTATCGCCGACAGTGATATTCCACAGCCGCTGCGTATCGAAGGCTCCTACGGCACAGGTCAGTTTGTAGCGGATTTACCGGGCATCGGTACCCTTATCGATGCAGGCACCTTCACAGAGCGGCGTTGCACACACACTCACTGCTCGTTTGATGTATGGCGCAACGACATTTCCGGTCATGGCGGTTTAACCAAACAAGGCATTGGAACCTTGGTATTGACTGGCGCCAACACTTACAGCGGCCCCACCTTGATCAATCAAGGGCGGTTGGCCGTGAATGGTTCACTCAGATCGGCCGTTATCGTCAATAACGGAGGTACGTTGGGGGGCAACGGCCTGGTGGCAGAGCTAACTGCTCGCCGTGGGAGCACGGTAGCACCGGGCAACTCTATCGGCACCTTGCAAGTGGCCGGGGACGTGACCTTTGAGAAAGATTCGAACTATGCCGTGGAGTTATCCACAAGCCACAGTGACCGGATTGTGGCGGGCGCAAAGGCCTTGATCAAAGGCGGCACTGTGATGCTTGCACTAGAGAACAATCCCGCACTGCTTAGCCACCAACAGGCCAAAAGCTTACTGGGGCGACAGTTCAACATCCTGCACGCCGGTGAGGGTGTTCAAGGGCACTTTGACGAGGTGCTGCCCAATTACGTATTTATCGGCGGCCATCTCAACTACTCGGCCAATGATGTGGAGCTGAACATTGAGCGCAATGCCACGTCCTTTGCCAGCGTGGCGCAAACCCCTAACCAGCGCGCCGTCGCCACGGCGGCAGAACAATTAGTGGCAGGCAACACGCTGTATGAAAGCCTGTTGCTGTCACCTTCGGTTGCGAGCGCCCGACACGCATTCAAGAGCCTCAGTGGTGAACTCCATCCAGCGGTGGCCACGCAACTCATCAACGAAAGTCACTACTTACGTGACGCGGTAGGCGACCGTTTGCGCCAGCCAGATGTGTACACCGCCAACGACGAACCTGCGGGCCAGAACAACGTATGGGTTAAAGCACTGGGGGGCTGGGGTAAAACCGACACTGGCTCATCGTATGCCAACTACACCACATCATTGAGCGGGTTGTTGGCCGGGGTGGATGGCTTGATCAGCGAAGCGAGCCGTTTGGGTATCTTTACCGGTTACAGCAACAGCGCCTTGAACATGGGTGGCGGGACTCATTCGTCAGCCTCAACTAACAGCTACCACTTGGGCACGTATTTGGGGCACGAAGCGGGTTCTCTGCGTTTGAGCGTGGGCGGGTCATATAGCTGGAGCCGCATCGACGTGAAACGTGATGTGCAGTTTGCCGACATAGACGCCAAGCAAAAAACCAAACGCGACGCAAAAACCGGGCAAATTTTTACCGAAGCCGCCTATCACGTAGAGCTGCAACCGATGGCACTCGAACCTTTCGCCAATCTGGCTTACGTAAATGTGAGAAGTGACCGCTTTCATGAGAAGGGCGGAGTAGCGGCACTCACAGGTAATAGCGATACACGCGAAGCCGTACTAACGACCTTGGGCGTGCGAGCAGCCAAAACCCTCACCTTAACTGCCAATCAGCAGATTGATCTGTCAGGGCATCTCGGCTGGCAGCACAACCTCAACCCGGTGCATTCCAAACAAGACCTGAGTTTTGTGAGTGGCAACACAGATTTCAGCGTTCAAAGCGTTTCATTGGCGCGTAATACCGCCGTCGTTGGAGCCCGGGTCGGAGTCAAGCTAGGGCAGGCCACTCGAGTGGATCTAGACTACAACGGCCACCTGAACAGTAAAGAGAACACTCACGGCGTAGGACTTAATCTGAGCTGGCAGTTCTGATCTTGCTTAATTCACGCCCATAAAAAAGGCCAACGCTGAGCGTTGGCCTTTTTAGTTGAGTGCTACACCCGCATTAGAAGTCCAGGTTGGACACTGCCAGAGCGTTGCTCTCGATGAAGTCGCGACGCGGTTCTACTGCATCGCCCATCAAGGTGTTGAAGATCTGGTCGGCGCCGATCGCATCTTCGATGGTGACTTTCAACATACGACGCTGGCTTGGGTCCATTGTGGTTTCCCAGAGCTGGTCGGGGTTCATTTCGCCCAGACCTTTGTAGCGTTGGATGGTGTGACGCTTGGTGCTTTCAGCCATCAACCAGTCCAGTGCTTCCTTGAACTCGGTAACAAGCTTACGGCGCTCGCCACGCTGAATGTATGCGCCTTCATCGAGCAGGGTGCTCAATTGTGCGCCCAAGGTTACGACTGTTTTGTAGTCGTTACTGCCGAAGAAGTCGCGGTTGAAGGTGATGAACGTCGAGTGGCCGTGGGAGATCAGTTCGACCTCTGGCAACCACACATTACGTTCACGGTCTTCACGCAGGCTGGCTTTGTACACCAGGCCAGACTTCTCAACCAGACGCAGACGCGCTTCGTACTTGGTCATCCACTCTTGCATGGCCGCGTGATCACCCAATTGCTCAAGGGTCACGGCTGGTAGGTAGATGAAGTGCTCGGTCAGTTCCTGTGGGTACAGCCGCGACAAGCGCTTGAGGGTTTTCATCACCATGCGGAAGTCGTACACCAGACGCTCCAACGCCTCACCGGAAATACCCGGTGCTTCGTCGTTCAAGTGCAGGCTGGCATCTTCAAGGGCCGACTGCGTCATGTACTCTTCCATGGCGTCGTCGTCTTTGATGTATTGCTCTTGCTTGCCTTTTTTCACTTTGTACAACGGTGGCTGAGCGATGTAGATGTAGCCACGCTCAATCAGCTCCGGCAACTGACGGAAGAAGAAAGTCAGGAGCAACGTACGGATGTGCGAACCGTCAACGTCGGCATCGGTCATGATGATGATGTTGTGATAGCGCAGTTTTTCGATGTTGTACTCGTCGCGACCAATGCCGCAACCCAGTGCAGTGATCAAGGTGCCCACTTCTTGCGAAGAGATCATCTTGTCGAAACGAGCCTTCTCAACGTTGAGGATTTTACCCTTCAACGGCAGGATCGCTTGGGTACGGCGGTTACGTCCCTGCTTGGCGGAGCCGCCAGCAGAGTCACCTTCCACTAGGTACAGTTCGGACAGTGCTGGGTCTTTTTCCTGGCAGTCAGCCAGTTTGCCCGGCAAGCCTGCGATATCCAGCGCGCCTTTACGGCGGGTCATCTCGCGGGCTTTACGTGCTGCTTCACGGGCACGTGCTGCGTCGATCATCTTGCCAACAATCAACTTGGCTTCGTTCGGGTGTTCCAGCAAGAAGTCAGAGAAGAACTTGCCCATTTCCTGCTCAACAGCGGTCTTCACTTCGGAAGAAACCAGCTTGTCTTTGGTCTGGGAGCTGAACTTAGGATCAGGCACTTTCACCGAAATAATCGCGGTCAAGCCTTCACGGGCGTCATCACCGGTGGTGGCTACTTTGTGCTTCTTGGCCAGGCCTTCAGCTTCGATGTAGGTGTTGAGGTTACGCGTCAGGGCAGAGCGGAAGCCCACCAAGTGCGTACCACCATCACGCTGTGGAATGTTGTTGGTGAAGCACAACAGGTTCTCGTTGAAGCTGTCGTTCCACTGCAAAGCGATTTCTACGCCGATACCGTCTTCGCGCTGAACGCTGAAGTGGAACACTTCGTTGACCGGCGTCTTGTTGGTGTTCAAGTAATCAACGAACGCACGCAAACCGCCTTCGTACTTGAACAGCTCTTCTTTACCGCTGCGCTCGTCCTTGAGGACGATGCCAACACCGGAGTTAAGGAAGGACAGTTCACGAATCCGCTTGGCCAGAATGTCCCAGCTAAAGTGGATGTTCTTGAAGGTCTCAGCCGAAGGCTTGAAGTGAATCTGTGTACCCGTGGTCTCGCTTTCGCCAACGATGGCCATCGGCGCCTGAGGTACACCATGAACGTAAGTCTGTTCCCAGATCTTGCCGCTACGGCGAACGGTCAGAACCAGCAGTTCGGACAGGGCGTTCACAACCGACACACCTACACCGTGCAGACCGCCGGACACTTTGTAAGAGTTGTCATCGAACTTACCGCCGGCGTGCAGCACGGTCATGATGACCTCAGCTGCCGAAACGCCTTCTTCTTTGTGCACATCTACCGGGATGCCACGACCGTTGTCGCGCACGGTGATGGATTCGTCCGGGTGGATGGTGATGGTGATGTCGTCGCAATGGCCAGCCAGTGCTTCGTCGATGGAGTTGTCGACCACTTCGAACACCATGTGGTGCAGACCGCTGCCATCGTCGGTGTCACCAATGTACATACCGGGACGTTTGCGTACGGCATCCAGGCCTTTCAGCACTTTAATGCTCGTTGAGTCGTACGTATTTTCTTCGCTCAATGCCTTCACTCCCGATGGTCGTGGGTCTGGGTGATACAGCCCTGTTCCACGTGGAACAGCGCAACTGGCGTTTCCGTCTGCCAGCCTTCCCTCAATAATTCGTGATCTACACAGGTGATAAACACCTGGCAGCGTAAGTCTTCCAACAAGCGACACAGTGCGTGGCGATGCTGCTCGTCCAGCTCAGACGGCAAATCGTCCACCAGATAAATACATTGCCCGCGCCGGGCTTGGCTGACCAAGTGCCCTTGAGCAATGCGCAATGCACAGACCACTAACTTTTGCTGCCCCCGCGATAAAATCTCTGCGGCGTTATGAGCGCCTAATTTAAGGCGCAAATCAGCACGTTGTGGCCCGGCCTGGGTATGCCCCATTTGCTGGTCCCGGTGGACAGACGCGGCGAGTACAGCACTCAGCTCACGGTCTTTATCCCAACCACGGTAATAACTCAGCGTTAACCCTTCGAGTTCTAGTAACTCACTTAAGGTCTGCTCAAAGACTGGTTTCAAGGCTTTGATATAGGCGCGGCGGTATTCATCAATTTCAGCACTGGCCAGACACAGTTCCCGGTCCCAGGCCGCTTGTGAAACGGCGTCGAGTGTACCATGCCGCAGCCATGAGTTCCGCTGCCGCAGGGCCTTCTGTAGCCGCTGCCAAGTCGACATGAAGCGTGGCTCGACGTGGAACACTCCCCAATCGAGAAACTGCCTACGAATCTTTGGGGCGCCTTCCAGCAGACGAAAGCTGTCTGGGTTGATCAATTGAAGCGGGAGTATCTCAGCCAGTTGCGCAGCACTGCGCGCATTTTGGCCGTCGATACGAATTTGAAACTCCCCTTGCCTGTCCCGCGATATCCCTAAGGCACTGTGGCCGCCCTCGGCCAGTTCAACCTGGCCAAAAACGGTACAACTCTGTTGTTCATGCTGAATGACAGGGTTGAGTCTCACACTGCGAAACGAGCGCGCTAGCCCAAGCAAGTGGATGGCTTCGAGCACGCTGGTTTTTCCGCTGCCGTTGGCGCCGTACAGAATATTGATGCGAGGGGAAGGGGAGAAGGTCACCGGGTGCAGGTTGCGCACCGCGGTGACTGTGACACGACTGAGGGACATCTAGCTTGGGCTGTGCATAAGTTACAGACGCATCGGCATAACAACGTAGGCCGAGTCGTCGTTGTCCGACTCTTGCACCAAGGCACTGCTGTTGGAGTCCGACAGGATCAGACGCACTTGTTCAGTGGTCATCACACCCAACACGTCCAGCAAGTAGCTCACGTTAAAGCCGATCTCAAGCGAGTCGCCGTTGTAGTCAACGCCCACTTCTTCTTCGGCTTCTTCCTGTTCCGGGTTGTTAGCCTGGATTTTCAGTTGGCCGTTGGCCAGTTGCAGACGAATGCCGCGGTATTTCTCGTTGGACAAAATGGCGGTACGGCTGAACGCTTCACGCAGAGCCTGACGATCACCGATAACGGTCTTGTCGCCACCTTTAGGCAGCACACGCTCGTAATCCGGGAATTTGCCGTCAACCAATTTGGACGTGAACGTGAACTCACCGGTGGTAGCACGAATGTGGTGCGCGCCCAAAACGATGCTCACTTCGCCGTCTGGCTCGGTCAGTAAACGCGCTAGTTCAAGAATACCCTTACGCGGCACGATCACTTGATGGCGATCTGGCTGACCGATATCGGCTTTCATCGAGCACATGGCCAGACGGTGTCCGTCGGTAGCCACCGCGCGAATGATACCGGCAGACACTTCAAGCAGCATGCCGTTGAGGTAGTAACGAACGTCCTGCTGGGCCATTGCAAAGCTTGTGCGCTCGATCAAACGGCGCAGTTTGCTTTGCTGCAGGTTGCACGTCAGCGAACCCGGGCCTTCTTCAACCGTCGGGAAATCGTTAGCTGGCAAAGTTGACAGTGTGAAACGGCTACGGCCTGCTTTGACGACCAGTTTCTGGTCATCGAGCTTGATATCAATCAAGGCATCGTTAGGCAGGCTTTTGCAGATATCCATCAGCTTGCGCGCAGGTACGGTGATCTCGCCCGGTTCAGCGGGTTCTTCAAGCTGAACGCGACCGACCAGCTCGACTTCAAGGTCTGTACCGGTCAGCGACAATTGCTGGCCTTCGACAACCAACAGCACGTTGGACAATACCGGCAAGGTCTGGCGGCGTTCAACAACGCCGGCGACCAGTTGCAGGGGTTTCAACAGGGCTTCGCGTTGAATGGTGAAATGCATGGTCTAGTCCCTTGCCTTAATAAGCTGCGTTGGTGTCATCAGGTTGTCAGTGTGCGCAGCAGGTTCTTGTAGTCCTCGCGGATGTCCGCGTCGGATTCCTTGAGTTCGTTGATCTTGCGACATGCGTGCAAGACCGTCGTGTGGTCGCGACCGCCAAACACATCGCCGATTTCCGGCAAGCTATGGTTGGTCAGTTCTTTGGACAGTGCCATAGCGACCTGACGTGGCCGCGCAACCGAGCGCGAGCGGCGCTTGGAAAGCAGATCCGAAATTTTGATCTTGTAGTACTCAGCCACGGTGCGCTGAATGTTATCCACAGAGACCAGCTTGTCTTGCAGCGCCAGCAGGTCTTTAAGGGATTCGCGAATCAACTCGATGGTGATATCGCGCCCCATAAAGTGCGAGTGAGCAATTACGCGCTTGAGCGCGCCTTCAAGCTCACGCACGTTAGAACGAATGCGTTGGGCAATAAAGAAGGCGGCATCGTGAGGCAGGTCGACCTTGGCCTGATCGGCCTTCTTCATCAGGATTGCGACACGGGTTTCTAGCTCCGGTGGCTCGACGGCAACCGTCAGCCCCCAGCCGAAACGTGATTTGAGGCGCTCTTCAAGGCCTTCAATCTCTTTTGGGTAACGGTCGCTGGTCAGAATCACTTGCTGACCGCCTTCAAGCAGGGCGTTGAAGGTGTGGAAAAACTCTTCCTGAGACCGCTCTTTGCGTGCAAAGAACTGAATATCATCGATGAGCAAGGCGTCTACCGAACGGTAGAAACGCTTGAACTCGTTGATGGCATTGAGCTGCAAGGCCTTGACCATGTCCGCTACAAAACGCTCGGAATGCAGGTAAACAACCTTGGCATTCGGGTTTTTCTTCAGCAGGTGGTTACCCACAGCGTGCATCAAGTGGGTTTTACCCAAACCAACGCCGCCATAAAGAAAGAGCGGGTTGTAGCCGTGTTTTGGGTTGTCCGCTACTTGCCACGCAGCAGCGCGGGCCAGTTGGTTGGACTTACCCTCAACAAAGTTTTCGAAGGTAAAGGTGCGGTTCAGGTAGCTGGTGTGCTTGAGCGCACCCTCTACTTGAACCGTGCGCTGCTCAGCGCGCACAGGTGCTTGTTGCGAGCTGGCGCCCGCCATTGGATCGAAGCTGGCACGCGAAGGCTCTTCGCTCGCTTGGGCCGCCTGTTTAGGGGCCGCTGCAGGCGTAGTCATTGCGCTAGGTGCTGCAGGAGCAGCCGCTTGCTGTTGAGAAGCGGCTGCGGCCAATGGCGCGTTGGGTGCCGCACGAGGTGCCGAGCTGCGTTTGCTGCCTATTAATAAGGACAACGCAGGCGCCATGCCATTGCTGTGCTCATTCAATAGTTCAAGCAAACGACTCAGGTACTTTTCGTTGACCCAATCAAGCACGAATCGGTTGGGTGCATACACGCGCAACTCGTCGCCTTCGGCTTCGACCTGTAGTGGACGGATCCAGGTGTTGAATTGCTGGGCAGGCAGCTCATCGCGCAAAAGTTCTACGCACTGCTGCCAAAGTTCCACTGACACGGATATCCCCTAAGTTGAAAGCCGGTGAGGCAAAAACAGGCGCCATTGTAGCGACCACTCGCCCACTTATCCACATGTGGGTGCTTGTCTATAAGGAGCAATCAAGCTCTGGCCGGTAAACAAAGCGACAAATGGTATGTGCATAAGCTCTGTGGATAAGCGGGCCTAAGCTCGTTGCACAAGTGGGGTAGAAAGTCTGTGGGTAACTCGCCTGTGGATAAAACAGCCTTTCACCCACAGCTTATCCGAGGGTGTAGCACAGGCAGAGCACGGCTTGTGGACAACCTTTTCAATCTCTGAAAGGCTTGATCCAGAAGGGCTGGGCTTAGTTATCCACAGAAGGTGGCATCTCTAAGAGTAGTTACATCTTTAAAAGAGCTTTAAATACTTCGTTCTTTTTATTTCTATAGCTGGCCGTTCAAAGGCGATGTAAACAGGCAAACATCTATTTAGCAGTAAACGTTGGTTGGAAATTGACCTATTGGCTTGCTTTCTCTAGAATCGCCGGTCTCTTAAAACGGGGGCCATTCCGGCCCGTTGTGGACGAATCAGGTAGCACGACATGAAACGTACTTTCCAACCAAGCACTATCAAACGCGCCCGCACTCACGGTTTCCGTGCTCGCATGGCAACCAAAAACGGCCGTGCCGTCCTGTCGCGTCGCCGCGCCAAAGGCCGTGCACGTCTGGCAGTTTGATAATCGGACAATGGTGGTGAGTCAGGACTTCAGTCGGGAAAAGCGGTTACTCACTCCCCGACATTTCAAGGCAGTCTTTGACTCCCCCACCGGCAAGGTACCGGGGAAAAATCTCCTGCTCCTTGCGCGCAGCAACGATCTAGATCACCCCCGCCTGGGGTTAGTGATCGGTAAAAAGAGCGTAAAGCTCTCCGTTGAGCGCAATCGCCTTAAGCGTTTGATGCGTGAATCGTTTCGTCTCCACCAGGATTTACTGGTTGGTTGGGATATCGTTATCGTCGCGCGCAAAGGTTTGGGTGACGTAGAGAACCCCGAATTGATTCAGCATTTCGGCAAACTCTGGAAGCGTCTGGCCCGTAACACGCCAGTTCCAGCGGTTAAAACCGAAACTGTAGGGGTAGGCAGTCCTGATGCGTAAACTGGCACTCGTTCCGATCCAGTTTTATCGCTATGCCATTAGTCCTTTGATGGCCAGCCACTGCCGTTTCTACCCCAGTTGTTCCTGCTACGCGTTGGAAGCCATCGAAAATCATGGCGTTCTTCGCGGCGGCTGGCTGACCTTTCGTCGTTTAGGTCGCTGTCACCCGTGGAATCCCGGTGGTTATGACCCGGTTCCACCTATCCCTACCTCCCGTTCTTCTTGATGGCCGAGTAATCATGGATATTAAACGCACGATCCTGATCGTCGCCCTGGCAGTCGTGTCCTACGTTATGGTTCTCAAATGGAACCAGGACTACGGCCAAGCTGCCCTGCCGACTCAGAATGTTGCAGCCAGCAGCACCACCGCACCGGCTTTGCCCGATACGGTTTCAGGTAACAGCGCTTCGAACAGCGCCGATGTGCCTAGCGCAACAACGGATACCAGCACTCCGACTGAAACACCGGTAGCTGCAAGCAAAGATCTTATCCACGTAAAAACCGATGTTCTGGATATCGCGATTGATCCACAGGGTGGCGACATTGCCCAGTTGCGTCTGCCGCTGTACCCACGTCGCCAAGACCATCCGGATGTTCCTTTCCAGTTGTTCGATAACGGCAACGAACGTACCTATCTGGCCCAAAGCGGTCTGACTGGCGTTGATGGTCCGGACGCTCGTTCAGCCGGTCGTCCGATTTTCAGCAGCGATAAAAAGACCTACGAACTGGCTCCTGGCCAGGATCAGGTTGTCGTTGATTTGAAATTCAGCGAAAACGGGGTCAATTACATCAAGCGCTTTACCCTTAAGCGCGGTCTGTACGATGTAAAAGTCACTTATTTGATTGATAACGAGAGCAGCAAGCCGTGGAACGGCAACCTGTTCGCGCAATTGAAGCGTGACGCCAGCTCCGATCCTTCTTCCAGCACCGCCACTGGCACTGCGACTTACTTGGGCGCAGCCCTGTGGACAAGTGCAGAGCCGTATAAAAAAGTGTCGATGAAAGATATCGACAAGGGCCAGCTGAAAGAAACAGTTCAAGGTGGCTGGGTTGCTTGGTTGCAACACTACTTTGTGACAGCGTGGATTCCACAGAAAGGCGATAACAACGTCGTTCAGACCCGCAAAGACAACCAAGGCAACTACATCATCGGTTTTACTGGCCCAACCTTGACGGTTGAACCGGGCAAAACAGCTGAAACCAGCGCTACCTTGTATGCCGGTCCTAAAAGCCAGGGTGTTCTCAAAGAGTTATCCCCAGGTCTGGAACTGACAGTCGATTACGGCATTCTGTGGTTCATTGCCCAGCCTATTTTCTGGCTGCTGCAACATATCCACAGCCTGGTTGGTAACTGGGGCTGGTCGATTATCTTCCTGACCATGCTGATCAAAGGGATCTTCTTCCCTCTGTCGGCGGCCAGCTACAAGTCGATGGCTCGCATGCGCGCCGTGGCACCAAAACTGGCTGCTCTGAAAGAGCAGTTCGGTGATGACCGCCAGAAAATGTCGCAAGCGATGATGGAGCTGTACAAGAAAGAGAAGATCAATCCACTGGGCGGCTGCTTGCCGATTCTGGTGCAGATGCCGGTCTTCCTGTCCTTGTACTGGGTACTTCTGGAAAGTGTTGAAATGCGCCAAGCGCCGTTCATGCTCTGGATTACCGACCTGTCGATCAAAGACCCGTTCTTCATTCTGCCGATCATCATGGGCGCAACCATGTTCATCCAGCAGCGTCTGAACCCAACACCTCCGGATCCGATGCAGGCCAAGGTAATGAAGCTGATGCCAATCATCTTCACCTTCTTCTTCCTGTGGTTCCCGGCTGGTCTGGTGCTGTACTGGGTAGTGAACAACTGCCTGTCCATCGCCCAACAGTGGTACATCACCCGTAAAGTTGAAGCCGCTACCAAAAAAGCAGCTGAGTAACTTACTCTGGTGAGCACCACTCAAAACGCCCCCTAGTGGGGCGTTTTGCTATCTGTCACTTTTTGTTTTGAGGCCTGTTTTATGAGTGTTCCGGCACAAACTATCGCCGCAGTGGCGACCGCCCAAGGGCGTGGTGGTGTGGGTATTGTGCGTATTTCGGGCCCGCTCGCAGGCTTGGCTGCGCAAGCATTCACCGAACGCGAACTAAAACCGCGTTACGCCCACTACGGCCCGTTTTATGGCGAAAACCGCGAAGTACTGGACGAAGGCATCGCACTGTACTTTCCCGGGCCCAACTCGTTTACCGGCGAAGACGTGTTGGAGCTGCAAGGCCACGGCGGGCCCATCGTGCTCGATATGCTGCTACAGCGTTGCATCCAGCTGGGTTGCCGCTTGGCGAGGCCGGGGGAGTTCAGCGAACGTGCATTTTTAAATGACAAACTCGATTTGGCTCAAGCAGAAGCTATTGCCGACCTGATTGAGGCTAGTTCTGCACAGGCTGCGCGTAACGCATTACGTTCTTTGCAGGGCGCTTTTTCGCAACGTGTGCATAACTTGACCGAGCAACTGATCGGTTTGCGTATCTACGTTGAAGCGGCCATTGATTTCCCGGAGGAGGAAATCGACTTCCTGGCTGATGGCCACGTACTCGGCATGCTGGATAAGGTTCGTGAAGAGTTATCCACTGTTATGCGCGAAGCCGGGCAAGGTGCATTGCTGCGTGACGGTATGACTGTAGTCATTGCCGGACGTCCTAATGCGGGCAAATCAAGCTTGCTCAATGCGTTGGCCGGACGTGAAGCCGCTATCGTGACTGAAATTGCTGGCACTACCCGCGATGTGTTGCGTGAACATATCCACATTGATGGCATGCCGCTGCACGTCGTCGATACAGCAGGTCTGCGCGATACCGACGATCAGGTTGAAAAAATAGGTGTGCAACGGGCACTCAAGGCCATTGGCGAAGCTGATCGCGTGTTGTTGGTAGTCGACGCGACAGCCCCAGAAGCGGATGATCCGTTTGCGCTATGGCCTGAATTTCTGGAACAACGCCCTGACCCGGCTAAAGTGACCTTGATTCGCAACAAAGCAGACCTCACCGGCGAAGCCATTCGTCTGGAAGTCAGCGAAGATGGCCATGTGACTATTAGTCTGAGTGCCCGATCGGCAGATGACGGTAATGGGTTGGAATTGCTGCGCGAGCATCTCAAAGCCTGCATGGGCTACGAACAAACCTCGGAAAGCAGCTTCAGTGCACGCCGCCGCCATCTGGAGGCACTAAGTCACGCCAGCGCAGCCCTTGAACACGGACGCACGCAATTAACCTTGGCGGGTGCAGGAGAGCTGCTGGCGGAAGACTTGCGCCAAGCTCAGCATTCACTTGGCGAGATTACCGGCGCATTTAGCTCCGATGACTTGCTGGGACGTATTTTCTCCAGTTTCTGTATTGGTAAATAACCCACCAGCACAGAACTCTGCACAGCCATAGGCTGCGGTTGTTCTAAACATCGCAGCCTATGGCTGGTTATCCACATTCCCACACGAGGTGTTAGTCCAATGCGCAATTGATGCCGCCGCGATGTTAGCGGCCAGTTCTCATCCCCCTCACAGCAGGGGCAGTTCTGGGCATCTTTGGAGTGCATATGACTCACGCCACCTATGTGACGCTGGAAAACGCTTCTTATCATCTGCCGGATGGCAGTCCGTTATTCACTGACCTCAATTTGCGTCTTGATCAGCGCCTCACCGGGCTGGTTGGCCGCAATGGTGTGGGTAAAAGTGTATTGGCGCGGTTGATTGCTGGGGATATCTTCCCTTCGTCTGGACGTTGCTTACGTAATGGCCGGGTATTTTATCTGGCCCAACACGTCAGCCCCGACCCGACCCATACCGTTGCCGACCTTCTGGGTATGAAACCCGTCATTGAAGCGCTCGAACGCATAGAGCTGGGCAGCTTCGAACAAACTGACTTCGATCTTGTAGGTGATCAGTGGAACATCCGCCAGCAGTTGCTGGATGCTTTGGCCCTGCAGCACCTATGTCATCTGACGCTTGCTACACCGGCGTGTGCCTTGAGTGGCGGCGAAGCCATGCGCGTTGCTCTCATGGGCGCCTTTTTATCCAATGCTGATCTGTTGATTCTGGATGAACCCACCAATCACTTGGACAGCGAACACCGCCACGCCCTGCATCAGCAACTCAAACAATGGCCCAGTGGTTTGCTGGTGATCAGCCACGACCGTAATTTGCTGGAGCAGATGCAGAACATCGTTGAGCTATCGTCTCTTGGAATCAGTCGCTATAGCGGTGGCTATTCGAGTTATGCACACGAAAAAATGCAGCAGCAACGTGCTGCTCAACAGCAACTCACACAGGCGAAAGTTGAACGCCAGCGTGAAGAACGCACCTTAAGCGCGCAACGAGAGAGGCTAGAACGCAAACAAGCCAGAGGCAACAAGCAAGCAAGCCATGCGAACCAGGCCAAAATCCTCATCGACCGGCAAAAGCAGCGAAGCCAGAACAGCAGTGGCAAATTACGTGTTCAGCAAGACACAGCGCGCGCGGTACTGACTGAACAAGTAAGAGCCGCTGCGCGTCACGTAGAAGAACAGCAGCCCATCGTTGTGTACCCGCCTCAAAACAACCCGAGCACACCCTTACTTATTGCCCAATTGACTGATCTTCGCCTGCCTTTTGGGAACAACAGACCAATCAACCTGACACTCACTAAAGGTCAGCGAATTGCGCTGACGGGGCCTAATGGGTGTGGGAAGTCAACTTTACTCAAGGTTCTGGCAGGTGAACTGCCCGTTGTTTCGGGGGACTGCCAAACATTCGTCAGCATGGCGTTTCTGGATCAGCGTCTCGCCCTTTTAAAATCTGAAAGATCAATTTTTGATCAGCTACGCGCCGTCAATCGGGAGTTGAATGAAGGTGAATTAAGAACACGATTGGCACAATTAGGCTTGGGAGCAGGGTTGATACACCTTCCCTGTGAACAACTTAGTGGGGGAGAGCAGTTAAAAGCTGCAATGGCTTGTGTGTTTTATGCCTCACAACCGAGCCAACTGCTGATGCTCGATGAGCCCGCGAATCACTTGGATTTACCCTCCATTCAAGCGCTGGAATCAATGCTCAATCACTACACAGGCACCTTGATCGTGACTTCACACGATGAACGATTTCTGGCCGCCATTGGAATTACCCACAGGCTTCACTTCTCACCTTGCGGCTCACTCAATTGGCTTGAGTAAGCGCATTTGACGAGGCCGTTCATCGCATAAACGCGCTCTGCGTTCAGTGAATGACTCGCTGGCGCAGTTTTCGGCTGCCTGTTTATTGGCTTAAAACCTCGCTTTACGTTGAATAAGGTCTGTGTATAACTGCCCTTTAGCTCAGTGGGTAAGTAGGCCTGAAAACTGAAGATAACCACCCCTGTGGATAACAGCCTGTTTTACCCACAGGCTTAAAGCACTTATTCACGGCCCTTATTGGCACATGACCACAGACTTTTGAATCTCTGTACATAGCGTAAATAAAGGGGTGTAGCAATCTATCCACAGAAAGGTGCCTCAGTAGAAATAAACATAAAAACAAAGCTTTATAAATTTCTTCTCTATTTATTTATCTATCTTGCCTTATCCACAAGCTGGTTAAATTTTGTGCAAAGGGTTCTTTAAGAAGGGCGAAGTCCCTATACTTTGCGGTCTATCTAAAAACCCCTAGTAACAGGCACGAGGTGCGTGGTGAATTTCCCTTCCCGTTTTGCAGTGATCGTCATCGGCGGCGGTCACGCCGGAACCGAGGCTGCACTTGCTTCAGCACGCATGGGCGTAAAAACCCTGCTGTTGACCCACAACGTGGAAACCCTCGGGCAAATGAGCTGCAATCCTGCAATTGGCGGGATTGGTAAAAGCCATCTGGTTAAAGAAATCGACGCCCTCGGCGGCGCGATGGCTATTGCTACCGATAAAGGCGGTATCCAGTTCCGCGTACTCAACGGGCGTAAAGGCCCCGCAGTACGGGCAACTCGTGCACAGGCTGACCGCATTCTCTACAAAGCGGCTGTGCGCGAAATTCTGGAAAACCAGCCCAACCTGTGGATATTTCAACAAGCTGCTGATGACCTGATTGTTGAACAGGATCAAGTAAGGGGTGTTGTCACCCAAATGGGCCTGCGCTTCATGGCCGATGCTGTGGTTTTAACCACAGGTACTTTCCTGGGCGGACTTATCCACATTGGCATGCAGAACTATTCGGGCGGTCGCGCCGGCGATCCTCCCTCGATTGCTCTGGCTCAACGTCTGCGTGAATTACCTCTGCGAGTGGGGCGTTTGAAAACCGGGACTCCGCCGCGTATTGATGGTCGTTCGGTTGACTTCTCAGTGATGACTGAACAGCCCGGCGATACGCCGATTCCAGTGATGTCATTCATGGGCAACAAGGAGCAGCATCCTGCTCAGGTCAGTTGCTGGATCACCCACACCAACGCCCGCACCCACGAAATAATTGCGTCCAACCTCGATCGCTCACCGATGTACTCAGGTGTGATTGAAGGTATTGGCCCGCGTTATTGCCCTTCGATTGAAGACAAAATTCATCGCTTTGCTGACAAGGAAAGCCATCAGGTGTTTATCGAGCCAGAAGGCTTGAACACCCATGAGCTCTATCCGAACGGTATTTCGACGTCGTTACCTTTCGATGTTCAGCTGCAAATCGTGCAATCGATACGCGGGATGGAAAACGCTCACATCGTGCGTCCTGGCTATGCCATCGAATACGACTATTTCGATCCGAGAGACTTGAAATACAGCCTCGAAACCAAGGTGATTGGTGGTTTGTTCTTTGCTGGGCAAATCAACGGCACCACGGGATACGAAGAAGCGGGCGCTCAAGGTTTACTCGCAGGCACCAACGCTGCCTTGCTTTCACAAGGCAGGGAAAGCTGGTGCCCTCGCCGTGATGAGGCGTACATCGGTGTGTTGGTTGACGACTTGATCACACTGGGGACTCAAGAGCCGTACCGGATGTTCACTTCCCGTGCTGAATATCGCCTGATCTTGCGTGAAGACAACGCCGATATGCGCTTGACCGAAAAGGGTCGCGAGCTTGGTTTGGTCGATGACGCCCGTTGGGCTGCGTTTTGTACCAAGCGAGAAAGCATTGCGCTGGAAGAGCAGCGTTTGAAATCAACCTGGATTCGTCCAGGCACCGAGCAGGGCGACGCGGTGGCTGCCAAATTTGGGACGCCGTTGACCCACGAATACAATTTGCTCAGCCTGCTGACCCGTCCAGAAATCGACTACGTCGGCTTGATTGAAGTGACGGGTGAGGGTGCAACCGATCCTCTGGTTGCTGAGCAAGTCGAGATCAAAACCAAGTACGCCGGTTACATCGACCGTCAGCAAGACGAGATCGCACGTCTGCGGGCTAGCGAAAACACCAAACTGCCTGTGGATATCGATTACACAAACATTTCCGGGTTGTCGAAAGAGATTCAAAGCAAGCTGGGTGCTACGCGTCCCGAGACGCTGGGCCAAGCTTCGCGCATTCCCGGTGTTACGCCGGCAGCGATTTCCCTGTTGATGATTCACCTGAAAAAACGCGGCGCTGGCCGCAAGTTGGAGCAAAACGCTTGAGTTCGCTGGTCACTGCACAACACGCCGAAGAGTTATCCACAGGTGCACGCCAATTGGGCGTGAATTTGACTGAAACCCAGCACCAACAATTGCTGGGTTATCTGGCCCTGTTAATCAAATGGAACAAGGCTTACAACCTCACGGCTGTGCGTAACCCGGACGAAATGGTTTCGCGCCACTTGCTCGACAGTTTGAGCGTGATGTCTTTTGTGGAAAACGGTCGTTGGCTGGATGTAGGCAGCGGTGGCGGTATGCCAGGTATTCCGCTGGCGATACTGTTTCCTGAGTCCCAGGTCACCTGCCTGGACAGCAATGGCAAGAAAACGCGTTTTCTGACCCAGGTAAAACTCGAACTCAAGTTGGACAACCTCCAAGTTATCCACAGTCGTGTCGAAGAATATCAACCCGAGTTGGCGTTCAATGGAATTGTGTCCAGAGCTTTCAGCAGCATGGAGAATTTCACCAATTGGACGCGCCACCTGGGTGACAGCGAAACGCGTTGGTTGGCAATGAAGGGCGTTCATCCGGCTGATGAGCTGGTAGCATTGCCGTCTGATTTTCGTCTAGATGGCGAACATGCCTTGACCGTTCCAGGTTGCCAAGGCCAACGCCATCTGCTGATACTGCGCCGCACGGCATGATTGGGAACGCAAGCAAGAATGGCTAAGGTATTCGCAATAGCGAACCAAAAGGGTGGTGTGGGTAAAACCACCACCTGTATCAACCTCGCAGCATCGCTGGTTGCAACCAAGCGCCGCGTGCTGCTGATCGACCTTGATCCACAAGGCAACGCCACCATGGGTAGCGGTGTGGATAAGCACGGTCTTGAGAACTCGGTTTACGATCTGCTGATCGGTGAATGTGATCTGGCCCAGGCCATGCACTTCTCTGAACACGGTGGCTACCAGCTGTTGCCCGCTAACCGCGATCTGACCGCGGCTGAAGTCGTGCTGCTCGAAATGCAGATGAAGGAAAGCCGGCTGCGTACAGCGTTGGCCCCGGTTCGCGAAAGCTACGATTACATCCTGATCGACTGCCCGCCGTCGCTGTCGATGCTGACGTTGAACGCGTTGGTGGCTGCCGATGGGGTAATTATCCCCATGCAGTGCGAGTATTTTGCGCTCGAAGGTTTGAGCGACCTTGTGGATAACATCAAGCGAATCGCTGAACTGCTGAACCCAAACCTGAAGATCGAAGGCTTGCTGCGGACCATGTATGACCCGCGCCTGAGTTTGATGAATGACGTGTCGGGCCAGCTCAAGGAGCACTTTGGCGAACAGCTTTACGACACCGTGATTCCGCGCAACATTCGTCTGGCCGAAGCCCCTAGCTACGGTATGCCTGCATTGGCGTATGACAAAAATTCCCGTGGCGCGATTGCTTACCTTGCCCTGGCGGGCGAGTTGGTTCGTCGTCAACGTCGCACCTCCCGCACTCCTCAGCCAATTTAAGGAATTCCTATGGCCGTCAAGAAACGAGGTCTCGGACGCGGACTGGATGCACTCCTGAGTGGTCCTACGGTCAGCTCGCTGGAAGAGCAAGCGGTCAAGGTTGATCAAAGCGAACTGCAACATTTGCCGCTGGATCTGATCCAGCGCGGCAAATACCAGCCTCGTCGTGACATGGACCCGCAAGCACTCGAAGAGTTGGCGAACTCGATCAAGGCCCAAGGGGTCATGCAGCCGATCGTGGTTCGCCCGATTGCGGGTAATCGTTTTGAGATCATCGCGGGTGAGCGCCGCTGGCGCGCTAGCCAGCAGGCTGGCAAAGAGACCATCCCGGCGATGGTGCGTGATGTGCCGGATGAAACGGCGATTGCGATGGCGCTGATCGAAAACATCCAGCGTGAAGACCTCAATCCGATTGAAGAAGCCATTGCTTTGCAGCGCTTGCAGCAAGAGTTTCAGTTAACTCAGCAACAAGTGGCCGATGCAGTGGGTAAATCCCGAGTTTCTGTGGCTAATTTGTTACGATTGATTTCCTTGCCGGAAGTCATCAAAACCATGTTGTCCCACGGTGACCTGGAAATGGGTCATGCACGGGCATTGCTGGGTTTGCCGGAAAATCAACAGGTTGAAGGGGCGCGACACGTTGTCGCACGCGGTCTGACAGTGCGTCAGACCGAGGCCTTGGTTCGTCAGTGGTTAAGTGGCAAACAAGAACCTGCTGAACCGGTTAAAGCTGATCCGGACATTACTCGCCTTGAACAGCGTCTGGCCGAGCGGCTAGGCTCTGCGGTGCAGATCCGGCACGGAAAGAAGGGAAAAGGCCAGTTAGTGATTGGTTACAATTCTCTGGATGAGCTCCAAGGTGTGCTTGCACACATCCGCTGAAACATTTCCTTATGTAGCGCGTAGTCGGAAATCACTACCTGACAGTTGAATAGGGGCTTAAGCGCCCCTATACTCTGCGCGCATTTTGTCGGCACAAATTATGCCAAGTTTTTTCTATTGGCAGCCGACCTTTGAGGAGCAGATGTGATGGAAACCCGCACGCCAAACCGCTTGCCGTTCCATCGCTTGGCGGTTTTCCCGGTTTTACTGGCTCAATTTGTCGTTTTATTGCTGGCTGCTCTGGGGCTCTGGCAATGGCATGGAGTCGTCGCCGGGTATTCAGGACTCTGTGGAGGCCTGATTGCTTTGCTACCTAATGTGTATTTTGCTCACAGGGCTTTCCGGTTTTCCGGCGCTCGAGCAGCGCAAGCCATCGTCCGGTCGTTTTACGCTGGCGAGGCAGGCAAATTAATTTTGACGGCAGTGCTGTTCGCGCTGACGTTTGCAGGTGTGAAGCCATTGGCGCCGCTAGCTGTTTTCGGCGTCTTCGTGCTGACCCAACTGGTCAGCTGGTTCGCTCCCCTGCTAATGAGAACAACACTTTCGAGACCTTAGGGCGTTTGAGGCAACCATGGCAGAAACAACCGCTTCGGGCTATATCCAGCACCACTTACAGAACCTGACCTTCGGTCAGCTACCTGATGGCGGCTGGGGCTTAGCTCACACTGCTGCACAAGCTAAAGAAATGGGCTTTTGGGCATTCCACGTCGATACCCTCGGCTGGTCGCTGTTTGTAGGCCTGATCTTTATCCTTATTTTCCGCATGGCGGCCAAGAAGGCGACTTCCGGTCAACCAGGCGCACTGCAGAACTTCGTAGAAGTGCTGGTGGAATTCGTTGATGGCAGCGTCAAAGACAGCTTCCACGGTCGCAGTGCAGTCATTGCACCGCTGGCGCTGACGATTTTCGTTTGGGTGTTCCTGATGAACGCCATCGACTTGATCCCGGTTGACTGGATTCCTCAGTTGGCCATCCTGATCACAGGCGATGAGCACTTCCCATTCCGTGCCGTACCGACGACTGATCCAAACGCTACCCTGGGCATGGCCCTGTCGGTATTCGCGCTGATCATCTTCTACAGCATCAAAATCAAGGGCATCGGCGGCTTCATCGGCGAACTGACCCTGCACCCGTTTGGCAGCAAGAACATTTTTGTTCAAGCGCTGCTGATTCCGGTGAACTTCCTGCTCGAATTCGTGACGTTGATTGCCAAGCCTATCTCGCTGGCACTGCGTCTGTTCGGCAACATGTACGCTGGCGAACTGGTATTTATCCTGATCGCCGTAATGTTCGGCAGCGGCCTGCTTTGGCTTAGCGGTCTGGGCGTGGTGCTGCAATGGGCGTGGGCTGTATTCCACATCCTGATCATCACCTTGCAAGCGTTCATCTTCATGATGCTGACCATCGTTTACTTGTCGATGGCACACGAAGAGAACCACTAAGACCCGTCTCGGCGAGTCTGGTGCCCCTCTCGCTTCGGCGGGAGGGCGTCGCAAAATGATTTTGTTTTACCGCTTTAATCTAAAAACCTAAACCATACGACGTAAAAGTCGGGAGGAAAGATGGAAACTGTAGTTGGTCTAACCGCTATCGCTGTTGCACTGTTGATCGGCCTGGGCGCACTGGGTACCGCAATTGGTTTCGGCCTGTTGGGCGGCAAGTTCCTGGAAGGCGCAGCGCGTCAACCAGAAATGGTTCCAATGCTGCAAGTTAAAATGTTCATCGTTGCCGGTCTGCTCGACGCCGTAACTATGATCGGTGTTGGTATCGCACTGTTCTTCACCTTCGCTAATCCCTTCGTTGGTCAACTCGCTGGCTAATCACTCGAATTTTCGAGTTGATTAGAGTGATGGACAACGAACGAGCGAGGTGTTGGCGTGAACATTAATGCAACCCTGATTGGCCAGTCCGTTGCGTTCTTCATTTTTGTACTGTTTTGCATGAAGTTCGTGTGGCCTCCGGTCATCGCGGCATTGCAAGAACGTCAGAAGAAGATTGCGGCTGGACTGGACGCTGCTAACCGAGCAGCTCGCGACCTGGAGTTGGCCCAAGATAAAGCGGGTCAACAACTGCGCGAAGCTAAGGCTCAAGCAGCTGAAATCATTGAGCAAGCCAAGAAACGCGGTACTCAGATCGTAGACGAAGCCCGTGAACAGGCTCGCGTTGAAGCTGACCGTGTGAAGGCTCAGGCTCAGGCCGAGATCGAGCAGGAACTTAACAGTGTTAAAGACGCGCTGCGCACCCAATTGGGTGGCTTGGCCGTTGAAGGCGCTGAAAAGATCCTGGGCGCCACAATCGATCAAAACGCGCACGCGGAGCTGGTTAATAAACTGGCTGCTGAAATTTAAGCGAGGGCGATCATGGCAGAATTGACCACGTTGGCCCGACCTTACGCTAAGGCAGCCTTCGAGCACGCCCAGGCCCACCAGCAACTGGCCTCTTGGTCAGCCATGCTCGGCCTGGCTGCAGCAGTGTCGCAAGACGACACTATGCAGCGCGTGCTCAAGGCCCCGCGACTGACGAGCGCAGAAAAGGCCGCCACGTTTATTGACGTGTGCGGCGACAAGTTCGATGTAAAAGTGCAGAACTTCATCAACGTCGTTGCCGAAAACGACCGTCTCCCGCTTTTGCCGGAGATCGCCGCTCTGTTTGACCTGTACAAGGCCGAACAAGAGAAATCGGTAGACGTGGAAGTAACCAGTGCTTTTGCATTGAACCAAGAACAGCAAGACAAACTCGCCAAGGTTCTCAGTGCACGACTCGACCGGGAAGTGCGCCTGCAAGTTGCGGAGGATGCCAGCCTTATAGGTGGTGTCATCATCCGCGCCGGCGACCTGGTTATCGATGGCTCGGTTCGCGGGAAACTCGCAAGCCTTGCCGAAGCATTGAAATCTTGAGTTTGAAGGGGCAGCAGAGCAATGCAGCAACTCAATCCTTCCGAAATAAGTGAAATTATCAAGGGCCGCATCGAAAAACTCGATGTGACCTCCCAAGCCCGTAACGAAGGCACTGTCGTCAGCGTATCTGACGGCATTGTGCGGATTCACGGTCTGGCCGACGTTATGTACGGCGAGATGATCGAGTTTCCAGGCAGCGTCTTCGGTATGGCTCTTAACCTTGAGCAAGACTCTGTAGGTGCCGTAGTACTGGGCGCATACACGACTCTGGCTGAAGGTATGAGCGCCAAGTGCACTGGCCGCATCCTGGAGGTTCCGGTTGGTAAGGAACTGCTGGGTCGCGTTGTCGACGCATTGGGTAACCCAGTTGACGGCAAAGGTCCGCTGAACAACACCGAGACCGATGCGGTCGAGAAAGTTGCTCCAGGCGTGATCTGGCGTAAGTCGGTAGACCAGCCTGTACAGACTGGCTACAAGGCTGTCGATGCCATGATTCCTGTCGGCCGTGGCCAGCGTGAGCTGATCATCGGTGACCGTCAGATCGGTAAAACCGCTCTGGCGATCGACGCGATCATCAACCAGAAAGACAGCGGCATTTTCTGTGTATACGTAGCGATCGGTCAGAAGCAATCGACTATCGCTAACGTGGTTCGCAAGCTGGAAGAAAACGGCGCGTTGGCTAACACCATCGTCGTTGCTGCCAGTGCTTCCGAATCCGCAGCGCTGCAGTTCCTGGCACCGTACTCCGGTTGCACCATGGGCGAATACTTCCGCGACCGCGGTGAAGACGCGCTGATCGTTTATGACGATCTGTCCAAGCAAGCAGTGGCTTACCGCCAGATTTCCCTGCTGCTGCGCCGTCCACCAGGCCGTGAAGCTTACCCAGGCGACGTGTTCTATCTCCACTCCCGTCTGCTGGAGCGCGCATCCCGCGTTTCGGAAGAGTACGTAGAGAAGTTCACCAACGGCGCAGTGACCGGCAAAACCGGCTCCCTGACCGCACTGCCGATCATCGAAACCCAGGCTGGCGACGTTTCCGCGTTCGTTCCGACCAACGTGATTTCCATCACTGACGGTCAGATCTTCCTGGAATCGGCCATGTTCAACTCCGGGATCCGTCCTGCTGTGAACGCCGGTGTTTCGGTATCCCGTGTGGGTGGTGCCGCTCAGACCAAGATCATCAAGAAGCTGTCTGGTGGTATCCGTACCGCTCTGGCTCAGTACCGTGAACTGGCGGCATTCGCCCAGTTCGCTTCTGACCTGGACGAAGCGACCCGTAAGCAACTTGAGCATGGTCAGCGCGTTACCGAGCTGATGAAGCAGAAGCAATACGCACCAATGTCGATCGCTGACATGGCGCTGTCGCTGTATGCCGCTGAGCGTGGGTTCCTGACTGACGTCGAAATCACCAAGGTCGGTAGCTTTGAACAAGCGCTGATTGCTTACTTCAACCGCGATCACGCCGAGCTTATGGCGAAGATCAACGTTAAAGGTGACTTCAATGACGACATCGATTCTGGCATCAAAGCCGGTATCGAGAAGTTCAAGGCCACCCAAACCTGGTAAGCCGCAGCGGGAGTCGCAAGGCTCCCGCTTGCTAACCTGATAGGTGTTACATGGCAGGCGCAAAAGAGATTCGCAGTAAGATTGCGAGCATCAAAAGCACGCAAAAAATTACCAGCGCCATGGAAAAAGTGGCGGTCAGCAAAATGCGCAAGGCACAAATGCGCATGGCTGCTAGCCGTCCTTATGCGGAGCGCATCCGCCAGGTTATTGGGCATTTGGCCAACGCCAACCCGGAATACCGCCACCCTTTCATGATCGACCGCGAAGTTAAGCGTGTAGGTTATGTGGTTGTGAGCAGTGACCGTGGTTTGTGCGGTGGTTTGAATACCAACCTGTTCAAGGCTTTGGTCAAGGACATGGCGGTAAACCGCGAAAACGGCGTCGAGATTGATCTGTGCGTGGTCGGCAGCAAAGGTGCGGCTTTTTTCCGTAACTTTGGCGGTAACGTCGTAGCTGCAATCAGCCATCTGGGTGAAGAACCGTCGATCAATGACTTGATCGGCAGCGTTAAGGTGATGCTGGATGCTTACCTGGAAGGCCGTATTGACCGCCTGTCCGTGGTATCCAACAAGTTCATCAACACCATGACGCAACAGCCTACTGTGGAGCAGTTGATTCCACTGGTGGCGACCCCGGATCAAGAACTCAAGCACCACTGGGACTATCTCTACGAACCGGATGCCAAAGAGCTGCTAGACGGCTTGATGGTGCGTTACGTGGAGTCGCAGGTGTACCAGGCGGTGGTCGAGAACAGTGCAGCTGAACAAGCTGCGCGGATGATCGCAATGAAGAACGCCACTGACAACGCCGGTGATTTGATCAGCGATTTGCAGCTGATCTACAACAAGGCGCGTCAGGCTGCGATCACCCAAGAGATCTCGGAAATCGTCGGCGGCGCTGCCGCGGTTTAACGGTTCAAATATTCAGAGGATCCAGCTATGAGTAGCGGACGTATCGTTCAAATCATCGGCGCCGTGATCGACGTGGAATTTCCACGCGAAAACGTACCGAGCATCTACAACGCGCTGAAAGTACAAAGCGCGGCCGGAACCACTCTGGAAGTTCAGCAGCAGCTGGGCGACGGCGTGGTTCGTACCATTGCGATGGGTTCCACCGAGGGCTTGAAGCGCGGTCTGGAAGTCACTGACTCTGGCGCAGCCATCTCCGTTCCAGTCGGTAAAGCGACTCTGGGCCGGATCATGGACGTTCTGGGCAACCCGATCGACGAAGCTGGCCCGATTGACACCGAAGAGCGTTGGGGCATTCACCGCCCAGCACCGTCCTTCGCTGAACAAGCAGGCGGCAACGACCTTCTGGAAACAGGCATCAAGGTTATCGACCTTATCTGCCCGTTTGCAAAAGGCGGTAAGGTTGGTCTGTTCGGTGGTGCCGGTGTAGGCAAAACCGTAAACATGATGGAACTGATCCGTAACATCGCCATGGAACACAGCGGTTACTCTGTGTTTGCTGGTGTGGGCGAGCGTACCCGTGAGGGTAACGACTTCTACCACGAGATGAAGGATTCCAGCGTACTGGACAAAGTGGCACTGGTTTACGGTCAGATGAACGAGCCGCCGGGTAACCGTCTGCGCGTAGCACTGACTGGCCTGACCATGGCCGAGAAGTTCCGTGACGAAGGTAACGACGTACTGTTGTTCGTTGACAACATCTACCGTTAC
Source organism: Pseudomonas sp. E315 (assembly GCF_055406205.1). Taxonomy (NCBI): domain Bacteria; kingdom Pseudomonadati; phylum Pseudomonadota; class Gammaproteobacteria; order Pseudomonadales; family Pseudomonadaceae; genus Pseudomonas; species Pseudomonas sp. E315. Next base: position 74,484 of record NZ_JBUZPJ010000009.1, on the reverse strand, counting down.
ACCTTGGCCGGTACTGAAGTATCCGCACTGCTGGGCCGTATGCCTTCTGCAGTAGGTTACCAGCCGACTCTGGCTGAAGAGATGGGTACTCTGCAAGAGCGCATCACTTCGACCAAAAACGGTTCGATCACTTCGATCCAAGCGGTATACGTACCTGCGGATGACTTGACTGACCCGTCGCCTGCGACCACTTTCGCCCACTTGGACGCCACCGTTGTACTGTCTCGTGACATCGCCTCTCTGGGTATCTACCCAGCGGTAGATCCACTGGACTCGACTTCGCGCCAGCTGGATCCGAACGTAATCGGCCAGGAACACTACGACACCGCTCGCGGCGTTCAGTACGTGTTGCAGCGTTACAAAGAACTGAAGGACATCATTGCGATCCTGGGTATGGACGAGCTGTCGGAAACCGACAAGCAGTTGGTATCTCGCGCTCGTAAGATCCAGCGTTTCTTGTCTCAGCCGTTCTTCGTGGCTGAAGTCTTCACTGGCGCTTCGGGTAAATACGTTTCCCTGAAAGACACCATTGCTGGCTTCAAAGGCATCCTCAACGGTGACTACGACCACCTGCCAGAACAAGCGTTCTACATGGTCGGCGGCATCGAAGAAGCGATCGAGAAAGCCAAGAAACTGTAATTCGGGCGCCCGGAAACGGGCGCTAATCAGGTTGAGGCAATCAGATGGCTAATATGACAGTCCATTGCGATATCGTCAGCGCGGAAGGAGAAATCTTTTCCGGTCTGGTTGAGATGGTGATTGCGCACGGCAGCCTGGGTGATCTTGGTATCGCTCTGGGTCACGCTCCGCTGATCACTGAACTCAAACCAGGTCCGATCCGCCTGATCAAACAGGGTGGGGAAGCCGAGGTGTTTTACATCTCCGGTGGTTACCTCGAGGTTCAGCCGAACATGGTCAAGGTTCTTGCCGACACCGTGCAACGTGCTGCCGACCTGGATGAAGCCTCCGCTCAGGAAGCCGTTAAGGCTGCTGAGAAGGCCCTGAACGAAAAAGGCGCAGACTTCGATTACGGAGCTGCTGCTGCACGTCTGGCCGAGGCCGCAGCTCAGCTGCGCACCGTCCAGCAGATCCGCAAGAAGTTCGGCGGCTAAGCCTCCTGCTTCATTGTGTGATTGATTAAAAAGGGTAGCCTCGGCTACCCTTTTTCTTTTCCCGCGAAATACTTTTGGTCGCAGCCGCTGACCACCCAGGATTGGTAGCCAGTCATGTCTCTCGATATCGTTATTCTCGCTGCAGGTCAGGGCACCCGTATGCGTTCGGCCCTGCCCAAGGTTCTGCACCCCGTTGCTGGCAATTCCATGCTTGGGCATGTTATCCACAGTGCTCGCCAGCTTAAACCCAACGGCATTCATGTCGTTATCGGCCACGGTGCTGAACTGGTTCGTGAACGTTTGGCCGCCGATGATCTGAATTTTGTGCTGCAAGACAAGCAACTCGGCACCGGCCACGCGGTAGCTCAGGCTCTGCCATTTCTAACGGCGCAGAACGTACTGATTTTGTACGGCGATGTACCTTTGATCGAAGTCGAGACCCTTCAGCGTCTGCTCAAACAAGTCGGCCCCGAACAACTGGGCTTGCTGACCGTCAATCTGGCCGACCCGACAGGTTATGGCCGAATTGTGCGCGATGCGGCAGGCAAGGTTTGCGCCATTGTTGAGCACAAAGACGCCACTGACGCGCAACGGTCTATCACTGAAGGTAATACCGGCATTCTGGCGTTGCCAACTCATCGCCTGGCTGACTGGATGAGCCGGCTGTCCAACAACAATGCACAGGGCGAGTATTACCTGACCGACGTGATTGCGATGGCGGTCAACGATGGCTTGGTCGTAGCCACCGAACATGCCCACGACCCAATGGAAGTGCAGGGCGCCAATGACCGTAAACAGCTCAGTGAACTAGAGCGTCATTATCAGTTGCGTGAAGCACGTCGGCTGATGGTGTTGGGTGTGACCTTGCGTGACCCGGCGCGTTTCGACGTTCGTGGCGAAGTAACGGTCGGCCGCGATGTGCTCATCGACATCAACGTGATTCTTGAAGGTCGCGTGGTCATTGAGGACGACGTGGTCATTGGCCCGAACTGCGTGATCAAAGACAGTACCTTGCGCAAAGGTGTTGTTGTTAAAGCCAACAGCCACCTGGATGGGGCTGTGATGGGAGAGGGCAGCGATGCTGGCCCCTTTGCTCGCTTACGTCCTGGCAGCGTGCTCGATGCCCGTGCCCATGTGGGTAACTTTGTTGAGTTGAAAAACGCCCACCTCGGTGAAGACGCTAAATGCGGTCATCTGACCTATTTGGGCGATGCTGAAGTCGGTGCGCGTACCAACATTGGCGCTGGCACCATTACCTGCAACTACGACGGTGCAAACAAATTCAAAACCGTATTGGGGGCTGATGTGTTCATTGGCTCCAATAACTCGCTGGTCGCGCCTGTGGATATCTCTGACGGTGCCACCACTGCGGCAGGTTCAACGATTAATCAGGATGTGGGCGTGCAACAGCTAGCCGTTGGTCGGGCACGTCAACGCAACATTGAAGGTTGGAAGCGCCCAACCAAGCTGCCAAAAGCGTAATTGCAGGTTATCCACAGGCAGGGGTGGCGGGTTTGTGGGTAAAAACAGGTTGTCGTATAACTGCTTTAAATCAATGCTTTAAACAAAAGCCTTATCCATCACTTGTGGATAAGGCTTTTTTTATCTGCTTCATATCCTGGGTTTTAAGTCTGCCACCCGGGCGTACATAGAGTTATTCACCGGAAAATAAGCGCAATATTTTGTTGACGCCCATTTCGAGATGATGTCTCATTGCTTTCGTTATCTTTCGAAACGAAACTTAAGCCATTATGTCGAAACGCAACACGCCACAGCGCAGACACAACATTCTTAGCCTGCTCAATGAGCAAGGTGAAGTGACTGTTGATGAACTGGCTAAACGCTTCGAAACCTCTGAGGTTACGATTCGCAAGGATCTGGCAGCGCTCGAAAGTAATGGCCTTCTGTTGCGCCGCTATGGTGGTGCCATCACCATGCCGCAAGAGCTCGTTAGCGACCCAGCCCAACCTGTTTCTCTTTATAAACAAGCTATCGCCCGGGTGGCGGTTGGCCTGATTAAAGAGCATGCGCGAATCATTATCGACAGCGGCAGCACCACGGCCTCGATGATTCCTGAACTGGGCTTACAGCCCGGCCTGGTTGTGATGACCAATTCTTTGCACGTCGCCAATGCACTCAGTGAACTTGAACATGAGCCTGTGTTGTTGATGACAGGCGGCACTTGGGACCCTCACTCAGAATCCTTTCAAGGCCAAGTGGCCGAGCAAGTGCTGCGCTCCTACGACTTCGATCAACTGTTCATCGGTGCTGATGGCATTGATCTGCTGCGCGGTACTACAACCTTCAACGAACTGTTGGGGTTGAGCCGAGTAATGGCTGAAGTCGCACGTGAAGTGATTGTGATGGTCGAGTCCGACAAAATCGGTCGCAAGATACCCAATTTGGAACTGCCGTGGAGCAGTGTCCATACCCTTATTACAGATGATCGCTTGCCAATGGAGGCACGCGAACAGATTCAGGCCCGGGGCATAACTTTGTTATGCGCCGCCCTCAGTTAGGAGAACTTTATGTGTGGAATCGTTGGCGCAGTCGCTGAACGGAATATCACGGCCATTCTGCTCGAAGGCCTGAAACGTCTCGAATATCGCGGCTATGACAGCGCTGGTGTAGCCGTGTTTACCCACAACGGAACATTGGAACGCATGCGCCGTAACGGCAAAGTCGCTGAGCTTGAACAAGCACTGGCCGGTCAGCCTTTGGCGGGGCGCTTGGGCATCGCTCATACCCGTTGGGCAACTCACGGCGCACCATGCGAGCGAAATGCTCACCCACATTTTTCGGGTTCTGATTTGGCTGTTGTTCACAACGGCATCATCGAAAACTACGAAGCCCTGCGTGAGCAACTCAAAGGTCTGGGTTACGAGTTCACCTCGGACACGGACACTGAAGTCATTGCTCACCTGCTCAATCACAAACTTAAAGAGCAAAGCGATCTGACCGAAGCATTGAAAGCTACGGTTAAAGAGTTGCATGGTGCTTATGGCTTGGCGGTTATCAGCGCTAAACAGCCTGACCGTTTGGTTGCCGCTCGCAGTGGCAGCCCGCTGGTGATTGGCTTAGGTTTGGGTGAAAACTTCCTGGCTTCCGATCAATTGGCGTTGCGCCAAGTAACTGACCGCTTTGTTTACCTGGAAGAGGGTGACATTGCCGAAATCCGCCGTGACAGCGTGCAGATTTGGGATGTAGACGGTAAGACCGTTCAGCGTGAAGCGGTGCAATATCGTGATGGGGCCGAAGCGGCAGAGAAAGGTGAATACCGCCATTACATGCTCAAAGAAATTCACGAGCAGCCAGCTGTTGTGCAGCGCACTCTAGAAAACCGTCTAGGTCAGGATCATGTCCTGGTCAACGCATTCGGCCCACAAGCGGCCGAGTTGTTCGCCAAAGTACGCAATGTTCAGATCGTGGCGTGTGGTACCAGTTATCACGCAGGGATGGTCGCTCGTTACTGGCTGGAAAGTTTGGCGGGTATTCCGTGTCAGGTCGAAGTGGCCAGCGAGTTCCGCTATCGCAAAGTTGTGGTACAGCCAGACACCTTGTTTGTTTCGATTTCGCAATCAGGTGAAACCGCAGACACCTTGGCTGCGTTGCGCAATGCCAAAGAGCTGGGTTTCCTCGGCAGCTTGGCGATTTGTAACGTAGGCATCAGCTCATTGGTACGTGAGTCTGATCTAACACTGCTGACTCAAGCGGGTCGCGAAATCGGCGTTGCATCGACTAAAGCATTTACCACGCAACTAGTCGGCCTGCTGCTCCTGACCCTGTCTCTTGGGCAAGTGCGTGGCACGCTAGAAGCGGGTGTTGAGGCTCAGTTGGTTGAAGAACTGCGTCGTTTACCTGCACGTTTAGGTGAAGCGCTGGCGATGGACGCCATCGTTGAGAAGGTCGCCGAATTGTTTGCTGACAAGCATCACACCTTGTTCTTGGGTCGTGGCGCTCAGTTCCCAGTGGCTATGGAGGGTGCACTCAAGCTCAAGGAAATTTCGTATATCCATGCCGAAGCGTATCCAGCAGGCGAACTGAAGCACGGCCCGCTAGCACTTGTGGATAACGACATGCCCGTCGTAACCGTTGCACCAAACAATGAACTGTTGGAAAAGCTGAAGTCCAATCTGCAAGAAGTTCGCGCCCGTGGCGGCGAGTTGATTGTGTTCGCCGATGAGCAAGCGGGCATGACCAATGGCGAAGGTACGCATGTGATCAACATGCCGCACATCCACGATGTACTGGCGCCGATCCTCTACACCATCCCGCTGCAATTACTGTCTTACTACGTCGCTGTGCTTAAAGGCACCGACGTGGATCAGCCGCGTAATTTGGCTAAATCCGTCACCGTGGAATAAACCCCACTGCTGGATTTAGATAATTAAAACGGTCGCAGGAGCCGGCTAGGTCTGCCTTGCCGCCTCCTGCCGCTCTTGCCCTTGACCATCCAGCGGTCCGCATCAGGCACGGAAAGTGAGGCCCCCGCCTCTTGGGGGAACCTCGCGCCTGATGGATGAACACCGAGCAAAGGGCGCAGTTATAGGTGGAAATCGCCCGCAGCTTCCGGCTGGTAAAGCACTTTCATGATCTCAATCCGGCGGGTTCGATCAGAAATTCGCCAGTCAATAGCGTCCCCCTCCTGATACCCCAAGATGGCCGCGCCGATATCGGAATACACGGAATGTTTGCCCGCTTTGCTGTCTTCGTCTTCAGGGTAGACCAAGGCCACTTCGATCTCTTCGTCGTCCAGCTGTAGCAAGGCCCTGGAATTCATCGTGACGACATTGCACGCAACCTGCTGCGGCTTGACGACAATGGCTCGCTCAAGCTCATGTTCGAGTTCAACAACGGTAGGGCCTTGCTCGAGCGCGATTAAACTCTCGAGCCTGGCCTTGTCGATTTCAGTGATGTAGATCCTGGTGTCGTCGCCAACGGTACCTTCGCGCAAGAACTGAAGATAGCGCCCCGCCGTCATGGAAAATGACTTCAATGTCGGCGTTTCGCTCTCAAGCAGGAAGCCGCTGCGCAGAAAAGCTTTCAGCGAGCGCGCGTTGTCCGGATGGATCTTGGCGATGAGCTTCTTGGCTCGCATGTCGAGGAAGGCCAGTTTCATACCTTCGCGGATCGTGCGCGCGCCAAGGTTTCGGCCCCATTTGTCGCTGTCTCCGATGACCAGGACTATCTCGCAATTTGAGCCGGTTTTGATTAGACGGACAAAGCCCACCGGGGCGTCATGCCGGTCATAAGCCATGAAGAAGCGGCCGCCCTGGTTGAATAGATGGGTCAGAATCGGCAATTGGGTCCGATCAATGGCTTGCTCAATGGATCGGGAGACATGACGCGAATCGCTCAGATAGCAGGTGACGCGTTCATCTTCCAACCAGTCCATCAACGTCAGCGCGTGCGCACGAGTAATTTCAGGGCACAGCGAAATGAAAGGCTTGTTCATCTTAACCACACTTATTTGTAAAGGATGGAAGCCCTTCATGGCTATGGTCATGACGGTTCTTCGGCAACCGGCGATTTTAAGACATAACGCGAGTAATGCCGAACAGTCTGGAGATTTTGAGGAAACCATCGTGTTGCCGAACCCGAACCCGAACCCGAACCCGAACCCGAACCCGAACCAGCCAAGCACTCAGTCTCGATGACGCCGACTATCTGTCAGAATGATCAGCGCTGCATCGTTCTGCCCCTTCATCCGACCCAGAGGTTCGCCGCACGGGGTACAACAGTTTTAATTCTCTGAATTTACCTGGCTCCCATTCGGCCGCCTTGCGAGTCGAATAGTTTCTGGCCTGTGGATAACGCCAACAAGGAGTCGGCATGTTGTATACCAACGCATTGAAACAATTGGATATGCAGGATATTTCGATTGTTCTGTTGTTGATTGAAAATCGCAGTGCCAAACGGGTTTCAGAAATTCTCAACCTCAGTCAGTCGAGCATCAGCTACAGCCTCAAAAAACTCAGAAGCTGTTTTGACGACAAGCTGTTTGAGAACAGTGACGGCGCGATGCAGCCCACCGCACGGGTGCTGGCGATCAAACCCTATCTGCAAAATATCGTGCAGTGCATCAATCAGTGCGCTAAAGAAGGTGTCGCCCAGACGTTGCCCACTCGCCAATGGAACATTACGGCGCCTGAATACTTTGAAGTATTGATGCTGCCGTCCTTGTTGCACCAAGTGCGCTTGGCCGAGCGGCCTTGGTCATTGAACGTCAGCCGGTTAGATAAAGATCTGCCCATCAATGAATTGCTGGGAGGGGACGCCGATGTTTGTTTTGGCTTTGGCGCGGGATATCACCAGCGTCATCCGCTTTTGGACTATCGAAGCCTAAGTGAAGATTCTTTTGTGTGCTTATCCAGCGTGCCAAAGCACCAGCCGAAAACTGCCCTGAGCATTGAGGATTTTTGTGAAACACCGCAGGTGTTTCCAACCCCGTGGCGCTCCGAAAAAAACATGGTGGATGCTTGGTTAGACAAGCAGGGTCGCCGTAGAAAAGTGTTTACCCGCGCTAATTCTTATCACGCAGGGGTGAATATTTTGTTGTCCGTTCCTGCGCTGATCGTAGTGCCGCAAAAAGTATTGGCTACTCTGCATCTGCCGCCGCAAATAAAAATCCTCCAACCGCCGGCAGGTTTTCCGACCTTCACGCTCGATATGATTTGGTGCAAAGAAAGAAACCTTCACAGTGACTTTCATCAACTGGAAGCGCTAATTGCAAAAGTAAGTAGCTGAATTCCATTTTTGACTGAGGCGTTCGTATGTTTAAGCATTTATTAAAACCCGTACACGCAAGTGCTGTTTTTTTGCTCTCGTGTTTGGCTGCTTCCATTGCCTACGCGGATGATAAGCCCACTTACCCGGATGCCGCCGCCAGCGATCCCGCAACAATGGGTTGGATGGTCGGCGCGCCGCCTCCGGCTGATCGAATCATTCGTTTTGCTGATGGCAGTTATTTTAAGTTTCCGGCCATGCGCTGGAGCGTTTCCAACTTTCGCCAACTAATGCCTACCACTAATGTTTCTCGTGGGCTGGGCGCGCCGGTGCCTTTGGAGAAAACCCTGCGATCAGATATCGACACGCTGACCTTTGTGCCGCTGGGCGCCCAACAGCCCATGACGTGGGAGCAATCGCTGGCCGCCAACTACACGGATGGCATTGTGGTGTTGCACCGTGGGCACGTTGTATATGAACGCTACTTTGGTGTGCTCAACCCTCAAGGGCAGCACGGTGCAATGTCCGTCACCAAATCGGTCGTCGGTACATTAGGAGCGATGTTGGTGGCCGATGGCACATTAGATGCCGATAAAAAAATCGCGGCGTACGTGCCAGAACTGGCTCAGTCGGCATTCGGTAATGCGACCTTGCGCCAGGTGCTGGATATGACCACTGGGCTTAAGTTTAGCGAAGACTACGCCGATCCTAATGCTGAAGTCTGGCAACATGCGCAGGCCGGTAACCCGCTGCCAAAACCCAAGGACTACACCGGTCCACAAAGCTATATGGAGTATTTGCAGACCGTTCAACCTTTGGGCGAGCATGGCAAAGCCTTTGCGTATAAAACCGTTAACTCCGACGTATTGGGCTGGGTGATCGCACGGGTGACGGGGCGGAACGTGGCGCAATTATTGTCGGAAAGAATCTGGCAGCGCATTGGCGCTGAACAAGATGCGTATTTTACGGTGGACTCCATTGGTACACCTTTTGCGGGTGGCGGGTTGAATACTGGGCTACGGGATCTGGCTCGGTTTGGTGAAATGATCCGCAACGATGGCCAATACCTGGGTCAGCAAATCGTGCCCAAAGCAGTGGTCGATGATATTCGTGCGGGCGGAGATAAAGAGGCTTTTGCCAAGGCCGGGTACGACCTTCTCAAAGGAGGTAGCTATCGCAATATGTGGTGGGTGACGCATAACGCAGAGGGTGCATTCATGGCGCGAGGGGTGTATGGCCAGCGTATTTACATAGATCCAAAAGCCGAGATGGTGATCGCCCGTTATGCTTCAAACCCGATTGCCAGCAACTCAGCGAACGACCCCGTCACTATTCCAGCCTTTGAGGCTGTGGCAAAACAGCTGATGGCTCATCCACAGTAATCGCAGAGTGTCTTCTTCTGTTAGCGACTCCAGACTCGCTGGGTGTCGCTAACAGAGCGTTCGTGCTTTGCTTTTTTAAGCGACCCAAGCGTCCATAAAAAATGTTTCATCCGCTCTGGCGCCTACCTTCTGGCCCATAAACCTGACAGTTGCCGTGAATCGTCTACCCTTTGTTTTTGACGTCTGAATTGAGGGAGGAACACTGATGCTCGCGCAACTACCACCAGCCTTACAGAATCTTAAACTTCCATTGCGCTTAAGGCTTTGGGATGGGCACGAGTTCAATCTTGGCCCCGAGCCAAGTGTCACGATTGTGGTCAAGGACCCAAAGATTGTGGCTGAGTTCTCACACCCAAGCCTCGACCTGTTGGGCAGCGCTTTCGTGGAAGGGCGCCTGGAACTTGAAGGCCCAATCAGTGAAGTTGTTCGCGTGTGCGATGAGTTGAGTCAGGCGCTATTGAGCGATGACGAAGATGCTACGCCGCCGCGGATTTATCACGATAAGGCCACAGACGCTGCGTCTATTTCCTACCATTACGACCTGTCCAACGACTTCTATCAGCTGTGGCTCGATCGAGACATGGTGTATTCCTGTGGCTACTTTGAAACTGGCGAAGAGAGCCTGGACGAAGCACAGCAAGCCAAGTTCCGTCATCTGTGCCGCAAGTTGCGGCTCAAGCCGGGCGAGTACTTGCTGGATGTCGGGTGTGGTTGGGGTGGCTTAGCGCGCTTTGCAGCCCGTGAGTTCGGGGTCAAGGTGTTTGGTATCACCTTGAGCAAAGAGCAGTTGAAGCTTGCCCGCGAACGCGTCAAAGCAGAAGGTTTGCAAGACAAAGTCGATTTGCAGCTATTGGATTATCGCGACCTGCCACAAGATGGCCGCTTCGACAAAATTGTTAGCGTCGGGATGTTTGAGCACGTTGGTCACGCCAACTTACGCGAGTACTGCCACATCTTATCCAGGGCGGTACGCGAAGGGGGGTTGGTGATGAATCATGGGATTACCGCCAAACACACGGATGGTCGTCAGGTTGGTCGCGGCGCGGGTGAGTTTATTGAGCGTTACGTCTTTCCCAATGGTGAGTTACCGCACGTGTCGATGATTAGCGCTCAGATCAGTGAAGCGGGGCTTGAAGTGGTTGATGTTGAAAGCCTGCGGCTGCATTACGCGCGCACGCTAGAACATTGGAGCCAGCGTCTGGAAAACAACCTCGATGCCGCAGCCAAGCAAGTACCGGAACAAACGCTACGTATTTGGCGGCTTTACTTGGCTGGTTGTGCTTACGCCTTCGCACGGGGCTGGATTAACATCCATCAGATTCTGGCGGCTAAACCCCATGCCGATGGCTCGCTTGAGTTACCACCGACCCGGGCGGATATTTATCGCTGACGGTAAGCATCCCACGTTTGTGCAACCGGGTTTTCAATCAGGTTTTTTTCCTGATTGAAACGCCCGTGTTGCAACGGGATATTTTGGTCAACTTGAGCCAAGGCCTTCTGCTCGAATGTCAGCGTGTTCTTGTTGAACACCAGATCATGACGGGCCACATTACCGCCCCAATCAACAGACGGAAATGAGATGTAGCTGATCTTGTATTCATCATCAGTGAAGGCACCTTCAACCACATAAGCGCCGTAATGGTCTTCGCCTGGAGAAATAATTTTGTAGAGGCCGTTGTCGTAGTAGTACAGCACTGCCTCTTCAAATGGTTTTTCACCGTACATTTTTAAGTACTGCAGGCGGTGCATGTAGGTGGGTTTGCCAAACTCCACAACAATTGAAGGTTGGGTAACTTGCGCGGCGGCAGCCTGAACGAGTGGAGTGACGCTGAACAGTAAACCCATTAGTGAGAGTTTCATTGGTATCGGTCTCTTAAGCTAAGTGGCTCGGTGGGCGAGCCTCTGAGCTTAGGGAGCGAAACAAGGAATGTCTGGTCAGTCCGGCCATTTCATATCGGGCCTACCTTTTATTAGGCAGTTGCCTACATGCTACAAAACTGGCGAGACCAACCGCGCCACACGCATGCCGAGCTGCTGCAAACGATGTGTTGATTTAATATCCGCTTCAGAAATTTCTCGCGACAAGGCGAAGTCATCAATGAGCATTTGTTCGACTTGTGCGGCAAAGGCTTTGTCGACGGTTAACAGCATCACTTCGAAGTTCAAGCGGAACGAGCGGTTATCCATATTGGCACTGCCGATGGCGCTGATTTCGCTGTCGATCAACACCACTTTTTGGTGCAAAAAACCTGGCTGATAACGCAAGACACGTACGCCTGCTCTAACGGCTTCGAAGGCATACAAGCTGGACGCGGCATAGACGATTTTGTGATCGGGGCGAGCGGGTATCAGGATGCGCACATCCACCCCCCTTAGCACAGCAAGTCGCAGGGCTGAGAAAACGGCTTCATCTGGTACGAAGTAGGGGGTGGTTATCCAGACTCTTTCGTTGGCTGCATGTATCGCTTCGACGAAAAACAACGAGCAGGTTTCGTAAGGGTCAGCCGGGCCACTCGCCAAAAACTGACACAACACTCCACCCTCTGGATAGGTCTGCGGCAGGATCAGCGGCGGTAATTTGCGCGCGGCCCAAAACCAGTCTTCGGCAAATGACTCTTGCAGGCAGGCGACCACAGGGCCAGTGACTTCGACGTGAGTATCGCGCCATGGGGACAGAGGCGGCTTTGCACCCAGGTATTCATCTCCCACGTTATGGCCTCCCACAAAACCTTTCACGCCATCAACTACGACCACCTTGCGATGATTACGAAAGTTCACCTGAAAGCGACTGATCCAACCGCCGCGCGTGGCGAATGCTTGCGCGTTAACGCCGCCTGCGCGCAGTGATTCAGCATAACTTTTGGGCAGTGAATGGCTGCCTATGCTGTCGTATAACAAATACACGGCCACGCCTTCGGCCGCTTTCTCTAATAACAGTGCATGCAGCCGCTTACCTAAATCATCGTCATGAACGATAAAAAACTGAACCAGCACTACCTGCTGTGCTGCCCGAATGGCTTTGAAAATGGCATCAAAAGTGGCTTGGCCATTAATCAGTAAGTGCACCTGATTGTTGGCCAAGCAAGGCATGCGCCCCAACTTTGGCATAGCGCGCAATGAGGTGTAGGCCTTCGAGTTACGAGCCGCCAGTGCTTCTTCTACCCAAGGACGCCAGTTCAGATCAATGATGGCCTCGCGCATTTCTTGATTAGCATCGCGGCGGGCGCGGATGTAATCGTCAAAAGTGCTGCGGCCAAAGATCAGATAGGGGATGAGGGTCAGGTAAGGAATGAAGAACAAAGACATTGCCCAAGCAATTGACCCTTGTGCCGTTCTGACGGTTAACACGGCATGCACAGCGGCAATCAAGCCTAAGCTGTGGATTAATAAAATCAGGTAACCAAAAACGTGTGGGCCGAGATAATCCATGCGTATCCTTGCTCCTCAATATTTAACGCCAAGTTACTAACAGACCATGTTCTGTTATGAATGTCCTATTTAGTTGCCAGTGCAACGCCAGTCACTTTTTAACGTCTAATGCGCACAACTGCGTAGGAGCTACCTGATGAATGTTCGTTTGCTGGGACTGTTTATAGCCTGTGGTTTATCAATCCCTGTGGCTCAAGCCCAAGTATTGCAACCGGGCCTGTGGGAGCTGACATCCAGCAACATGCAGGTGGATGGGCAGCCGTTACCTGACCTGCAGTTGATGCTTGGCCAATTGCAAAACATGCTGACCCCGGAGCAAAAAGCTCAATTGGCCAACCAAGGATTAACGATGGGAGGCAAAGGGGTCCAAGTGTGCCTCACGCCGGACCAAGTTAAATCTGACTCCATTCCGCTGACTGATCCTAAGTCGGGTTGTAATCAGCAGATCACTGAGCGTAGTGGAAATCAGTGGAAGTTTCGCTTTAGTTGTCCAAAAGCTCAGGGCGCCGGCGTGGCTACCTTTGCCAGTGATCGTGAGTTCACGACGCAAGTGAATGGCACATTCAATGCGACGGGCATCCAGCAGAAGGGCAGCATGGATACCCGAGCTGTTTGGTTGGGACAAAACTGTGGAACCGTTAAACCGCGTAGCTGATTAGACCTCGTTCTACAGTCGCGCACAGGTTGATACCTGTGCGCGGTACACCTCTCTCAATCGCACTGCTTCCATTCAGTGACGACCAACTTCAAGCACACGCGAAGAGCCTGGCTGGATCACCTTGGATCCCAGTTCCAGCGGCTCTCGGCTACAGCATCATGACTGTGCAAGCTCTCTGCGTGAGTCACCTTGATGCAAAACCCAACAACGGCAGGAATGGGTTTTATCGCCATATTCAGCCGACGTGCTGCGTCTTCACAGAACATCAGGTTTTGACCATTAGCCAAGGCAAAGGCTTGCTCATCTGCACGTTTTACTGCTGTTTGTACTGCTGTTCCCAAAGCGCTTTCAGCATGGTCGATGACCGTATTTATCGGAAACACAGGTAGTTCGGTATGCAAACTCACCTGTAAACGCGCGGTACTTCTTTGGCTATGAGGCGTTGCAACAACGCCTTGTGAACTGCCGAGCCACGTTAAAACCTCTGTGTGCTGCAGTGGCTTGTTGGCAAAGTCATCCACGAATTGCTGCTGAATAAGTTGCCGCGCCAAAGCTGCTGAGCATGGGCACGTCGATGAGTAGTTCACTTCCACATTTAGTTCCACGTGGAACATTCCATTTTTCAGAGATGCGTTGATGCTCACCGGATAGCTTTTCCAGCCGCTCAATGGGCTGACCAGCGCAGGACGTTTTAGCAGTACATGGGTGTGAATATGCAGGTAGGCACCGACTGATAAATCACGGTGGCTGTTGAGAAATTGCTGCAAAACTTTTTTAAAAAGTAGAGGGCTCAGCTCTTCTGACTCGAGTACTTCGAGCGCTAGATATAAGCGCGACATGTGTATTCCGCGAGCCTCTGGGTCGTCCAGGCTGACACCCGCATCGGCTGTCGCAGAGAGTCGCTGGCCATTTATTAAAACGGGCAGCGCGACACTGCACATTCCAACCCATTCGAGCGGAATCATCTGACGAGAGTTTTGTGAGGCTACATCGGGCAGGGTTAACGCATTCATAAAGTTTTTCCATCAGGAACACCAGAGATGTTACAAGATAACAAAATACTTTAGCTGTATTGTTATAATGTATCTTTAGCGACAGCCAAAGTCGGCTAAGCCAATAAGCGGGCGCTTTGACCTGCCAATCCTGATGTGGAGTTCTCCCATGCCTAAACGTCTTCCGGTGACTGTGCTGTCTGGTTTTCTGGGTGCCGGCAAAAGCACCTTGCTGAATTACATTTTGCGTAACCGCGACAACCTGCGTGTAGCGGTCATCGTCAACGACATGAGTGAGATCAATATTGACGGCGCAGACGTTCAACGCGATGTGACGCTCAATCGCGCTGAAGAAAAATTGGTCGAAATGAGCAATGGCTGTATCTGCTGCACCTTGCGCGAAGACTTGTTAGAAGAAGTCAGTCGGTTAGCCAAAGAAGGGAGATTTGATTATTTATTGATCGAATCAACCGGTATTTCAGAGCCCCTTCCCGTGGCTGAAACCTTCACCTTTCGTGACGATTCAGGCCAAAGCCTGGCGGATATTGCGCGCTTGGACACGATGGTAACGGTGGTTGATGGGGTGAATTTTTTGCAGGACTACCAAGCGGCAGAGAGTTTGCAGGCGCACATTCCCACCTTGGACGACGATGACGAGCGCTCAATTACCGATCTTTTGATTGAACAAATTGAGTTTGCCGACGTTATTTTGATCAGCAAAATCGACCTGATCAGTAGCGCTGAGCGTTTGGAATTAATGGCGATTCTTGAGCGGCTAAACGCTCAGGCCGAAATAATTTCGATGGTGATGGGTGAGGTTCCCCTGCACAAAATTCTGGATACCGGACGTTTTGACTTTGAACGTGCGGCCCAGGCGCCTGGCTGGTTGCAAGAATTGCGTGGCGAGCATGTGCCCGAAACCGAGGAGTATGGAATTGCCTCTACCGCCTACCGAGCTCGGCGTCCATTTCACCCAGGACGTTTTTTTAATTTCATCAATAGGCCTTGGATCAACGGCAAGTTACTGCGTTCCAAAGGTTTTTTTTGGTTAGCCAGTAAATATCAGGAAGCGGGCAGCTGGTCTCAGGCCGGTGGGTTGATGCGCTATGGCTATGCCGGACGATGGTGGCGCTTTGTGCCACGCGATCAATGGCCGCAAGACCCAGAAAGTCACGCTGCCATCTTGCAAAAATGGCTGCCAGAAACGGCCGATTGCCGACAGGAGCTGGTGTTTATTGGCCAGCACATAGACTTTGTTTTGTTGGCTTCTGAGCTTGATACCTGCCTGCTTACCGATGAAGAAATGGCCCTGGGTGTTGAGGGTTGGCAGCAACTGCATGACCCTTTTGGTGAGTGGCATGAAGAGGTTGCGGCCTGATGAGTACACCGGTTCGTAGCACTCACCGTTTTATCCACTCAGTGTTAGGGCAAACCCCTGAGGTGCTTGCACAGATATTGAAAGACGATGTGAACATCGCGATTTGGCAGCGCCAACTGCCCGCGCATATTGTTGATTTCAGTGCCGCACTTCTCTCATTAGGCGAGCCGTTAGCCGAAGCAATCAGTTTGGACATGACGGACGAAAAGGCATTGCCGAATCTCAATGGGCTAGCCTCAGGCTTCCGTGATGTGCAGGGCTATGAGGGCTTTATTGCTGATGTTTCGTGGTTAGCCAGTGCCTACGCCTGCCTTTTGGGCGCCAAACGCGTTGGCTTACGTCTTAGAGCCCTGGATAAGGCCATGTGCCCACGCTTTCACGTTGATCATGTGCCTGTACGACTTATTACCACCTACGCGGGCATTGGCAGTCAGTGGTTGAAAGAAGATGCGATGGAGCGTCGGCGGTTAGGTCAGTCAATTGCGGAGCCGACCTTAACGACTGCCATTGAGCAAATAGCAGCCGGAGAGGTCGCGCTGCTTAAAGGTGAAAAATGGCGGGGTAACGAGGGGGCGGGCTTGATCCACCGCTCGCCTGAACTGGCACAAGGGGAGCGCAGGTTAATTTTGACCCTCGATTGGCTGGCCTGAGGCATATTGCATCCTTCGATCAAAACAGACGCGGGCGATGATGCAGCAGAACATTCCTACTCATGTGATCGCCGGGCCGCTCGGCGCAGGTAAAACCACACTGATTCAGCACTTGATGGCGCACAAACCTGCTCAAGAACGCTGGGCGGTGTTGGTCAATGAGTTCGGTCAGATAGGCTTGGATGCGGCTTTGATGAGCCAAGGGGATGATCAGATTTCCATCGCAGAGGTGGCTGGCGGCTGTGTGTGTTGTGTAAACGGCGCGCCGTTTCAGATCGGATTGAGTCGCCTTTTACGCAAAGCTCGGCCTGATCGGCTGCTGATTGAGCCTTCAGGTTTAGGGCATCCGGCACAAATAATGAAGCAACTCAGTGAGGCGCCTTGGCTGGGTGTTTTGGCTTTGCAGCCCTGCGTCATGGTGTTGGATGCGCAAGCCCTGGCTCAAGGAAAAACCTTGTCTGTCACCCAGCAGGAAGCCTTAAAAATAGCCGGTTTAGTGGTCATGAATAAATCTAATAGTGTGCAAAATGAGCAACGTGAGCAGATTGCATGCAGCCTGCCAAAGTGCCCTGTTTTGTGGACGGAACAGGGCTGCATCCCGCTAAACACGCTGCCTTCAGCGCATATGAATGATATTCATGCTGTGGATAACTCATTGATTTATAAGGATTTAAATCAAATTCATAGCGTTTTTACCGACCCAAAAACACCCATCATGCTGGCTCAGCAGCAGGTTCAAGGCTGGAGTGTGGGGTGGCGTTGGCATGCTTCTCAGCAATTTGACCTAAACGCTTTGCAGGAGTGGTTAAAGTGCTGGGATTGGCGTCGTGCCAAGCTGGTTATTCACACGTCGGCGGGGTGGTTTTCGACCAATTGCGTGGAAAACATCATTGAACCGTGGAAAAACAGCGAGTGGCGCAAGGATTCGCGCCTGGAATTGATCTTCGATTGCCTACAAGACCAGAAACTGCTCCTTGAGGGGTTGGAAAAGTGCCTGAATAAGGGGGGTTAACCTGATTCTGTGCTGGTAAAGTTGTCCTACAATCAAGATTGTGTTTTGTGTTTCCACTTTAGAGTTCACGCGTTGATGGCTCTATTTCGGTGGTTTCAAGCCTGTTTTTGGATTTTTGCGAACAAGTATTGGTGCGCCTGAAAAGTTATCCACAGGCCTTTATCAAAGATGGGCGGTTTAGAAAGGGAGGGTTGTAGGCACTCACTGACTCCTACACAAAATAGGTCACTGAGGCGGCTTGGTGTGCTCTTGGCGCCACTGACTCAGTTCAATGACTTGAGCACTGGGGATTTCACCCTGTGCCGGCTCGGCTTCTGCTCTGAACGGATAGGGTGCCAGTTCAATTTTTGCGCTATGGGCTCCAAATTGAGTGATGGTGCCGGCATGTCGTTGGTCGCCTGTCACGGTGAATTCAAAGTTATACACACGGGCCAAGCGTCGGCGCCCTTTGGCATCTGCAATGAAACCGATTTTTTTAAGCGCCACGTTTTCATCGAGCAGTTCAATGTCGAGTTTGTTGCAGTGCTGTTTAACGCGTTCCAGTGCACGCTCACGCATACCGTGGTTGTGCCACAGCCACGCAGCTCCGGTCGCCAGCACCATCAGCACAAACATATTTCCAAGGGTCAGCATTACGTGCGCTCCAACAGATTGGCCTCAGCTTAACTGCGTCTGGAGCCTGTCGTACAGGCTGCGTTTCGTCGCATACTGCGAGGCTTGAATCCATCCGCAGTCTGGAATCCGGCATGAAACGTACACCTCACTTACTCGCCATCCAATCCCACGTAGTTTTCGGCCATGCCGGTAACAGCGCGGCGGTTTTTCCTATGCAGCGCGTCGGGGTGAATGTCTGGCCGTTGAATACGGTGCAATTTTCGAATCACACCCAGTATGGCCAGTGGGCTGGCGATGTGCTGGCTCCTGAGCAAATCCCTGCGCTGGTTGACGGTATTGCCGCCATTGGTGAGCTTGGTAACTGTGATGCAGTGTTATCAGGCTATTTGGGCAGTGCGGCGCAAGGCCGGGCGATTCTCAGCGGTGTGGCGCGAATTAAATCGGTTAATCCCCGTGCGCTCTATCTGTGCGACCCAGTGATGGGTCACCCTGAAAAAGGTTGCATCGTGCCGCAAGAGGTCAGTGATTTCCTGCTCGATGAAGCCGTGGCTGTGGCTGATTTTTTGTGCCCGAATCAATTGGAGCTGGACAGTTTCTGTGGCCGTCGTCCGCAATCGCTGTTTGATTGCATGGCTATGGCTCGAAGCTTGCTCGCCCGCGGTCCGAAAGCTGTGCTGGTGAAACATTTGTCTTATCCCGAAAAGCCGGAAGACAGCTTTGAGATGCTCTTGGTGACTGCCGAGGGTAATTGGCACCTGCGCCGGCCGCTGTTGGCTTTTGCGCGTCAGCCAGTGGGCGTGGGAGATCTGACGTCCGGGTTGTTTCTGGCGCGTGTGCTGCTGGGCGACAGTTTAGTGGCTGCGTTTGAATTTGCTGCGGCCGCTGTGCATGAAGTGCTGCTGGAAACTCAGGCCTGTACCAGCTACGAACTGCAATTGGTTCGTGCTCAAGACCGCATTGCTCATCCGCGGGTGCGTTTTGAGGCGATGCCAATCCATTTGTAAGTAGGGGCGTCCACTTTCTGTAGGCGCTAGCTTGTTTGTGAGCCAGCTAGCGCCTACAGAAACAGATGTATTACATCGTTTCGTCTTTCAATTCCTGGTAACGCTTTTCCAGCTCCTGACGGATCTGGCGACGCTGCTTGCCTTGAATAAAGCGGCGTTTGTCTTCGCTGTTAACCGGCTGCAATGGTGGAACAGCAGCGGGTTTACGGTCATCGTCTACAGCCACCATCGTAAAGAAGCAGCTGTTGGTGTGGCGTACGGAACGTTCACGGATATTTTCAGTGACGACTTTGATGCCAACTTCCATCGACGTGTTGCCGGTGTAATTGACCGATGCCAGAAAGGTCACCAGTTCACCGACGTGAATGGGCTCACGAAAAATTACCTGATCCACCGACAGGGTGACCACATAGCGTCCGGCGTAGCGGCTGGCGCAGGCGTAAGCGACTTCGTCCAGGTACTTGAGTAGCGTTCCGCCGTGAACATTGCCAGAAAAATTGGCCATGTCCGGGGTCATCAAGACCGTCATCGACAGTTGGGCGTTTCCGGGTTCCATAGCAGCAGGCTCGCGGTAGTGTTGTTGCAGTGAAATGGGTATCTCTGCGGATACTTTTCGATTTTTTGAAACAGTCAGTACGGGACGCTGGCGCACGGGCTGCCGTCACGCTCAGGCTGATCTGTTTCCATATATTGCACTGCCTTTCAGTTGTAAGTCGCGGTGTTAACCTGCAAAAGCCCGTTAGTCGGGTAATTCCTACATTTAAAACAGTCGATACACGCAGATGAATAAGCTGGGTCTGTCGACTTGTTGCTTGGTGAAAATTAAACAAGGAGTGCCACGCCATGCATGCCATCAGCTTTATTCAGGATCTGGCAGTCATCATGTTGGTCGCAGGCGTGGTAACCATTCTGTTTCATCGGTTCAAGCAGCCGGTGGTGCTGGGTTACATCGTTGCAGGTTTTATCATCGGCCCGCATACCCCGCCTTTTGGTTTGATTCACGACGAGCAAACGATCAAAACTTTGGCCGAGCTAGGGGTGATTTTTCTCATGTTTTGCTTGGGGCTGGAGTTCAGCCTGCGCAAGTTGTTCAAGGTCGGAGCAACCGCCTTCATCGCAGCGTTCATGGAAATTACGCTGATGATCTGGATTGGCTACGAGATTGGTCGCTGGTTCAACTGGAACACGATGGATTCGTTATTCCTGGGTGCCATTCTGGCGATTTCATCCACTACCATCATCGTCAAAGCGTTGAACGACTTGAAGATGAAAAACGAGCGCTTTGCGCAGCTGATTTTTGGCGTTTTGATTGTTGAAGATATTTTGGGCATCGGGATTATCGCGTTGCTGTCCAGCATTGCGGTCAGCGGTAGTGTCAGCCCCGAAGAGGTGTTTTCAACGGTTGGCAAACTGTCCTTGTTCATGATCGTGGCGCTGGTCATCGGCATTTTGTTGGTGCCGCGTGTGCTGGCCTATGTGGCCAAGTTCGACAGTAATGAGATGTTACTGATTACCGTCTTGGGGCTTTGTTTCGGCTTCTGCCTGCTGGTGGTCAAGCTTGAGTACAGCATGGTTCTGGGGGCTTTCTTGATTGGCGCGATTATGGCTGAGTCGCGGCAACTGCTGAAAATTGAGCGCCTGATTGAACCCGTTCGAGATTTGTTCAGTGCAATCTTCTTTGTTGCCATTGGGCTCATGCTTGATCCGGCCATTCTGTGGGAGTACGCCTTACCTATCGTTGTTATTACCTGTGCTGTGGTGTTGGGCAAGGTGCTTTCCTGCGGGCTGGGTGCTTTTATCGCTGGCAATGACGGGCGCACGTCGTTGCGAGTTGGGATGGGGCTTTCGCAGATCGGTGAGTTTTCTTTCATCATTGCGGCGCTAGGCATGACCTTGCAGGTCACCAGCAGCTTTCTGTATCCCGTAGCGGTCGCTGTGTCGGTCTTGACGACATTGATGACGCCTTACCTGATTCGTGCCGCAGATCCGCTCTCGCTCAAGCTGGCGCACGTGATGCCCAATCGTTTGTCACGAGTATTTGGGTTGTATGGCGAATGGCTTCGCAGTATTCAACCTCAGGGAGAAGGGGCGTTACTGGCGGCCATGATCCGAAAAATACTGCTGCAAGTTGGGGTTAATCTGGCACTGGTGATGGCCATTTTCTTTGCGGGCGGTTATTTCGCTCCTAGAATCGGGGCGCATTTGCAGGGATGGGTGCTTGAGCCGAGCTGGCAAAAAGGATTTATTTGGGGGGCGGCCTTGCTGCTGTCGTTACCGTTCTTGATTGCGGCGTACCGCAAGCTCAAAGCGCTGTCGATGCTGCTGGCTGAGATGGGCGTGAAGCCTGAAATGGCCGGACGGCACACGCACCGAGTGCGTCGGGTGATCGCAGAAGTGATCCCTATTTTGTCGCTGTTGGTGATTTTTTTGCTGCTGGCTGCATTGTCGGCGAGCATCTTGCCGACCAATGAGTTGCTGATGGTGATTGCGGTGGTTACAGCGATAGTGGCGGCAGTGCTGTGGCGCTGGTTTGTCCGCATCCATACGCGCATGCAGGTTGCATTGCTGGAGACGCTGGACAATCACAAAGAAGGAAGCCACTGAGTTTGCACCTGAAGCCGCTCAGGCTCGAAGGCTGCGATCTTTTGTTTGGTATTAACAATCAAAAGATCGCAGCCTGCGGGTATCAGCTTTCCAGCCACACGTCCCGCGCCCAGTGCCAAACGGATTCCCATGTTTCTTCGGTCACTAGCTCTTCTTCGCCGGACCACAGCACAACAGTGCCGTCTTCTTCGACGCAGTAGTAGTCGTCGCCGTCCTGACAAATTGGGATCAGTTCACGCGGCACACCCAAGTCCCAAGCGGTTGCTGCGACTTCAGGCAAATAGGTATGGGACTGAGGGTCGGTCACGGTAACCGGCTCCAGACTGCCGTACACAACATCACTAACCGTCAGCAAAAACTCTCTGAAGACAAACGGGATATCGATGAACAGTTGTTCTTCGATTTCCACCAACTGGTCTTCTTCAGGCAGTTCCAGAGGAACTGGCACGGGCTCATTCTTTTCACGTAGCTCTTCGATGATCTCTTCCACGACCTCAATCCTCATGCTCTATGGCGCGGTTTATATGACGCGCTTTATACAGTAGCTCGTTATAAGTGCAATCGTGAAATGCAAAGCCCCGGACAAGTCCGGGGCTTTGGTTACAACATGTGATACGCGTGGGATTAGCCGTTCTGGCGAATGCCCGCTACTAGCCAAGGCTGGTTTTCACCTTGTGCGCGTTCCATGTTCCAGCTTTCGCTGAAAGCTTCACCTTGGTCGAAGCGTGAAGTCTTCGACAAACCGCTAAAGGTCAGAGTGGCGATAGTCTTGTCTGCACGATCATCCAGACCGTCAAGCTGCACGGCCAGGTTGTCGATGTACGTGGACTGGAAGCCATCACCCAGATCCGCGCGTTCACGCTTGAGGAAGTCGAGCATTTGCGGTGTCACGAACTCGGCAATCTTGTCCATTTCGTTGGCATCCCAGTGTTGTTGCAGGGACTGGAAATGGTTGCGAGCAGCTTCCAGGAAGCTCTGTTCGTTGAACCACGCTGGCGCATTGATTACTGGGCGTGGCGCTGCAGCTGGCGAGCCGCCGCCGAAAATAGACGACGGTGCAGGTTTGGCGTCAAACACTTCGCGCTGCATAGGTGCATGGCCAGCAGGTGCCAGGTCAGCTTGTTGCTTGCGGCGACGAGCGGCGATGAAGCGGAAGATCAAAAAGGCGATGCCCGCCATGATCAAGATGTCGAAGATTTGCATACCCTGGAAGCCGCCGCCCATGAACATGGAAGCGAGCAGGCCGCCGGCAGCGATGCCAGCCAGTGGGCCCAACCAGCGTGAAGCACCACCGGCTTTAGCGGCTGCGCCGGCAGCAGCAGGGGCTGCGGCTGGAGATGCAGGAGCGGCCTGACGAGTTTGGTGGCTAGGAGCCGAGCCAAAACTTTTGCCGCCGCCGAAGCGTTTGGCATTTGCGTCCAGGCTCATCGTCAAGCCGATGCACAACGCCATAGCGATGCTAAGAAAACGTTTCATAAAGGGAATTCCCATTTGTGGATGACACGCGCGCCATGTTGCACAGGTGAGGTGTCACTGGCTAGCGGTAGAGTGTTTCGGGTTTTTGCCTAATTGTAAGTAGGATCAGTCTCTTTGATTTGTAGTCGCTGCCGTAAACAGCGGCGAAATGCTCAATAGACCTGCGGTTCCGTAGGCGAAAATTTAGCGCTTGAGCACCAACATCACGACACCTGCGGTAATTAAACCAATGCCGCCCCACTGGCGCAGGTCGAGTTTTTCGCCCAGCAACAGCACGCCAATGATGGCTACCAGTACCACGCTGAGTTTATCCACAGGCGCAACCAGTGAGGCCGGCCCGAGCTTCAAGGCTCGGAAGTAGCAAATCCACGAGGCTCCTGTTGCCAAGCCTGAGAGCAGCAAAAATAAATAGCTGCGTGGTGAGATCGAACTCAGGGGCTGGTATTGACCCGTGGCATAAAGAATCAGTGCCAAGCTCACCAGCACCACGACGGTACGCAGCAAGGTGGCGAAGTCGGAGTTGACGTTCTCGATGCCGACTTTGGCAAAGATGGCCGTCAGCGCCGCAAAGGTGGCCGACAACAAGGCCCAGAATGTCCAGGAGGAGAAAAAACCTGAGCCCATGTTGTCTACCTTATCGTCTGATGGCTGTCGGGTTGCTGTCAGACCGCTTCAAGTTTGGCGTAGCCCATCATCAGCCACTTGCTGCCTTCGGGGAAATTCACCTGCACCCGTGCCTGTGCGCCGGCACCTTCGAAATTGAGGATGACGCCTTCGCCAAAGACCGCGTGCTTGACCATCTGACCGAGTTTGAATTCGGTTTCCGGAATATCCGACCCGCCAAATAGACTGCTGGCGCTCTGCTTTTGGCCACCGCCAAAAGGGCGACTGACGCTGTTGGACAGTCGAACTTCCTGGATCAGACCTTTTGGTACTTCGCGAACGAAGCGCGAAACCTTGTTGTAGGTTTCGCTACCGTACAGGCGTCGGGTTTCAGCATAGGTCATCACCAGATTTTGCATCGCTCGGGTGATGCCTACGTAAGCCAAGCGTCGCTCTTCTTCGAGACGGCCCGGCTCTTCAAGGCTCATTTTGTGTGGGAACAAACCTTCTTCCATGCCCACAAGAAACACGTAAGGGAACTCCAAGCCTTTGGCGCTGTGCAGTGTCATCAATTGGATGCCGTCTTCGTGCTCTTCGGCCTGCGCATCGCCGGCTTCCAGCGAGGCGTGGCCAAGGAATGCGGCCAGTGGCGAGAGCTCTTCGTCTTCTTCGTTGTTTTCGAAGTTGCGCGCCGCACTCACCAGTTCTTCAAGGTTTTCTACCCGGGCCTGACCCTTTTCGCCTTTTTCTGCCTGATGGTAGGCAATCAGCCCGCTTTGCTCGATCACGGTTTGGGTCATTAGATGCAAAGGCATCTCCATGACTTTGGCCGAGAGGTTTTCGATCAACTCGATAAAACCGGCAATGGCGCCAGATGCTCGACCGGGCAGGGCTTTATTGGTGATGAGCTGGCGCATGGCTTCCCACATCGACACGTCGCTGTGGCGGGCATGTTCGCGAATGGCTTCGATAGTTTTTTCGCCAATGCCACGGGCTGGCAGGTTAATCACGCGCTCCAGTGCGGCATCGTTGCCGCGACCTTCAAGCAAGCGCATGTAGGCCATCGCATTTTTAATTTCGGCCCGCTCAAAAAAGCGCTGGCCACCATAAATTCGGTAGGGAATACGTTCGCGCAGCAACGCTTCTTCAAGCACCCGCGATTGGGCGTTGGAGCGATACAAGATGGCGATGTCGCTGTGGGCAAGGCCGGTTTTTAGCGCGCTCTCGATGGTTTCAACGACGTAACGCGCCTCATCGTGCTCGTTGAAGGCTGCGTACAAATTGATCGCTTCGCCGTCGCCGCCGTCAGTCCACAGCTCTTTACCCATGCGCCCGCTGTTATTGGCAATCAGGGCATTGGCTGCCTTGAGGATGCCGGCAGTAGAACGATAGTTTTGTTCCAGACGAATGGTTTCGGCGTCCGGGAAATCGGTCGAGTACTGGTAAATGTTCTCGATTTTGGCGCCGCGCCAGCCGTAGATCGACTGATCGTCATCGCCAACAACCATCAGGCTGTCTCCGCCTTTGGCCAGCATTCGCAGCCACGCGTATTGAACGGCGTTGGTGTCTTGGAATTCGTCGACCAAAATGTGTCGGAAGCGCTTTTGGTAATGGGCCAGCAAGCCCGGGTTGTCGCGCCACAGATCAAGAGCCCGCAACAGCAGCTCTGAGAAGTCGATTACGCCTGCGCGCTGGCATGCGGCCTCATAGGCTTCGTAAATGCTGCGCATCGTCGCCAGAAACAAATCGCCACTGGCTTGAATGTGCTGTGGACGCAGGCCTTCGTCTTTTTGACCGTTGATAAACCATTGCGCCTGGCGCACCGGCCAACGCTGCTCATCGAGCCCCAGTTCTCGGATAACACGCTTGACCAAGCGTTGTTGGTCATCGCTGTCGAGGATCTGGAAGGTTTGGCTCAACCCGGCTTCTTGCCAGTGTGCTCGCAACAGGCGATGGGCCAGCCCGTGAAAGGTACCGACCCACATGCCGGCCGGGTTGATACCCATCAACTGCTCGATGCGATGACGCATCTCGGCAGCGGCCTTGTTGGTAAAGGTCACCGACAGCACTGAGTGGGGGGATGCGTTTTCAACCTGGATCAACCAAGCGATACGGTGCACCAACACACGGGTTTTGCCGGAACCTGCACCGGCCAGAACCAACTGACGCCCAACGCTGGCCGTGACGGCCTGACGTTGGGCATCGTTGAGGGAATTTAATAAGAGAGAGAGATCATCGCGCATCGGGGCATTCTAGGGTGCTGGCTCAAACCGGGCAAACCCCAATCCCGTTCGCTCGGGCCGTCTGTCGCAGCCTTGGGTGTTGGCTGTTGAAAGGATGAGAGGCTTAATGAGGCTTTAAAGGAAATTTCTGAAGTCTGTTTCGTCTATTTAATGACGTGTCTCAGTTTGGCGATGGCGATTGCTTGTGTATGCTCGGGCGACTTTTTGGTTCATCCACTAATAAGAATTTTGCCGATGATTCAGGGTTTTAATTCGCCGGGTGTTTTTTTGGGTGCCGGGCTTGGGCTTTTCCTTGCATTGTTAGGTGCTGTTGGCTGGCAAGCCTGTGTGTTTAAGCGCCGCCGCCAGCATCACAAAGCGCTGTTCAAAGATTTGCAGCAAGCCAAAGAACGCAGCGAACAGTTGAATCTGGCGCTAGCTCGCGAAGTTGAGCAACGGCGTTTGGCTGCAACTGTGTTTGAAGCTTGTGCCGAAGGCATTGTGATTCTTGACCCTGATTTCAGGGTCTTGGCGGTTAATCAGGCATTCAGCCGCATCAGCGGTTACGAGGCCGAAGAGTTGGTTGGGTATCGTGCCCATGAACTGCCATGTAATCGCGATGCACGTCGCCATTTTCCCGTGATCGAACCCGCACTTGAGCAGCAAGACAGTTGGCAGGGCGAGTTGGTCGAAGCGCGTAAAAGCGGCGAGCTTTACCCGCAGTGGCTGCAACTTAATGTGGTGCGCGACTCACACGCTCACGTCAGCCATATAGTGGCGTTTATCGGAGATCTTTCCGTGCGGCGCCAATCTGAAGCGCGTGTACGCCATCTCACCCATTTTGATGAGCTGACTGGGCTGGCCAATCGCTTGTTGTTTAAGGAGCGTCTGGAAGAAGCGAACCAGCGGGTGCGGCAGGGCGCACGAAATTTGGCGTTACTGCACATCAATCTCGACCGTTTCAAATTGCTCAATGACAGCCTCGGCCACGAGCTATCAGACCAAGTCCTGCAAAAGGTTGCACAACGTCTGACCAAGGCTTTACCCGAAGCTGACACCATTGCGCGATTGTCGGGTGATGAGTTTGCAGTGTTGTTCGATGCTTATGGCAGCTTGACCAGTTTGGCGCGGGTCGCGACCCGATTATTGAGCAAGCTGGGGCGGCCACTGTTGATTGACGGCCATGAGCTGGTGATCAGCGCCTCAATGGGCATCAGTTTGTTGCCCGACAGTGCGCGAGACATTGCCACCTTGGTCAGCCAGGCCAACAAAGCCATGCACCAGGCCAAACATTTGGGAGGTGGCAGCTTTCAATTTTTCAGTCACAGCTTGCAAACCAGCACCCTTGAACGCTTGCAACTTGAAAACCAACTGCGCAAAGCCATTGCTGAGGGCCAGCTCAAGGTTTTTTACCAACCCAAGTTGTGCCTCAAGACTGGACGCTTGCACGCGGCTGAAGCCTTGGTGCGCTGGGATCACCCGCAGTTGGGCAGTGTGCCTCCAAGCGAATTTATCGGGCTGGCTGAAGAAACAGGCCTGATTGGTGCCATTGGTGAGTTCGTGCTACGCGAAGCGTGCCGTCAAGCGTGTGAGTGGCAGCGTGACGGGCTGGCGCCGATACGTGTGTCGGTCAACTTGTCTGTTCATCAATTGCGCCAGGGCAAGCTCGTAAGCCTTGTGCGTCAGGTGCTCGAAGAAACAGGTCTGGCCCCGCGTTATCTAGAGTTGGAGCTGACGGAAAGTCAGTTGCTCGACAGCCTTGAATCTATCCTGACGACCTTCCAGCAGTTGCATGAGTTGGGGGTGAAGCTGGCAATTGATGATTTCGGTACGGGTTATTCATCGCTCAGCTACCTCAAGCGTTTTGCGGTGGATTACGTGAAAATCGACCAGACGTTTATTCGCGGTGTAGGTCGGTGCCGCGAAGATGAAGCCATTACTAAAGCCATTATCACGATGGCCCACAGCCTGGGCTTGAAGGTGGTTGCCGAAGGCGTCGAAGAAGCGCGGCAGTTGAGTTTTTTAAGGGCTCAGAGCTGCGATGAGGTGCAGGGATATTTAATCAGTCGACCTGTTCATGCTCATGCGTTGGCGGATTTATTACGGTCAGATGTCGTACTTTTGTAGTGTGGGAAAGTGGCTACATAGCGTGTAAACGGCAATAAATAGGGGCAGTGCACATCAGTCAGTTGTGCATTGGGCAGGCAAAAACAGAATTCTTGTAGTATAACTACAAGATTGCTACATCCCTGGCACCTGCCGCTTACAGACCGAGTCCTGCCCTTTGAATCTGCTGCAACATATCGCCCAGTCACGCCACTTGTTACGTAAATCGGAACTCAAGGTCGCCGATCACGTGCTGCTTGATCCTGCGGCTGTAATGCACAGTTCGATGGCCGACCTTGCCCACAGCGTCGGCATCAGCGAGCCGACCATCGTGCGCTTTTGTCGGGCGATTGGTTGTTCGGGGTTTCAGGACTTAAAGCTCAAGCTGGCGCAAAGCCTGGCTGCGGGTGCTAGCTTTGGTCAGTTCGCAATCCATGAAGACGACTCGGTTGCCGACTACAGTCTGAAAATTTTTGACACCACGCTGCACACCTTGATGGAAGTGCGCGAAAAGCTCGACCCGGTTGCCTTACAACGTGCAGTCACTGCGATGTCACAAGCGCAACGCGTCGAGTTTTACGGCTTTGGAGCTTCAGGTGCTGTGGCGGCGGATGCACAGCATAAATTTTTCCGCCTGCTGCTAACGGCTGCAGCTTATTCCGACCCACACATGCAAGCCATGTCGGCTGTGACCTTGAAGCCCTCAGACGTTGCCATTTGCATCTCTCAGTCGGGTCGCTCCAAAGACTTGCTGATCACGGCCAATCTGGTGCGCGAAGCGGGCGCGACCTTGATTACGTTGTGCCCCAGCCAAACGCCGTTGGCTGAATTGGCCACGGTTAATCTGGCAATTGATGTACACGAAGACACCGAAATCTATACCCCGCTGACCTCGCGCATCGCTCACCTGGTGGTTATTGATGTGTTGGCAATGGGCGTAGCAATGGCCCGCGGCCCGAGCCTGGTTAATCACCTGAAAAGCGTTAAACGTAGCCTTCGCAGCTTGCGCCTGTCGCCCAAATCGTTAAAAAACCACGAAGATTAAAACCACGCGCAGGTGCTGCCTTCGTCAGCTTCTGCGTGCGCGGTTTATTTCATCCTTCTGTCATGACGCCTTCGCCAAGTCGTCATAAACAAAGCGCATCGTGAAACTCCCGTACACGCCTTGGGAGACTCGAAATGGCTCAGCCCTACGAAGAACGCAACAGCGCCGTCAAAACCCGCCGTCAACAAGAAGACCAGCGCCGCATGGCCTTTCGTCGTGCGATTGAAGACCATACGGACCAGCGTCAATTGCGCCTGGAAACCTCTGATTACCCTGACGTCAGCGCCATTAATTATTGGCAGGCCACGTCGACAGGCGACCGTCGAAGCGCTCAACCAGCGCGCTGATTTGCAATCGCTCACTGCGAATAAACCCCAGAAACGCATGAGCCACCGGCGACAGGCGTTTGGCTTTGGCCTGTACCGCGCACCAGCTGCGATACAGGGGTAGCTCGTCGACCGGCAGCTCTCGCAGCAGGCCGGTCGCCAGTTCCAGATTAACGGCGTGACGCGTTAACAGCGCCACGCCCAATCCTGCAATTGCGCACTCACGCTGAGACTCGGTCGATGCCACTTCTAGTGTTTGATTGAAGTGCACGCGCTTTTCTTTGAAATACTCTTCGCACGCCAAACGCGTCCCTGAACCGGGCTCGCGTATCACCAACGTATAGGGCACAAGGTCTTGCAAGTGCAGCGGGCCTTGATCGCACAGTGGGTGATCGGCGGGAGCGACAGCGATGATCGGGTTGTTCAGAAACGGCAAAAATTCCAGCCCCATGTCTTGAGGCACCATCGACATGATGACCAAGTCGTCGCGGTTGTCTGACAGGCGACGTACTGCCTGCGCTCGATTGACCACGGTGAGCTGCAAATTGACTTCTGGGTGCTGGCGCTTGAAGGCCGCAAACAGGTGCGGAACAAAATATTTGGCACTGGATTCCACCGCCAATTTCAGTTGCCCTTGCAGCGACCCTTGCATGTCCGACAGCTGCATATCGAGGTTTTCCAGTCGTCCAAAAATGTCGCGACTGGCTAACTGAAGCGCTTCAGCGGCCTCGGTCATGTACAACTTTTTACCGACGTAATCGAATAAAGGCTGCCCAATAAGCTCTTCCAACTGCCTAATTTGTAGGCTCACGGCAGGTTGGGTCAGTGACATTTCCTCTGCTGCGCGGCTGTAAGAGCGTAAATCGCAGACTTCGTTGAACACGCGAAGCTGGCGTAAAGTTATACGCATCAATGACTTACGCATTTTGTTGGGCTTCTTTTGGTAGTTGTATGGCAGAACTATAAGTCTTTGCTTATGTATTACCCAAGAAAGATTGATTTTTGTTTATCGCTGTTGGGGTCTAGTGTGACAACGCAACGGTTCAGACACATTTGGACACGTGCCGACTTGGTCTAGCAGGTCGTTTGTTCCATGGGCTTTAGGAAACTCCAAGTGATAAAAAAGATCCTGATCGCCAACCGCGGTGAAATTGCCGTCCGCATTGTGCGTGCCTGCGCCGAGATGGGCATTCGCTCCGTAGCGGTCTATTCCGACGCCGACCGTCATGCCTTGCATGTCAAACGTGCTGACGAAGCTCACAGCATCGGCGAAGACCCGCTGGCCGGTTACCTTAATCCGCGCAAGCTAGTGAACCTGGCCGTTGAAACCGGCTGTGATGCCTTGCATCCCGGTTACGGATTCTTGTCAGAAAATGCTGAGTTGGCTGACATCTGCGCTGAGCGCGGCATCAAATTTATTGGCCCGGCCGCAGAAGTGATTCGCCGTATGGGCGACAAGACTGAAGCGCGCCGCAGCATGATCAAGGCCGGTGTACCGGTTACGCCGGGCACAGAAGGCAACGTTGCAGACATTCACGAAGCCTTGGTCGAAGGTGAGCGCATTGGTTATCCGGTGATGCTCAAAGCCACGTCAGGGGGCGGCGGCCGCGGAATTCGTCGCTGCAACAGCCGTGAAGAGCTGGAGCAAGCGTTTCCACGCGTGATCTCCGAAGCCACCAAGGCCTTTGGCTCGGCAGAAGTATTCCTCGAAAAGTGCATCGTTAACCCTAAGCACATTGAAGCTCAGATTCTGGGTGACAGCTTCGGCAACGTGGTGCATCTGTTTGAGCGCGACTGCTCGATCCAGCGTCGCAACCAAAAGCTCATTGAAATAGCC
This sequence comes from Pseudomonas sp. E315, assembly GCF_055406205.1. Classification (NCBI taxonomy): domain Bacteria; kingdom Pseudomonadati; phylum Pseudomonadota; class Gammaproteobacteria; order Pseudomonadales; family Pseudomonadaceae; genus Pseudomonas; species Pseudomonas sp. E315. The sequence goes on along the minus strand of NZ_JBUZPJ010000009.1, from coordinate 43,307 downwards.
CCAAGCCCACAACTGACCCCTGAGCAGCGCGCCTATATCGGCGATCTGTCAGTGCGCGCAGCCAAGGCTGTGGGTTACGAAAACGCCGGTACTGTGGAGTTCCTGCTCGCCGAGGGCGAGGTGTACTTCATGGAGATGAACACTCGGGTGCAGGTGGAACACACCATCACCGAAGAAATCACCGGCATCGACATTGTTCGTGAGCAAATCCGCATTGCTTCTGGCTTGCCGCTTTCGGTCAAGCAAGAAGACATTCATCACCGCGGTTATGCCCTGCAATTTCGGATCAATGCCGAAGACCCGAAAAACAACTTTCTGCCCAGCTTCGGCAAGATCACCCGTTACTACGCGCCCGGCGGTCCTGGCGTGCGTACTGACACCGCGATCTATACCGGCTACACCATTCCGCCTTTTTACGACTCCATGTGTCTGAAGCTGGTGGTGTGGGCGCTGACATGGGAAGAAGCGATGGACCGTGGTTTGCGCGCCCTGGACGACATGCGTCTGCAAGGGGTCAAAACCACCGCCGCGTATTACCAGGAAATCCTGCGTAACCCGGAATTCCGTAGTGGTGAGTTCAACACCAGCTTCGTCGAAAGCCACCCTGAACTGACCAACTACTCGATCAAGCGCAAACCCGAAGAGCTGGCTCTGGCCATCGCTGCTGCCATTGCCGCCCACGCAGGCCTGTGAGGAATATTTCAATGTCGAAGAAGATTTTTGTAACTGACACCATCCTGCGTGACGCTCATCAGTCGCTGCTGGCCACTCGCATGCGCACCGAAGACATGCTGCCGATTTGCGACAAGCTCGACAAAGTGGGCTACTGGTCGCTGGAAGTTTGGGGCGGCGCCACCTTTGATGCGTGTGTACGCTTTCTGAAAGAAGACCCGTGGGAGCGTCTGCGCCAACTGCGCGCAGCGCTGCCTAACACCCGTCTGCAAATGCTGCTGCGGGGTCAGAACTTGCTGGGCTATCGCCACTACAGCGATGACGTGGTTAAAGCTTTCGTGGCTAAAGCGGCGGTCAACGGTATCGACGTGTTCCGCATCTTCGACGCCATGAACGACGTGCGTAACTTGCGTGTTGCCATCGAGGCTGTCAAAGCCGCTGGCAAGCATGCTCAGGGCACTATCGCTTACACCACCAGCCCGGTGCATACCATTGACGCGTTTGTGGCTCAGGCCAAGCAAATGGAAGCGATGGGGTGCGATTCGATTGCGATTAAAGACATGGCGGGTCTGCTGACCCCTTTTGCTACGGGCGAGTTGGTTAAAGCGCTGAAAGCAGAAATCAGCCTGCCGATCTTTATCCATTCCCACGACACCGCGGGTCTGGCTGCCATGTGCCAGCTCAAGGCAATCGAAAACGGCGCTGATCACATTGATACGGCGATCTCCAGCTTCGCGTGGGGCACCAGCCACCCAGGTACCGAGTCGATGGTAGCGGCCCTAAAAGGCAGCGAATACGACACCGGCCTCGACCTCGCGTTGTTGCAGGAAATCGGTCTGTATTTCTACGCGGTGCGTAAGAAGTATCACCAGTTCGAAAGCGAATTTACTGCTGTCGACACCCGTGTTCAGGTCAATCAGGTGCCGGGCGGGATGATTTCCAACCTTGCTAACCAGCTCAAAGAGCAGGGCGCCCTGAATCGCATGAGCGAAGTGCTGGCTGAAATCCCGCGTGTTCGTGAAGACCTGGGCTTCCCGCCGCTGGTGACACCTACGTCGCAAATTGTCGGTACACAGGCGTTTTTCAACGTTTTGGCGGGTGAGCGTTACAAAACCATCACCAACGAAGTGAAGCTCTACCTGCAAGGTGGCTACGGCAAGGCGCCGGGTGTGGTCAACGAGCAGCTGCGTCGTCAGGCCATTGGTAACGAAGAATTAATCGACGTGCGCCCAGCGGACTTGCTCAAGCCGGAAATGGTCAAGCTGCGTGGCGAAATCGGCGCGCTGGCCCAGTCTGAAGAGGACGTGCTGACCTTCGCCATGTTCCCGGACATTGGTCGCAAGTTCCTCGAAGAGCGTGCGGCGGGCACTTTGGTGTCTGAAGTGTTGCTGCCGATCCCGGAAGCAGGCGGCGTGACCCAAGCCGGCGGTGAAGGCGTGCCAACTGAATTCGTGATCGACGTGCATGGCGAAAGCTACCGCGTAGACATCACTGGCGTGGGCGTCAAAGCAGAAGGTAAGCGTCACTTCTACCTGTCCATTGACGGCATGCCGGAAGAAGTGGTGTTTGAGCCACTCAACGAATTTGTCGGCAGTGCGATTGGCAAGCGCAAGCAAGCCAGCGAGCCGGGTCATGTCAGCACCACCATGCCGGGCAACATCGTTGATGTGCTGGTTAAAGTGGGCGACACCGTCAAGGCGGGGCAATCGGTGCTCATCACCGAAGCCATGAAAATGGAGACCGAAGTACAGGCCGCCATTGCGGGCAAAGTTGTCACTATCCACGTGATCAAAGGCGACCGTGTTAACCCGGGCGAAATTCTGATCGAAATCGAAGCCTGATAACGCTTTGATCTAAACGCTTTAAACCTCGGGGGAGCATGTGCTCCCCTTTTTTTTGCCTGGGATTTGTAAGTGTTTTTAGCGCGCTTCCCAGTAGGCGTTTTTTCTTGAGCGCTCTGATTGTTTTTTATACAGCGCACGCTCTGCATTCTTCTAAAGTCTTTATTTGGCCTGTTTTGGGTTGGTTATCCAGTGCCAGCCATTTTTCGAAGCCTGCTGCTATGGGTGCCCATTGCGTACTGATTATGCTGTACCACGTAGTATCACGATTTTTACCTTTGGCTACCATATGCTGGCGAAATACGCCTTCGTACGTGTACCCCAATCGTACTGCTGTACGATTTGAGCGGGCGTTTTCGCTGTTGCACTTCCACTCCAACCTGCGGTTGCCCAGTGCGAAGGATTCTTTGGCCAGTAAGTAAGCGGCTTCGGTACTTTTTGGCGAGCGTTGCATCGGCGCTCCAAACGCTACGTGGCCGATTTCGATGCGCCCGTGCTCAGGAACAATGGACATTAGGCTGATTAGCCCCTGCGCTTGACCATTGGCCTTGTCGACGACGGTGTAATAGTACGGATCAAGGCTGGTGGCATTGCCGTTGAGCCACGCATCAAAGGTCGCCCGCTCTGTAAAAGGACCATACGCCAAATAGTCCCAGAGCTTGGGATCACCCTGCGGCCCTTCCAAGGCTAACCATAGATCATCGCCATGACGTCCCGGGTCGAGTTTTTCCAGACGAATGTAACGCCCTTCAAGTACTTGGGCGCTTGGGCGTTTTGCGGCTTGCCAGTGTTCTAAAGATTGAGGCATTACGGGCTCCTTATTTATGACAAGGCTTTGCGAAACTGGATAAAGCCGGGGCGTTCGGCAATTCGTTCATACAGTTGGATCGCGGTAGCGTTGGTTTCTTGGGTCAGCCAATGAACCTTGGCGCAGTGATTGTCACGAGCGGTGGCATACACATGCTCGATCAACAAGCGCCCCACACCCGTGCCGCGCACTTGGGGGCTGACAAACAGATCTTGAAGGTAGCAGGAGTTACCGATGCTCCAGTTGGAACGGTGGTAAATGAATTGCACCAGGCCTACGGCTCTATCACCTTGCCAGGCTAGCGCCAGGTGAGTTGGCTCGCTTGGGTCGAGAAAGCGCTGCCAAGTTGACTGGCTCACTTCAGTGGGTAGTTCAGTTTTGTAAAAGTGTAAATAAGCCTGCCAGAGCGGTAGCCATTGGTCGTGATCGGCTGAGGTGGCGGGTTTGATCTGGAGTGTCTGAGCCATGTTGCTATTCCTTAGCGATTAATTGCGCGAGTGCATGGTCTTTTGAGTTGTTGTTGGCTAAAAGGCCATTGCGCACACCTGCCTGGTCGACGGTGCTGCGGTTTTGGCTGAGTTTGCGCTGGCCGATCAAGCGGCTAATGGGCAACTCAAACCCCACAATGGCCTTGAGCATGCTGTCGATGTAATCGCGCGGCGCATCGCTGACTTGCCACGGTTCACTGCGGCCCGCTTCGTGGCGATCGCTCAGTTGGCTCACGACGTTTAGCAGGCGCTGCGCATCATCAAAAACATCTGCTTGGCCGTAGGCGTGAACAGCGATGTAGTTCCACGTGGGCACTGCTTTGCCGTGTTCGGCTTTGCTGGGATAGAAGGAAGGGCTGATGTAGGCGTCTTCGCCTGCAAAAATCACCAATGCCTCAGCGCCGCTGGCCAAGTCGTGCCACTGCCTATTGGCGCGGGCGAGGTGGCCATACAGCGTGCCTTGTAAGCCTTGATCCGGCTTAAGCAGTAACGGCACATGACTGGCCAACAAGCCTTGCTCGCCCTGTGTAACCAGTAGGGCTAGGCGAGTAGCCAGCATCTGCTTGTGCAAGGTGGGCAGGTCTTTTTCGATAAAGGCACTGGGCGTGTACATAAAAATTCCTTGGCGAATGCCAGCATCCTAGGCGAGGCTAATGGCTCGTTGTAAGAGCCATTACAGGTCATTTTTATAGGTCCAATGTATGCCTGACTCAGCGCTATCGATTGCTTTCAACCCGGCCGGAATCGAACTGGACCCCAAAAAGGGTCTGAGTCGTCAGCTGTATCAGGCGCTACGCCAGCGAGTGCTGGATGGCCGGCTCAGCAGTGGCTCGCGCCTTCCGGCCAGTCGTGATCTGGCGATGGCGCTCGGGGTTTCACGTAACAGCGTGGTGCGCGCTTACGATCAGCTTTACGCCGAAGGTTTTATCGAGGGACGGGTAGGAGATGGGACTTACGTAGCTCAACTGCCCGAAAAAACACTGCCGCTGAAAAAGTTGTCCACTAAGTTATGCACAGGGTTTTCAACAGGCTTACCCACAGGTTTATCCACAAAATCGGCTATTTCACCTGTAATTACATCCAGTAAAGTTATCCACAGCACGGCCTTAAACAGGGTTGCTCAGCATCCTTTGCCATTGCCTGCAACGGGCGCCCCACGTGCATTTCGCGTGGGGGTGCCGGCCTTTGATTTGTTCCCTTTTGAGGTCTGGAGCAAGCTGCAGGCGGCATTTTGGCGCAGGCCGGATTTGCAGCACTTGTGCTATGGCAACCCTGCGGGCGACGAACGTTTACGCGAGTTGATTGCCGTCTATTTGCGCACTTCGAGGGGTTTATCCTGCACGGCTGAGCAAATTTTGATCACCTGTGGCGCGCAACAGGGAATTAGCCTTTGTGCACAGCTGCTGGTGGAGCCGGGTCAGGGTGTTGCGGTGGAGAATCCGGGCTATCGCGCTGCGGCTCAAGCTTTTGCGATTGCAGGTGCCAATGTGCAAGGTGTTGCCGTCGATCAAGAGGGCATGAATTGCACCGCATTGGAGGGCTTGAGTGATTGTTCGTTGGCCTACGTTACCCCGTCACATCAGTATCCCAGCGGGGTGACGATGAGCCTTGCCCGGCGCCTTGAATTGCTGGCTTGGGCTGAGCGTAATCAGAGCTGGATCGTCGAAGACGATTACGACGGCGAGTACCGTTATAGCGGCGCACCGCTGGCCCCGTTGGCAGCACTGGATCGTCAGGGGCGGGTAATTTATGTCGGCACCTTTGGCAAGGTCGCGTTCCCGGCGTTGCGTTTGGGCTATTTGGTGTTGCCGCAAACGTTGGTCGAACCTTTTGCACAGCGGCGAGCGTTGGATATGCGCCACTCTGAAGTCAGTACCCAAGTGGTCATGGCCGAGTTCATGGCGGCGGGGCATTTTCAACGTCATATCCGGCGTATGCGTCGCGCCGCATTGGCGCGGCGTAATGCCGTGCTGGCTGACTGGCCAACGGACATCGCCGGGCTCGGGCCGCCGCCCAGTGTAGCGGCTGGTTTGCACATGACGGTGCCGGTCAGCAGCCTTGAGCGTGAGCAAACCTTGCTGGCGCAAGCCGCACAGGTTGATGTTGAGATCAACGGCCTGAGCCGCTACTGGCTGCAAGACTCGGCTGAGCCTGTGGATAAACGGGCGGGTTTGGTGCTGGGATTTGCCGCGGTGCCCGAAGCAGATATCAAAGCGGCGCTGGGGCGTTTGAAAAAAGTGTGGCGATGACACCCGTTTTGAAGGCGCGAGCCACCTCGCGCCTTCAAAGGGTGGCGGAGTCAGGTGCCTGATTTGATCTTGGTCCACGCACGGGTTCGCGCCCGCTCAGCCTCACGCGGCAGTGGCGTTAGGGTATACAGCGTGCTCATGGCGGCCTCGGTCGGGTACAGGTTGGGGTTATTGCGAATCTCGGGTGCGACCAACTCGGTCGCGTCTTTGTTCGGGTTGGGATAACCGACAAAATCGCTGATGGGCGCAATGACCTTGGGCTGTAGCAAGTAGTTGATAAAGGTGTAGGCGTCTTCGGTATCTTTCGCGCCTTTAGGGATGGCCAGCATGTCGAACCAGATCGGGGCGCCTTCTTTTGGCAAGCGCATGTCCACTGTTACGCCATTTTTGGCTTCTTTGGCTCGATTGGCGGCTTGCGAAAAACTCCCCGAATAACCCACAGCCACGCAAATATCGCCATTGGCGATGTCTGCCATGTATTTGGATGAGTGGAAGTAGGTGACATAAGGACGAATTTTCATCAACAAGGCTTCGGCTTTGGCGTAGTCCTTTGGATTGCTGCTGTTAGGTGGCAAGCCCAAATGTTGCAATGCCAGTGGCAGGATTTCGGATGGCGAGTCCAGCAGTGCAACGCCGCACTGTTTAAGTTTGCTGATGTTATCTTCTTTGAAAATCAGGTCCCAACTGTCCACGGGCGCGTTTTCACCCAAAGCGGCTTTGACCTTGTCCGGGTTGAAGCCGATCAAAATGGTGCCGTACATGTAAGGCACGGCAAATTGGTTGCCGGGGTCGTTGGCTTCGATCAGTTGCATCAACTTGGGGTCGAGGTGATTCCAGTTAGGCAGTTTGCTGCGATCCAACGGCTGAAAAACCCCGGCTTCGATCTGCTTGGCTAAAAAAACGTTGGACGGCACCACCACGTCATAGCCGGAATTACCGGTGAGTAGCTTGGCCTCCAGTGCTTCGTTGGTGTCAAAAATGTCGTAGATCAGCTTCACGTTGGTGTCTTTTTTGAAGTCCACCAAGGTCTGCGGGGTGATGTAATCGAACCAGTTGTACACCCGCAACGTGCGGTCCTGTGCGTGTACGGCGCCGCTCAATACAGCGCTGGCGCAGAGTGCAGGCACGATTAAACGCGAAAGAGTTGTCATTGTTCTAATCCCTCATTGGGCGTTTTGAAAGCCTTCCAGCACATTGACGGCATTGATGCCGATTTCTTCTACGGCGTAACCGCCTTCCATCACGAACAATGTTGGCTTGCCCAGGCGTGCGATGCGTTCGCCCATTAACAGATAGTCCGGGCTGTCGAGTTTGAATTGGGAAATAGGATCGTTTTTGAAGGTGTCGACGCCCAGCGAAATGACCAGCACATCGGCGTCGTAGCGTTCTATTTCAGCGCAGGCCAACTCCAGTGCGGCGCTCCAGCGATCCCATGCGCTGGCGGCAGGCAGCGGGTAGTTGAAGTTAAAGCCTTCGCCGGGGCCTTCACCACGCTCATCTTCATAGCCCAAAAAGAATGGGAACTCGAACTGAGGATGCCCGTGAATTGAAGTGAATAGCACGTCGCTGCGCTCATAAAAAATCGACTGCGTGCCGTTGCCGTGGTGATAGTCCACGTCAAGGATGGCGACTTTGCTGTGGCCTTGATCGAGGAACGCCTGCGCTGCAATTGCGGCGTTGTTCAGGTAGCAATAACCGCCCATCAAATCGCTGGCAGCGTGATGGCCAGGCGGGCGGCACAGTGCGAATGCACTGCGGGCGCCACGCTGAATTTCTGCCTGAGCGGTGAGGGCAACTTGTGCTGCGCTGTAGGCTGCTTGCCATGTGCCCGCTGTAATGGGGGCGCCGCCGTCGAAGCTGTAATAGCCCAATTGGCCATGAAGGTTGGTGGGCAAAACGGCACGCAAGGTACGGGCTGGCCAAGTGAAGGGCAGCAGGTCTCCTTCATGACCTTGCTCGGCCCAGCGCTCCCAAGCCCCTTGGAAAAAGTCCAGATAGGCGGCGCTGTGTACGCGCTGGATTGGACCAAGGCCAAAATCTTGTGGGGCTTGTACTGGGCCGAGTGCGCGGTTTTGTACCCGTTGTAGAACATGGTCTGCGCGTGAAGGCATTTCGAAGCAGGGCATCAATTGCCCGTCAATCAGCTCACAACGTCCATGATGCAGGTGGTGATCGTCTGAATAGATCGTCAGCATTTTTCTTATTCTCCGCAGGCTTAATCGGTGGCCTACAGTCTTGCGGCCCGGGATCTTTCAGAGAACGACAGGAGCGGCCAAAAGGGGATAAATACGGCCAAAAAAGCTGACCGAAATTCGCCTCTTTTCCGCGCACGCTCGCCCTGTGTCGGTGCACTTAAAACCTGTGGAGTAAGACCACGCTGTTTCAGGCGCGGAATTGACTGGGCGATACGCCGCTCCAGCGTACAAATGCGTGTCGAAAACTCGCGGTTTCGCTGAAGCCCAATGTTTCGGCAATCTGATAAATCGGCCACTCCGTGTCTTGGAGTAACAGCTTGGCGCGCTCGAAACGAAGCTCGTCGAGCAGCCCTTGATAGCTGCATCCGGCGTCATGCAAGTGTCGACGCAAGGTGCGTGGCGAGCAGTTCATTTGTTCGGCCAAACCCTCAAGGCCGGGGGCTGCATGCAGTTGCGCCACCAGTAACTGGCGGATGCGTGCCAGCCAGGTTTGGCGCCCGGTGAACTCCAAATTCTGTTTGCGGCAACGTTCGGCCATCGCTTGATGGGTGATGGCATCGGCCAGCGGCAAGGGGTGGTCAAGCCAGTGGGTGGCGAAGGCGAATGCATTGTTTGGGGCATCAAACGCACGCGGGCAGTTGAAGGTTCGCTCGTAACACGCGTGGTAATCGGGTTTGCTGTGGGCGAAACGAGCACCCAGCATCGGAATTGTCTGGCCCACCAAGTCTTCACATATGATTTTCAGCGACACCAAACATAGCTCGGCGTTGAACACGGCCAGTTGAGGGGTTTCGCGATAACCGCTGGCACAAAACCAAACCTCGCCGCCCTCTACCTCAAGGCTTAATTCAAAAAGTGTTCCCAGCAAGGCCGGATAGCGTAATGCCAAGCGCAAAGCGTCACCTAAGGTGGCACTGGTGAGTAGGGCATAGCCGAGCATGCCGTATGACGAAACGTGCATGCGGCGTCCTAACTCAAGCCCGATGTCACGACGTAACGCCACCGCGTTGGCGCATACACGCATTTCTTGATTGGTGGTGATGCGGGTATCGGCACGGCTCAAGTCCGCGGCTCGTATGCCGCTGCCCGCTAACAGTGCTTCGCTGGGCAAGCCTTCGGCTTCGAAGGTGCTGAGCACCAGAGAGACGGCGTTGAGCGTAGTGAGATGGGAGTGGAGCATGCTCGCTTCCTGCATTGGGGTGCTGGAAGCGAGCAAGTTGTGTGCCGGGGCTTGTAGTCGCTGGTGAAGGCTGAGATTACAAGGGGTGCAGAAGAGTTAAGCCAGCTCGCCGCCGATATCGAGTTCGACCAAGCGCCGCACCTCAGTGATCGGCAGGCCCGAGCCCAGCAACGCGTGTAACTTGCCGAACACAGCTTCGCGAGTCATGCCGCCGCCAGAGCTTACGCCCGCCTTGCGCAAGCGGCTGCCCGCCTCGTACACATCCAGTTGCACGCCGCCTTCGTGGCACTGGGTAATGGCCACGACCACGATGCCGTTTTCGTGGGCTTGTTGCAGGCTGGCCAGAAACGCAGGGTTATCGCTAGGCCCCGTGCCGCTGCCATAGCACTCCAGCACCAAGGCCTGAATGCCGCTGGCCAGCAACGCATCAAGTTGCGCAGCCTGAATGCCAGGCACTAAAGGAAGCACGCCCACGCATGCTTCGGATTTGGCTTGGTGGTAGGCCAGTGCGTGAGGCAGTGGCGCTGCCTTGGGCGCGCCACCTTGACGCTTCAGCGCAACAAACGGGTTGCGTCCAAAACTGCGCACTTTGGCGCATCGTGTCGGGGCCAATAGTTCGCCGTGGAAGTACAGCTGCACGCCGTGGGGTTGGCCTTGGGCCAGTGCGCTCAAAGCCCCTGCTAGGTTTTCCCAGGCATCGCTATCGGGCGCGCCCGCAGGCAGCATTGAGCCGGTAAACAGTACGGGTGCAGGAAAGCCCAGTAATTGGAAACTAACAGCCGCAGCGCTGTAGGCCAGCGTGTCGGTGCCGTGCAGAACCAGTACAGCGTCGCAGCCATCCTGTTCGATGGCTTCGATAATTGCCGTGCGCAGACGTAGCCAGTAGGCGGGGCTCATGTTGGCACTGTCGATCAGCGGGCTCATCTCGCGCAAACGCCATTGCGGCACTTGCAATTGTGGTTGGCTGGCGAGGTAGTCGCTCATGCGTACTTCAAAGCCTGAGGCAGGCACCAGGCCGTCTGCACTGGCCTGCATGCCGATAGTGCCGCCGGTATAGAGCACCATGACGCGTTGAGCGCCGGGTAGATTGGCTGCAATCATTGATCAGTCCCCATAAGCAAAAACGCAGCGGTTCTGGTCAGAACCGCTGCGTGAGTGTCAGCGTTTTGTTTCTTCGGTCTTGGTGGCTGTTATGGGCGGCCAAGCCTTCAGATCCAGATCCAGGTCCGAGAATTTACTGGAATCGAACACGGGTGTCTTGATCCCGGCGTTACGTTGGTCGTCGTAATCTTTGAGCACGCGCATGCAGACTTTAAACAGCATGGCCAAAGCAATCAGGTTAACGAACGCCAGCATGGTCATGGCGATGTCGGCGAACGCGAAGACAGTTTGCAGGTTTTCAATTGAACCCCAAAAAATCAACACCAGCACCAACACACGATAACCAATCAACGCTTTGCGGCTCTCGCCTACCAAAAAGCGCAGGTTGTTCTCACCCAGATAGTAGTTGTAGAGCATCGAGGTGAAGACGAACAACGCCAGTGCCACGCTGATAAACACGCGACCCCATTCGCCCACAACAGCAGCCAGCGAGTTTTGGGTCAGGGCAATACCATCGCCTTCAAAGCCAGGCGTGTAGAAGCCCGACAGCAAAATCAGCAGAGCGGTGCAGGTGCAGATCACAAAAGTGTCGAGGAACACGCTGAATGCTTGAACCACACCTTGAGCAATCGGGTGGTCAACATCGGCCACGGCCGCTACGTTCGGCGCGCTACCCAAGCCGGCTTCGTTGGCAAATACGCCGCGTTTAACACCCATCACAATCGCGCTGCCAATCAGGCCGCCAAACACCGGGTCGAGACCGAATGCACTTTTAACGATGTGCCCCAGCATGGCGGGCACTTGATCAAATTGCAGCACGATCACGTACAGCGTCACACCGATGTAGGCCAATGTTTTGACCGGGACCAACAAATCGGCCACCGAAGCGATCCGTTTAATACCGCCGATAAACACCAGCCCCAGCAGAATGGCGATGGCCAAGCCCGAGTAACTGACCTCGAAGCCGAAGGCATCTTGCAGCGAATGAGTCACGGCATGGGCTTGCAGCCCCATAAAGGCAAACCCAAAGGTAATCAGCAGCAGGACGGCCATCAACTTGCCCATCCAGACTTTGCCCAGGCCGTGCTTCATATAGAAGGACGGACCGCCGCGCAGTTGGCCTTCAGAGTCACGGCGCTTGTACAACTGGCCCAGTGAGCACTCGATCAGGCTGCTGGACATGCCGACCAGCGCGGTTACCCACATCCAGAACACGGCACCGGGGCCGCCAAGGGTGACAGCAATGCCGACGCCGGCAATGTTGCCTGCACCCACACGGCCTGCCAGGCTCAGCATCAATGCCTGAAACGAGCTCAACTCACCGGCGCTGCTGCGCAGGCTGTCTTTGAAAACCGAAAACATGTGCAGGAAGTAACGAAACTGAACGAAACGCGAGCGGATCGTGAAGTAGCCACCGAGCCCAACCATGAGCACGATTAGCACTTTCCCTGAGAGGAAGTCATTGATGACTTCAAGCATGGATTATTCCTCGCTGTTCTTATCTTCTGATGGCAAGACGGCCGGATCGAACGGTCGCGCTACGCCCGTTTGAACAGGGCTAACGTAGGCGATGAAGGCGATCGTGGCCATATTGCTGCTTGGTTTACGATGCTGTTTGCGCACTGCTGATGGCCGCTGTTACAAGGCCGACGCATGGCAAGAGGGCGGGCACTATACCTAGGAGAGTAGGAAGCGTCTCCATAAGTGATTGAATTTTCATGTGTGAGTCGTCTGAAAAGGCCTCTTATTCTGTCGTGTTTGCCCTCGTCTAGAGGGTGGGGCTTCTTTGGTAGCGCCAGCGAAACTCAAATCGTAAGCAAAAAAAAGGGCCCGCAAATGAATCTGCGAGCCCTCAAAAGGTGAGAGGTGTCTAGTCCCTCGACCTGGTGAGCGTTGAGCGTGTTACTGCGTTAGGCCTTCAAAGGCACCAAGCGCGGAGCAATCATGTTTTCTGGCCGCAGGATGTCGTCGAGCATAGCGTCGTCGAGCAAGCCTTCTTCGCGAACCAGTTCCAGTACGCCGCGGCCGCTTTCGAGGGCGATACGGGCGATACGGGTGGCGTTTTCATAGCCGATGTACGGGTTCAGTGCAGTGACCAGACCGATCGAATGCTCGACCAGTTCGCGGCAGCGCGCTTCGTTGGCAGTGATGCCGACGATGCAGTGCTCGCGCAGCATGTCCATAGCGCGTTGCAGCAGGCGGATCGAGTCGAAGATCTTGAAGGCGATCAGCGGCTCCATCACGTTCAGTTGCAGTTGGCCGCCTTCGGCTGCGATGGTCAGCGCCAAGTCGTTACCAATGATCTGGAACGCAACTTGGTTAACGGCTTCCGGGATAACCGGGTTGACCTTGCCGGGCATGATCGAGCTGCCTGGCTGACGCGCTGGCAGGTTGATCTCGTTGATGCCGGTACGTGGGCCGCTGGACAGCAGGCGCAGGTCATTGCAAATCTTCGACAGTTTGACCGCAGTACGCTTGAGCATGCCTGAGAACAGAACGAAAGCGCCCATGTCCGAGGTGGCTTCGATCAAGTCGGCAGCCGGAACCAGCGGGTGACCGCTGATGGTCGCCAGACGTGTCACGGCCAGGTTCTGGTAGCGCGGGTCAGCGTTGATGCCAGTACCAATGGCAGTACCGCCCAGGTTCACTTCGGTCAGCAGTTCTGGCGCCAGTGTTTTGAGGCGGGCCAGGTCTTCACCCAAAGTTGTGGCGAAGGCGCGGAACTCTTGACCCAAGGTCATCGGCACGGCGTCTTGCAACTGGGTGCGGCCCATTTTCAGGACGTGGCTGAACTCTTGACCTTTCGCCGCGAATGCCTGAATAAGGCTATCGAGGCTGGCGAGCATGGCGTCGTGGCCCAACAGCAGACCCAGGCGGATCGCAGTCGGGTACGCGTCGTTAGTCGACTGCGCCATGTTGACGTCGTTGTTCGGGTGCAGGTATTGGTATTCGCCCTTCTGGTGGCCCATAGCCTCCAGCGCGATGTTGGCGATGACTTCGTTGGCGTTCATGTTGGTTGAAGTGCCAGCGCCGCCTTGAATCATGTCCACCACAAACTCTTCGTGGAAATCGCCGCGGATCAAACGTGCACAGGCTTCGCTGATGGCAGCGTGCTTGGCGTCGCTTAAGTGACCCAGCTCGCGGTTGGCATCAGCAGCGGCTTGTTTAACCATTGCCAGGCCCACAACCAGCTTCGGGTAGTGCGAAATCGGGACGCCGGAGAGACGGAAGTTATGCACCGCTCGCAGGGTCTGGATGCCGTAATACGCTTGAGCGGGTACTTCGAGTACGCCAAGCAGGTCTTTTTCGGTACGGAAAGATGCAGCGGAGGACATGATAGAAATCATCTCGATAAGGACCCGGTCTGAGCCGGAACGCTGCGAATCCTAGGCCTGCGTACAATTTTGGGCCAATGCCTTTAAACACTATCCTATGCAGAAACGGCATAATGCCGACGTGACGCGACGGCCGCGTCGAGCGTGTGACCCAATTTGGTGCGCGTCCGGGAGGACTCGATGAATCTCGAAAGTAAATGGTTAGAGGACTTCAGTGCTCTGGCCGCGACTCGTAGTTTTTCACAGGCAGCAGAGCGTCGTTTCGTGACTCAGCCTGCTTTCAGTCGACGTATTCGCAGCCTTGAAGCGGCTCTGGGCTTGACCTTGGTGAATCGTTCCCGCACCCCGGTGGAGTTGACTGCGGCCGGTCAGCTCTTTTTAGTAACGGCACGCACGGTGGTCGAGCAACTGGGCGAGGTGTTGCGCCATCTTCATCACCTTGAAGGTGGTCAGGGTGAGGTCATGCAAGTGGCGGCTGCGCACTCGTTGGCCTTGGGGTTTTTCCCGCGATGGATTGCTCAATTACGTAACGAAGGCCTGAACATCGCCACACGACTGGTTGCGACTAACGTCGGAGACGCGGTGCATGCTTTGCGCGAAGGGGGCTGCGATTTAATGCTGGCCTTCTACGACCCTGACGCGGCGTTGCAGATGGACCCGGAGATTTTCCCGTCCTTGCACTTGGGCAATACCGAGATGCTCCCGGTGTGCGCTGCCGATGCGCAAGGCAACCCACTGTTTGATCTGGAAGGCGATGCAAGCGTGCCGCTGCTGGCCTATAGCGCGGGTGCTTTTTTGGGGCGGTCAGTGAATTTGTTGCTGCGCCAACGTAGCCTGCGTTTCACCACTATTTATGAAACCGCAATGGCAGACAGCCTAAAGAGCATGGCGCTTGAAGGGTTGGGCATTGCGTGGGTGCCCCATTTAAGCGTGCGTGCCGAGCTTGCGCGTGGCGAACTGGTTGTGTGCGGTGGCCCGCAATGGCACGTGCCGTTGGAGATTCGCTTGTACCGTTGCGCCTTGGTGCGCAAGGCCAACGTTCGGCTGCTGTGGCGCAAATTGGAAAGTGCGGCTCAGCCCGAATAAGGCTCAGCCGCACGCAGCCCGTGCTCTGTCGAATACAGAGCACGGGGTTGAGTTAAGGCGCATCGCTCAGAAAAGCGGCGATCCGATCTCGATTTGCTTGTGTGTAACGAAAACATTTGGCACGGGTGTTGGAATTCTTTGCGTATATAAACGACTCACAAACGGCCCCTGATGTGTCCACGCTCAACATGGCATGTTCATGAGTGCCGTTGAAGCTATGACCGACCTCGTGAGCAATGACTTGGGGGTATTTGATGCACGCAATAAGTGGCGGTTCTTTGAGATACGCAATACCCAACCCGGTGTCTGTTAACGAATCTTTAGTGACGAGAATATAACGCTCTGTTTTACCCCAGAGCAGGTTATGGCTGACTTGAAACTGCTGTGCGATTTCTGCCCAGCGGCTCAATGCAGCTATGTCGCCATCCTCGTGTTTGGAGGTGTACTTGAAATCAGTAATACCTGGAACATGCCGTATTTTATTAAAAATAAATGTTCGGCCAGTAAAACTCGTAATCTCTTTTGTGAATAGCGCGAAATAGTCGCGCAGTAAGGTGCAGGCAGTGCTGCTTGAAATGTCGTCGTGGATGAAAATATAAAGATTAATAGGGCGCATGGTGAACTCCTTGTTCTTATGCTTTATTGGCGTGCAGAAATAAGTCACGCGCTGCTCTGCAATCCTTGCAGTGGCAAAATCATCTTGGGTGTTTAAAGCAGTGAAGTTAGGTCAATAGTTTAGGGTGGTGTCGGCTCAATGGTTTAGGGCGCATCGCTTAGAAAAGCTTTAATCCGTGCTCGGTTTTTTAAGGAGTAGCGATAACAATTGGCTTGAAGAAGGTTAACCTCGGGGTAAAGATAGGTTTCACATCGATAGCCCATTTCATTCGTGCTTAACTCCGCATCTTCATGGGTAGCAGCAAAGCTATGACCGATCTCGTGGGCGATGACTTGGTAGTGTTTAACGCTGGCGATAAGTGGCGGCTGCCCTTCATAAGAAATACCGAGCACTTGATCATTTATTGGTTTTTCAGTAACCAAAATGTAACGATTTGTTTTATCCCATGCTAGGTTATGTTTATTCTTGTACTCAAATGCCGCTATCTTCCAGCGATCTATCGCCCATTTTGAATCTCTCCCCTCGTATTTTAAGTCGGTGATGCCGGGCATGTTTTTTAGTACGTGAAAGATGAATTCTCGACCCGTTAAGCGTGTGATTTCTTCGGTGAAATTTTTGAAGTACAAACGCCCGAGTAAATGGGTGGGTACGCTGGAAAGGTCATCATGGATGAAAATGTATAAGTTTATGGGTTGCATGTGAGCACCTTTTTAGTGGGGATTAATGTTTTAAGGAGCAACTAATTGTGGATGTCCTTTTAGTTATATATTTTTATGTTAGACATAAAATTATTACCACGAAGGTGTAATAAGCCATGATGGATGATGTTTTATTCACTTTGTTTTGTGGTCTGTTTCCGTTTTGCCGGGAGAGGTTCTGTAGAGCGCTTTTATAGCGTGCTGCCGCTTGACTTTCAGGTCAGTAAAATTGGGTGTTTACGCAAACATTAGGGCCACAGACAGATGGTCGTCAAAGGTGCTTTCAACACAGTTCTTTGGGGTATACTGCGCGGCCTTCGGCTGGCTTGACCGGCCTTAATTCCTATAACAAGCCACGTCGGTTTCCCCACGTGGCTTGTTGTTTTTGACGCGCCTGCGGGCGCCCAAGAGAAGAGGCGCGACGATGAGTGCACTGGTAGGCGTGATCATGGGCTCCAAGTCCGATTGGTCCACCCTCAGCCACACCGCCGATATGCTGGAAAAACTCGGCATTCCTTACGAAGTGAAAGTGGTTTCTGCCCACCGCACTCCGGATTTGCTGTTCCAGTATGCCGAAGAGGCCGAAGGCCGCGGGATCGAGGTCATCATTGCAGGTGCAGGTGGCGCTGCTCACTTGCCTGGCATGTGTGCGGCTAAAACCCATTTGCCTGTGCTAGGCGTGCCGGTTCAGTCGGCGATGCTGTCGGGTGTTGATTCGCTGCTCTCTATTGTGCAGATGCCAGCGGGTATCCCTGTTGCAACCTTGGCTATTGGCAAAGCAGGCGCTATTAACGCGGCCTTGTTGTCCGCGAGTATCCTGGGCGCCAAGCACCCTCAGTTTCATACCGTTTTGAAAGCATTTCGTGCTGAGCAGACTGACAGCGTGCTGGATAATCCAGATCCGCGCGAAGCCTGAGGTTTTTGACGATGAAAATCGGTGTAATCGGTGGTGGCCAGTTGGGTCGCATGCTGGCCTTGGCGGGCACTCCGCTGGGCATGAACTTCGCTTTTCTTGATCCGGCTCCCGACGCTTGCGCAGCGGCTTTGGGCGAACACATCCGTGCTGACTATGGCGATCAGGATCACTTGCGCCAGTTGGCAGATGAAGTCGATCTGGTGACCTTTGAGTTTGAAAGCGTACCGGCTGAAACCGTTGCGTTTCTGTCGCAATTTGTCCCGGTTTATCCGAGCGCGGATGCACTGCGTATCGCTCGTGACCGCTGGTTCGAAAAAAGTATGTTCAAGGACCTGAGCATTCCAACGCCTGCGTTTGCTGACATCCAGTCTCAAGCAGATCTGGACGCAGCAGTGGCCAGTATCGGTCTGCCTGCTGTGCTCAAAACCCGCACCTTGGGTTATGACGGCAAGGGCCAGAAGGTGCTGCGCAGCCCGGCGGATGTAGAAGGTACGTTTGCCGAGTTGGGCAGCGTGGCGTGTCTGTTGGAAGGTTTTGTGCCTTTCACTGGCGAAGTCTCGTTGATCGCCGTGCGCGGTCGTGATGGCGAGACGCAGTTCTACCCATTGGTCCATAACACCCACGACAGCGGCATTCTCAAGCTGTCGGTTGCCAGCACGGATCACCCGTTGCAGGCGCTGGCTGAAGACTACTCCAGCCGCGTGCTCAAGCATCTTGATTACGTTGGCGTGATGGCGTTCGAGTTCTTTGAAGTCGACGGTGGTCTTAAGGCCAACGAAATTGCCCCGCGAGTGCACAACTCCGGGCACTGGACGACCGAAGGCGCCGAGTGCAGCCAGTTTGAAAACCACTTGCGGGCCATTGCGGGCTTGCCACTGGGTTCAACTGCCAAGGTGGGTGAAAGTGCCATGCTTAACTTTATTGGCACCGTTCCGCCGGTAGAGAAGGTGGTTGCGATTGCAGACTGCCATTTGCATCACTACGGCAAGGCCTTCAAGGTCGGTCGCAAGGTGGGTCATGCCAACCTGCGCTGCGCTGACATGGCGACGCTGCAAGCGCAAATTTTGCGTGTTGAAGCACTTATCGACGAAGCGTAAATCGGTAATCGGCGGGAACCATTGGGTTGCTGCCACTCTCTTATGGCGTGATGCCAAAGTGCTGACTAGGCTTTGGTTAACGCCATTTACAGAGAGGAAGCGCCCATGGGCATCATCGGAACCATTTTTATCGGCTTGATCGTTGGCCTACTGGCTCGTTTCCTGAAACCGGGTGACGACAGCATGGGCTGGATCATGACCATCCTGCTGGGCATCGGCGGTTCGCTGGCTGCTACCTATGGCGGTCAAGCGCTGGGCATCTACAAGGCAGGCGAAGGTGCAGGCTTTATTGGTGCGGTTGTCGGCGCGGTGATTCTGCTGGTCATCTACGGCTTGGTGTCGAAAAAAAGCTGATTGAGTGTTTGGCCCTCTCTGCGCCAGCCGCACAGAGGGCTAGAATGCGCGGCGTTATTCAAAGCCCTCTTTTATTGAGCTCGCCATGCGCCGTCTTGTAATGACTTTTCTCCTGCTGGGCTCAAGCCTGGTACACGCGGCAGATCTGCCGGAAACCGATTGGCTCGACCTGATGCCAAAATCGGATCAACGTGCCCTCGAACAAATGCCGGAAATTGACCATGACTCGCCTGAAGCTCAGGGGACGTTTACGGACAAGGGCGGCTTGAAACAAAGCAAAGGCCTGCCGGCGGTGATGTACTCCAGCAAAACGGTGAGCAGCCTGAACGGCAAACAGATCCGTTTGGGCGGCTATCCGGTGCCATTGGAAGCTGATGCGAAGGGGCGCAGTACGCTGTTTTTCCTCGTGCCTTATCCGGGCGCGTGCATCCACGTGCCACCACCGCCACCCAATCAGTTAGTGCTGGTGCGCTATCCCAAAGGTTTGAAGCTGGACGACATCTACACGCCGTTATGGGTGACGGGCACGCTCAAAGTGGAGGCCGTGAGCAATGATCTGGCCGATGCAGCCTATGCGTTGGAGGCGGCGAAAGTGCGCGTCGTTGAAGAGGCAGACTTGTAAGGCGCTTTTCTGAAGGCGTTACTGCGGGCTGCGATCATGTGAATGAAGGTCAAAAGATCGCAGCCTTTGCGACAGCTCCCACAGCTGTGTCAGGCAATACTCACGCCCAGCGTGTGGCTGGCGCCGGGTTCCAGCGTGATCACGTCATCCATCACATTCGCGGTTTCAATGCACAGCATGCGTTGCCAGCCGTCTGGCGCCATGTCATTAAAGCTGGCGGTCTTGTCGATCCACGGGTTCCAGATCACGGCTGTGCGCGAGCCACGGCTGGTCAGTTTGATGCTGCGCGACCAGCCCGGATCAACGATGCTCAACTGTTGCGGGGTGTTGAGATAGATACGGTCAGTCTCGCCCGTAAAGGTCAAGTCGCCGGCTTGCTGGACGTGTTTCCAGTCGTCTAGCGTTTCGATGTAGGTCAACCCGTCCAGCCCTTCGACGTGAACATTGCGCACATCGCTGACTGCAAAATAGCTGTGCAGCGCCTGGCTGATGCTGACGGCAGTATTGCTGCGGTTGTGGCTGGTGAGGTTCAGGTGCAACTGCGTGTCGAGGCGAATGCTTAAGGTGAGCGCCACGTCGTGGGGCCAGCCGGGCAGACCGCCTTCGATGTGGGGTAAGCCTAGTTCGATGTGTAGGGCCTCGCCGGCATCATCGTAATCCAGCAGTTCCCACTCGCGGGTGCGTACTAGGCCGTGGGCTGAGGCGGGTTCATCGCTGACGCGCATGTCCTGCACGTTTTGCGGGTTGCAGGCCAAACTGCCAAACCATGGCCAGCAAATTGGTACGCCAGCGCGGATGCCTTTGCCGTGTGTGTACTGCGCTTTTTCGTTAAGCCAGATAACAGGCTTTTCGTCACCAACTTGGTAACTGAGCACCTGCGCGCCTTGCTTGGCAATCAACAGTTGCGCTTTGCCATGAATGAAATGCCAGCAATCGAGTTCGCCCAATGTGAGTGACGTGCTTGGGAGTGACTTTTGAGTGGGCATGGCAGGCTCTTTTTCAGGGGCAAGGGCAGCAGTAGACAGGCAAAGCGCCGTGAGGTTTAACGGCGTGGCGGAACCGAGCGCGTGCGGCCACTGCCATCAATGGCAACAAACACGAATACGGCTTCAGTCACTTTTCGCCATTCGCTGGACAGCGGATCGTCGCTCCACACTTCAACCATCATCTGAATTGAGCTGCGGCCAATTTCCAGTGCTTGGGTATAAAACGACAGTTGTGCCCCGACAGCGACAGGCACCAGAAACGCCATGCGATCAATCGCAACGGTGGCGACACGCCCGCCCGCGACTTTGCTGGCCATCGCTGTGCCAGCGAGGTCCATTTGCGAAACCAGCCAGCCACCAAAAATATCGCCGAAACCATTGGTTTCGCGGGGCAGGGCAGTGATTTGTAAGGCCAGATCGCCTTGTGGGATTGGATCTTCTTGTTCGAGCTCTAGCATGCCGAAGGGCCTCTGACCCGTGATTCATCATGTGTACTGCGGGTGAATAAGCGTCTTTAGAAAAACGATTCAGCCCGAACATACTACGTTCGTCACGTTCTTCAGAAGCCGCGCCAAGGGAAACTCTGCGAAATCGGCTGGTGACTGCCAGCGGGCGTTTTCGCACAGCAACCTCAGCCGCTAAAAGTTGTTTCTTAAGGTGAGCGAGTATATCGGGCGATAGCCCGGTCGACGACCACCTGATTCCGCTTTTTACATAAGCCGCGTGTCTAGCTCTGTGCTTTTGCAAACAATTTGTTATCTTCGAAACCTGCCAAGCCCCTGCCGGCGTTGTCGCAGTTTTGCCGAGCCTAATAAGAGAAGCCAATATCCCATGAGCACCGAGCCTTCGAGCGTCGCTCCGCCTTCGCGTCCGTTAACCCGCAATGACTTCAAAACCTTGTCGCTGTCTGCTTTAGGCGGCGCGCTGGAATTTTACGATTTCATTATTTTTGTGTTCTTCGCCACGGTGGTTGGGAAGCTGTTTTTCCCGGCGGACATGCCGGAATGGTTGCGCTTGATGCAAACCTTCGGCATTTTTGCTGCTGGCTATCTGGCGCGCCCCTTGGGCGGCATTGTCATGGCGCACTTCGGCGATCTGCTGGGGCGCAAAAAAATGTTCACCTTGAGCATCTTCATGATGGCTGTGCCAACCCTGATCATGGGTTTGCTGCCGACCTATGCGCAGATCGGCATGTGGGCGCCGATTCTGTTGCTGCTGATGCGAGTCATCCAAGGGGCTGCTATCGGTGGTGAAGTGCCGGGGGCTTGGGTATTTGTGTCTGAACACGTGCCGCCACGTCATGTGGGCTACGCCTGCGGCACCCTGACCTGCGGGCTGACAGCCGGTATTTTGTTGGGCTCGTTGGTCGCAACGGCGATCAACACCCTTTATACGCCGGTAGAAGTGTCTGATTACGCCTGGCGTATTCCTTTCTTGCTGGGCGGCGTATTTGGTCTGTTCTCGGTGTACCTGCGTCGCTGGTTGCACGAAACCCCGGTGTTTGCCGAGCTGCAATTGCGCAAGGCGCTGGCCGCAGAAGTGCCGCTCAAAACCGTTTTGCGTGAGCATCGTGGGGCGATTGTGATTTCGATGCTGCTGACCTGGTTACTGTCTGCCGGGATCATTGTCGTTATTTTGATGACGCCGACTGTTCTGCAAACCGTGTACGGCTTTTCAGCAACAACTTCGTTGCAAGCCAACAGCGTGGCAATCGTCTTTTTAAGCTTGGGCTGCATCGCGTCGGGCGCACTGGCTGATCGTTTTGGTGCGGGCAGAGTGTTTGTGTTTGGTTGCCTGGCGCTGCTGATCACCTCGTGGACCTTCTACCACAGCCTGCTGCAACACCCAGATTGGCTGTTCCCGTTGTACGCCTTGAGCGGATTGTTTGTGGGCACCATCGGCGCTGTGCCGTATGTGATGGTTAAAGCGTTTCCGCCTGTCATCCGTTTCAGTGGTTTGTCGTTTTCATACAACTTGGCTTACGCAATTTTCGGAGGCCTGACTCCAATGGCCGTGACCTTGCTGCTCAAGGAAAGCCCAATGGGGCCGGCGTATTACGTGGCAATCATTTGCACGATGGGGTTGTTGGTGGGTGCTTATCTGTGGAAAAAGGGCCGCTGATCCAGCTTGCTTAGTTGTAACGCACAGTGATTGCCTGACTTGAATGGCCAGCATTTTTTCCTGAATGCTGGCCATTCATCCAATTGTCACAATCGGTTCATAGAGTGGTCACATGGCCTGCAGATACTGGCCCCCGATTCATCTAACCCCGTTTGCTAGGAGTAAGGCATGAAACTGAAGCGTGTGATGGCGGCCCTGACTTTTGTCGCCGCAGGCGTTGCAACTGCTAATGCGGTTGCCGCAGGTGTTGACCCGGCTATTCAGCCCTACGTTAAGACCACTGGTGTGTCGGGCAACCTGTCCAGCGTTGGTTCCGATACCTTGGCGAACCTGATGACGTTGTGGGCTGAGGCTTACAAAAAAGAATATCCAAACGTAAACATCCAGATTCAGGCCGCCGGTTCTTCGACCGCGCCACCTGCGATTACTGAAGGCACCGCTAACCTGGGCCCGATGAGCCGCAAGATGAAAGACAACGAGCTGGCTGCTTTCGAGCAGAAGTACGGCTACAAGCCAACCGCTATTCCGGTTGCTGTGGATGCCTTGGCTGTATTCGTACATAAAGACAACCCGATCAAGCACATGACTATGGAGCAAGTAGACGCTGTCTTCTCCTCCACGCGTCTGTGTGGCGGCAAGTCAGACATCAAAACCTGGGGTGATCTGGGTGTGACGGGCGATCTGGCTAACAAGCCGGTTCAGCTGTTTGGTCGTAACTCTGTGTCGGGCACTTATGGCTACTTCAAAGAAGAAGCCCTGTGCAAAGGCGACTTCAAGCCAAACGTGAACGAACAGCCAGGCTCGGCTTCGGTTGTGCAGTCCATCAGCAGCTCGCTGAATGGCATCGGCTACTCGGGCATCGGTTACAAAACCGCTAGCGTGAAAACCGTGCCTTTGGCTAAAAAGGGCAGCACTGAGTTCATCGAAGACACCGAAGAAAACGCACTGAACGGCAAATACCCGCTGTCGCGTTTCCTTTACGTGTACGTGAACAAGGCGCCTAACAAGCCGCTGAACCCGCTGGAAGCTGAGTTCATCAAGTTGGTGTTGTCCAAGCAAGGTCAGGAAGTGGTCGTCAAAGATGGCTACATCCCGCTGCCAGCCAAAGTGGCTGCTAAAGCGTTGACTGATCTGGGCTTGAAAGAAGGCGCATAAACCCGCTCGGGAACGGCTACAAGCATGTTGTAGTCGCTGCCGCAGGCTGCGATAAGGCACCACCGGATGCGTCGTAGCGGCGCATTAAGTCGATCGCAGTCTGCGGCAGCGACCACAGGCTCTGAGCCCAGTCCCAACTCAATTTTCCACTCCGCTGCCAGCACCGTTAGGCGGCGGATTTTCTGCGTCACTGCTTTGTCATCTTTTTGTCATACAGGACCGCTAGGGTGTGCGCATGAATGATCTGGCCAATTCCCCAATGACTACGACATCCGCTCCCAAGCGCATTGATTTCAATACGCCCGAACTGCAACGCAAGCGCCGCATTCGCGCGCTTAAAGATCACCTGACCCGCTGGTATGTGTTTATCGGCGGTCTTGCCGTGCTCGGCGCGATCACTTTGATTTTCTTCTTCCTTGGCTATGTGGTGTTCCCGCTGTTTCAGGGGGCAGACCTCAATGCCAAGCAGGCACTCACCCCGGTATGGATGCAGGACGCTGGCAAGCCGTTGATGCTCTCCGTTGAGGAGCAAAATCAGGTTGGTATGCGCGTGTCAGACAAGGGCATGGTGCTGTTTTTCAATGCCAAGAATGGCGATGAGCTGTCGCGGGTTAACTTGCCGCTGCCTGCTGGTACGCAAGTAACGTCGATTGGTGAAGACCAGCCGGGTAACCCGGTGGTTGCGCTGGGCTTGTCCAACGGTCAGGCGCTGGTGTTCCGTCACACGTACCGGGTCAGCTACCCGGAAGGCAAAAAAACCATCTCGCCTGCGGTTGAATACCCGTATGGCGAAGCGCCAATCGTGCTCGACCCGCAAGGCCGACCGCTGGAACACGTGAACCTGAGCGTGAACGATTCGACGTTGGTGTTGGCGGGTTCGACCGGTGCGCAGTTGAGCGTGCTGTCGTTGACCAGCGAAGAAAACATGATGACGGGCGAGGTCACGAACTCTGAAACCCGTATCGACCTGCCGCAAATGACCGAGAAGGTTAAAGCGCTGTACATCGACCCGCGTCAGCAGTGGTTGTATGTGATTAATGGTCGGGCGCAGGCCGATGTGTTCAGCCTGCGCGAAAAGAGCCTCAATGGGCGTTACAAGCTGGCTGACGATGCAACGACCGAGATCACGGCCAGTACGCAGTTGGTAGGGGGGATTTCACTGATCTTCGGTGACTCCAACGGTGGTCTGAGCCAGTGGTTTATGGCGCGCGACCCAGATGGCGAGCAGCGCTTCAAGCATATCCGCAGCTTTAAGATGGGCTCTTCGCCGATTGTAGAAATCACCGCTGAACAGCGTCGTAAGGGTTTCCTCGCACTAGACGCTGCGGGCGAAATTGGCGTGTTCCACAGCACGGCGCACCGCACCCTGTTGGTTGAAAAAGTAGCCGAAGGCCCCGGCATCATGGCGCTGTCGCCCCGTGCCAACCGCGTCATCGTCGAAGAAGGCGGCAAGCTGCTGCCACTGACCTTGAAAAACCCGCATCCGGAAATTTCTTGGAGCGCGCTGTGGAGCAAGGTCTGGTACGAGAACTACGACGAGCCTAAATACGTTTGGCAATCGACCGCCGCCAACACTGACTTTGAACCGAAAATGAGCCTCGCGCCGTTGACCTTCGGTACGTTGAAGGCCGCGTTCTACGCCATGCTGTTGGCGGCACCGCTGGCCGTTGCTGCTGCGATTTACACCGCCTACTTCATGGCCCCGAGCCTGCGCCGCAAGGTCAAGCCGGTGATCGAGCTGATGGAGGCCATGCCAACGGTGATCCTTGGCTTCTTTGCGGGCTTGTTCCTTGCGCCGTACGTTGAAGGGCACCTGCCGGGCATTTTCAGCCTGTTGATGCTGATGCCGATTGGTATTTTGGTGGCGGGCTTCACTTGGAGCCGTTTGCCTGAGTCGATCCGACTGCGAGTGCCGGATGGCTGGGAAAGCGTGATTCTGATTCCAGTGCTGCTGTTTGTGGGCTGGTTGTCGCTGTACATGAGCCCATTCATGGAAGCCTGGTTCTTCGGCGGCGATATGCGCTTGTGGATCTCCCATGACCTAGGCATCACCTACGACCAGCGCAACGCTTTGGTGGTCGGGTTGGCGATGGGCTTTGCGGTAATCCCGAACATCTACTCGATTGCTGAAGACGCCGTGTTCAGCGTGCCACGCGGCCTGACGCTGGGTTCGCTGGCGCTGGGTGCTACGCCGTGGCAAACCATGACGCGAGTTGTGATCCTGACCGCCAGCCCGGGTATTTTTTCGGCGCTGATGATCGGCATGGGCCGCGCTGTCGGCGAGACCATGATCGTGTTGATGGCCACGGGTAACACGCCGGTCATGGAAATGAACCTGTTCGAAGGCTTGCGCACATTGGCGGCGAACGTAGCGGTAGAGATGCCGGAGTCGGAGGTAGGCGGCAGTCATTACCGCGTGCTGTTCCTCTCGGCGCTGGTGCTGCTGTTGTTCACCTTCATCATGAACACCCTCGCCGAGCTGATCCGTCAGCGTCTGCGCAAGAAATATTCGTCGCTTTAAGGAAGGTAGAAGTCTGTGAAACAGAACTCCCTCAAAGGCTGGTTCAAGAGCGGCGCTCCCGGCGTCTGGATCAGCGGTGGTGCGGTTTCCATCGCCGTCATCATGACCATCGGTTTGTTGTCGGTGATTGCTGTGCGCGGGTTGGGGCACTTCTGGCCTGCTGATCTGATACACGCGCAGTACAACGTGCCCGGTGATGCCAATCATCTGGTGGTCGGTGAAGTGGTGCAAAAGGAAGAGGTGCCGCGTGAGCGCCTTAAAAGCGCGGGCTTGCCCGTGCCGGACCAAGGCCCTGAGTTCATGACGCGTGAGCTGATCAAGGTCGGCAACCGCGACCTGAACGGCAACGACTTCACGTGGGTGGTTGGCGAATGGCTGACTGACCAAACCACGCCGCCCGAGCTGATGGCTATTGAGCGCCGTGAGTGGGGTAACTTTTACGGCTACCTGGTCAATGTGAAAGAAAACGGCAAAGTGGTCGCTGAAGGTGCGGCTGCATGGCCAGAACTGCAAGCCCGGGTCAAACGTGTTAACGAATTGGCGTCGCAACTTAGCCAGTTGGAAAAGAAAGACATTGGCGCGATCAACTATGGCCTGGAGCGTATCCGTCTGCACGGTCGCAAGCTGGAACTGGACGGCAAGTTGACCCCGCAAGCTCAAGCGGACATGGAAACCGAACGCGCTGAGTTGAATGCACGTTACAAAGCCATTGAAGACCGTCTGGGTGATTTACACGCGCAGTTCAATCGCGACAGCCTCACCGCTCGTGACGCCAACGGCAAAGAGCTGGAAATCAGCATTGGCAAAGTGGTCAAGGCCTACCAGCCGAACGCGATGAACAGCTGGCAGAAACTGGGGATGTATTTCAGCAATATCTGGGAGTTCCTCAGCCAAGACCCGCGTGAAGCCAACACTGAAGGCGGGATCTTCCCGGCCATTTTTGGCACGGTGATGATGACGTTGATCATGGCCGTGATTGTCACGCCGTTTGGTGTGCTGGCGGCTGTTTACCTGCGCGAATATGCCAAGCAAAACACTCTGACTCGTGTAATCCGCATCGCGGTTAACAACTTGGCGGGTGTTCCGGCCATTGTGTACGGCGTGTTTGGTCTGGGCTTCTTTGTTTACGTGTTGGGTGGCTCGGTCGACCGTTTGTTCTTCGCTGAAGCGCTGCCTGCGCCTACCTTTGGTACGCCGGGGTTGATGTGGGCGTCGCTGACGCTGGCATTGCTGGCGGTGCCGGTGGTGATTGTGGCAACGGAAGAAGGGCTGGCGCGAATTCCACGCACTGTGCGTGAAGGCTCGCTGGCGCTGGGTGCCACCAAGTCTGAAACGCTGTGGAAGATCGTGCTGCCAATGGCCAGCCCGGCGATGATGACCGGCATGATTCTGGCTGTGGCCCGTGCCGCAGGTGAAGTAGCGCCGCTGATGCTGGTGGGTGTGGTCAAACTGGCACCGTCGCTGCCGCTGGACGGCAACTACCCGTACTTGCACCTTGATCAAAAGATCATGCACTTGGGCTTCCATATTTATGACGTTGGCTTCCAAAGCCCGAACGTTGAGGCGGCCCGGCCACTGGTGTACGCCACGGCGCTGCTGCTGGTGCTGGTGATCGCGACGCTTAACTTGTCGGCGGTGTGGATACGTAACCACCTGCGCGAAAAGTACAAGGCGTTGGACAGCTGATAACAAACCCCTGTGGGAGCGCGCATGCTCGCGAAGGCATCGGTAGGGTTTCAGGTGAAACCGAGGTGTCAGAATCGCGAGCACGCTCGCTCCTACAGTAGAAAGCCCGGTTTACAGATAACCGAATCGAATTTTTAGCGTATGGAGCAACCCATGCAGCATGAATCCTCAGCCCACGGCATCAACATGTCAGCCTTGGGTCGCAGCAAGCAGAGCTTGAATCTGGCGGATGAAACCGTCGCCATTGAAGTGCCGGGCCTGAACCTTTACTACGGCGAGAAGCAAGCGCTGTTCGACGTTAGCCTGAACATCCCCAAGCAACGGGTAACGGCGTTTATCGGCCCGTCGGGTTGTGGCAAGTCCACGTTGCTGCGCACGTTCAACCGCATGAATGATCTGGTAGATGGCTGCCGTGTTGAAGGTGAGATCAACCTGTACGGCAATAACATCTACCGCAAGGGCGAAGACGTGGCGGAGCTGCGTCGCCGGGTGGGCATGGTGTTCCAAAAGCCCAACCCGTTCCCCAAGACCATTTATGAAAACGTGGTCTATGGCCTGCGGATTCAGGGCATCAACAAAAAACGCATCCTTGATGAAGCCGTTGAGTGGGCACTGAAGGGCGCGGCGTTGTGGGACGAAGTGAAAGACCGTCTGCACGATTCGGCACTGGGTTTGTCCGGTGGCCAGCAGCAGCGCTTGGTGATTGCTCGTACCATTGCGGTCGAACCCGAAGTATTGCTGCTTGATGAGCCGTGTTCAGCACTCGACCCTATCTCGACCCTGAAAGTTGAGGAGTTGATCTACGAGCTCAAGTCCAAGTTCACCATCGTCATCGTGACCCACAACATGCAGCAGGCAGCCCGGGTTTCGGACTACACCGCGTTCATGTACATGGGCAAGATGGTCGAGTACGGCGACACGGACACCCTGTTCACCAATCCGGCTAAAAAACAGACCGAAGACTACATCACCGGGCGCTATGGCTAGTTTGAGCAGCAATGGCAATCGGGCGTAACGACACATTTGGCTAGCCGCTTCTAGCGCGCAGCTCACAGCTTTTGCGGAGCAGACACATGATTTCAAAGGATGGCCTCACCCATCACATTTCCGCGCAGTTCAACGCGGAACTCGAAGACGTGCGCAGCCACCTGCTGGCGATGGGCGGTCTGGTCGAAAAACAGGTTAACGATGCGGTCACGGCGTTGATTGAGGCCGACTCCGGTTTGGCTCAACAGGTGCGTGAGATTGATGATCAGATCAATCAAATGGAGCGCAACATCGACGAGGAGTGCCTGCGTATTTTGGCCCGTCGTCAGCCTGCGGCGTCCGACTTGCGTTTGATCATCAGTATTTCGAAGTCGGTGATCGACCTGGAGCGTATTGGTGACGAGGCGACCAAGATCGCCCGCCGTGCAATTCAGTTGTGTGAGGAAGGTGAAGCCCCGCGTGGCTACGTTGAAGTGCGCCACATTGGCGATCAGGTTCGCAACATGGTGCGTGATGCTCTGGATGCGTTTGCTCGTTTTGACGCTGATCTGGCGCTTTCGGTGGCGCAGTACGACAAGATCATCGACCGTGAATACAAGACCGCGTTGCGTGAGCTGGCCACGTACATGATGGAAGACCCGCGTTCGATTTCTCGCGTGTTGAGCATCATCTGGGTGCTGCGTTCGTTGGAGCGCATTGGTGATCACGCGCGCAACATCTCGGAGTTGGTGATTTATCTGGTGCGCGGCACAGATGTGCGGCACATGGGCCTTAAGCGTATGCGCGAAGAAGTTGAGGGCACCGGCGGCGATAACGCTAATGTTCCGCAGCTGCCTGACGATAAATAAGACTGCCCGAGACTAAAAACGCCCGGCTTAATGCCGGGCGTTTTGGTTTTCGGCCTTCATATTCAAGGCGCTCTGCGAAGGTAATGTCATTCGTGGCGCCTATCAGTTTTGGCAAATGGCCATCGTTCGGCGCATGCTAGCCAAGATTTCAAAGGAGCAGTCGATGAGCAAGGTCAGTGTGTTGGTGGTGGATGACGCGTCGTTTATTCGCGATCTGGTAAAAAAATGCCTGCGTAACTATTTTCCGGGCATCAAGATCGAAGACGCGGTCAACGGCCGCAAAGCCCAAGCCATGCTGAGCCGCGACGCTTTCGATTTGGTGCTGTGCGACTGGGAAATGCCAGAGATGTCCGGCCTTGAGCTGCTGACATGGTGCCGAGAGCAGGAGCATCTTAAAACGCTGCCATTCATCATGGTCACCAGCCGCGGCGATAAAGAAAACGTGGTGCAGGCGATTCAGGCGGGCGTTTCAGATTTCGTCAGCAAGCCGTTCACCAACGAGCAGTTGCTGACCAAAGTGAAGAAAGCGTTGACCAAGGCAGGCAAGCTCGACGCTTTGTTGGCCAGTGCTCCTACGCGGATGAACTCGGCATTTGGCAATGACTCGCTCAGCGCTCTTACAGGTGGCAAGGCCCAAGTGGTTAGCCCGTCGCCTGTTGTGGCTGCGCCGGTTGCTCGCCCTGCGGCGCCTGTGGCGCAAGCCAGACCCGAAGCCAAAGCGCCGACCGGCCGTGGTCAAGGCCAACTGCGTTTACCCAGCGGCACTCAAGCCTGTGTGATTAAAGCCCTGAGCCTCAAGGAGGCGCTGTTGGTGGTGCGTCGTGGCGAAGTGCTGCCTCAGGTGCTGGACAGCGCGGTATTGGACCTTGAGCAAGGCGAGAACGCCGAAGTAGCGCGTTTGAATGGTTACCTGCATGCCATCGTCGCTTACGAACCCAAACCTGACAGCGATTGGTTGCAACTGACCTTCCGTTTTGTCGATCAAGATGCCGAGAAAATGAACTACCTCTCGCGGCTGATCGCTCACGGCACCGCACAGAAGCACTTTGTGCCGGGTGCATAACTTGTTTGGACGCTGATTGCGTAACAGTTGTCGTAAAAGTCAGCATTCGCGATTTATCACTTAAACCGAAAATGCTGATTTTACGATCGCCGCACAAGCGAACGTCGCGTACGGCAACTGCTACGAGTCTTATGCGCGCCTAAGGCAGTTGCAGGCCGCCCGATGCTTTGTGAATGGCCCGCAAGTGCTCGCCGATTTGCTTGGTATTGGCTTCGGTGGCGGCAATTTCAGCTGCGCGTGCAGGCTCCAGCAGGCTGCGCACTTCTTTGTCTAAATCACCCGTCAGGCGCAGCAACTGCTTCTGGCGCTGGCTACTTTCTGATTCGAGCATTTCCCACTCTTTAGCTTGCGCAAGACCATAGCCGCTGCTGCCAAGCAGTTCGGCCGGGCGGCTCAGAAACCCGCTGCTGGCGAGGATTTCTTGCAGGGTCTTGTTGGCTTTGTCCATGCCGCTGTTTTTGAGCCCGCGTGCGTTCAGGTACTTTTGTTTCACTTCGTCCTGAGCCAATAGCAGCTGGCGGCGGAAGCTGGCTTGCTCCAACAGTAATAACGCGGCGCTGGCGCGCAGGTCGGCTTGCTCAAGCCACGGCTGACGCTCGGCTGCACTTAGCGCCATCCAGTCTTCGACAGTGGTTTGTTTGATCGGCAAGCGTGTTTTGAGCACATCGAACATGGCTTGATAGCGGTCGCGGTAAGAATCAAACCGATAACCCAGGCGCAGCGCTTCCTTGGGGTCGTCCAGCACGCTGGTGTCAGCCAGCCCACGCGCCTTAAGGACTTCCAACAAACCATTGGGCACGATGCTGTCCAAGCCTTTGAGCTGGGGGTTGTCGCTGCCGCTGCGCAGCAGTTTCAGGGTTTCGACGGCGCAGTTGTTGGAGATGAAGTAGTAGTTACCGTCGTAGCTCCAGTGCATTTCGGCAGCATGTTCGACGACTTCTGTGATTTCAGGACGACTGAGTTTGAGCGGCACAGACGCCAGGCTGCGTAACTCGGTCTTGGTGTATTCGTCGATGACTTGGGCCAGTGGCAGTACAAACAGCCGTGAGGGATAAGCACCGGTCAGGCCGTCCCAGCTTGAGAGTTGCACGTCGTTAACGAACGCTCGGTATGACAACACCAAATGTTCTTGCAGGTCGAGTCGGCAATCGGGGCCACGTGGGCGGCCCGGTGCGCAGATCACCAGACGTAACATGCTGTGGCCCCAGCGACTGGCCCACTCCTGATTGGCTTCTGCCAACAGGTAATCGACGGCATACACGCGCTCGGGGTCGACGGTGCCTAGAGGTTGTAAGGCGAAGTCGTTGCCAGCGTTGAGAAAGGCAAAGCCTTTAGGGCACTGGTCTTTAGCTTCTGGCGCCCAGCCAAAGTGCTGCTTGAAGTAGCGATACAGCGCGGGGCGTCGACAAGCGTAGGCCGGGTCGAGCAGGAAGTACTCCATGTTGACCGCAACAAATTCTTTGGGGTTGCTGATCTCGTATAAGTCCGGGCTGCGCGCAATCTGGCGGTTTTCATGTTCACGTTCGCCACGGCGGCCCACGTACTGCTGCCACCCCGCGAGATCGAGCAGGCGCGGGTCGTCGCTGAGGGTAAAACGGCGCTCAGTTTGGCCGCGGCATTGATCAGGCAAGCCAATCAGGCCGGCGCTACTGTTTTGTCTGGCGCAGCGTTGGATCAGTGTGCGTTGCGCGGCAGGCCAGAGGCGGGCGCGGTCGTACAGGTGAGTGAGTTCGTGCAGCACGGTGGCAAGCATTTCACGGCGTACAGTGCCGTGGGGGCGATTAGTTTGTTGGGTGGCTGCTGAGCCATCGGTCAACCCGGCGAGCAGGTTGCGGTTTAAGTCCAGCTCAGAGGTCAACGACGCCTGGCCATAAGCGTTGCTGGGCATGTCGTTGGTCCAGCCGACCAAAATCTGCCGATCCAGTTGTTGGATGAAGTGCGGTGGCAGCTTTTGCATGGCCTCGTCCAGCAAGGCTTGGCTGGCTTGCTGTTCGGCGGGCGTCAGGCCGTCAGTGTTGAGCTGCAAATGCAGAGCGGCGTGCGCACTGCTACCAATCAGCAGCAGGGCGCACGCCGTGAGCCAGCCTGTCAGTGGCTTCACAGTGAGAGGATGGCTTCGGCGAGGTCTTGGTCGCTGGCGTTCTGTGCTTCAGGAACGCGATCACGCAGCGTCTTGAAAGCGGACTCTAGTTGTACGCCACGAATATCACCTTGGCTGGCGACAAAAGTAGCGGCGTCGTCGCGGGCTTCGCGTACCACTTTTGAGTCACGAATGGAGGTGGTGGTGTCGGACGTAAAATCAATGGCGCGGCCAAAGGCACGGACCACGATGTTACTGGTTTGCACTAAGGTCTGTGCTTGAGCCACATCGGCGAGCAATAACAGGCCAAGGGTGGCAACAATCAACGGGCTACGCATGAAACATCTCCAGAAAACGCGGGTGTCTATTGGACGAGAATTGTCTGTGCCAGTTCAAGATCATTGGCACTCAATGTTGGTTGTGTCAGGCGCAGATAACGTAAAGCGGATTCTAGCTGTGCGCCTCGCAGTTGCCCGTCGCTGGCAACAAAGGCAGCAGCGTCATCTTGGGCGGCACGTATCAGTTTGCGGTCGAAAGGCGCGGACGTCACTTTGCTGGTGACATAACCCGTGAGCACCGTGTTTTGGGTGGTCATGTCGAAGGCATTGGCTGGGTACGTCCAGAAGAGGGCAAGCAGAGCTATAAAGAAAAAACGCATGGGTCTCGTTGATTGATGAGCGAGGCCCAAGGCTAGCGTAATGACCGGGGCAGTGCCAGCGTGAGGATGAGCCCATACCTTGCGCGGGCACTGGCTGCGATTTTGTTCGCGACCAGTGCCTACAGGTAAGTTCAGGCGTGCCCGGAACTCAGTAAGTCAGAATGGCTTGAGCCAATTGCGCGTCGCTCGCTTGCAGTTGAGGCGCTTGCTGGCGAATCGACTCGAACGCGCTTTCGAGTTTTACACCACGAATGGCACCTTCGCTTGCCACAAAGCTGGCTGCGTCATCACGGGCGGCGCGTACGATTTTGTTATCACGCAGAGAGCCGCTCGCATCGGACGTCAGGTCAGAGGTGGCTTTGAGGGTGCGTACGAGAGAGTCGGTGGTGACGTAAAAGCTGGAGGCGTTGGTGCTGGCTGCAACAACCAGCAGGGCCGCCGCGCTAAGTAGGCGAAGTGTGGGCATGGTGATACTCCTTGGCTTGAACTTATAAAAATAGACGGTTATAGCGCGAATAGTAGGCTCAGGGCCGCGTCAGGCAAAGGATGTTTTACTCGTAGGTGTAGGCAAGGTGCTCTAAATCAAGCCTGTCTAAAACTGTATCGGTGTATTCTACTTTTTATAAAACTGTACCAGTCGACTTAAAACAGACATCCAAAACGACAAAACCCGTCAGCGGTCGCCCGCGACGGGTTTTGTTTTTTCAAATCTGGTTGCTGGCGATAGACCGATAGTCAGGGCCAGCGAGCGCTCATTAGCGCCAGAATGGTTTGCTCAGCTCTTCGTGACGCTGTGCTTCGCTAATCCCGGCATCAGCCAGAAGACGCGAGTCCAAGCGAG
The DNA here is from genome assembly GCF_055406205.1 of Pseudomonas sp. E315. Classification (NCBI taxonomy): domain Bacteria; kingdom Pseudomonadati; phylum Pseudomonadota; class Gammaproteobacteria; order Pseudomonadales; family Pseudomonadaceae; genus Pseudomonas; species Pseudomonas sp. E315. Next base: position 9,103 of record NZ_JBUZPJ010000009.1, on the reverse strand, counting down.
CCAACTGGTGGCGGCTGGAGATGCGACGCTGCCACAACATCAAGTTGGCAAGTACGCGCAAAGGCATTGAAGCCTGGGTGTTTACAGTGTTGCTTTCGTTGAACAGATCGGAACTGAGTGTACGTTCCATGACGGCATCCTTCCGCTTGTGGCGGCATTGGCTAGTGGTTTAACTGATGCCAATGATCCTCCTCTGCGTCCAGACTCTCTAGATACAGTTCACTTGTATTGCGATGGGCCAGTTAACTGTTTACAGGTGCTGTACGGCCATAAATGTGCACAACTGTACCTGTCCGCACTCTAATGGTGCGAATAAGGCTGTTTAAGTAGGATTTTGGTGTGAATTAGGTAGGAAGTGACCAGTACAGCAGTACAGTTTTTTAAGGCGGGCATAAAAAAGCCGCCGAGAAAACAGGGTTTTCCACGGCGGCTGTCTAGCTCGCGTGTTACGGCAACATTTTCCCGGTTTCTTCCAGGTTGATGTGCCAGCTCAACGCTTCACGAAGGATGTGCGGGGTGTGACCACCGATAGCACAGGCTTTGGTGAAGTATTCATTCAGCGCTTCGCGAAAGTCTGGGTGAACACAGTTGTCGATGATGACGCGAGCGCGCTCACGGGGCGCCAGGCCACGCAAATCTGCCAGGCCTTGTTCGGTCACCAGAATGTCCACATCGTGCTCGGTGTGGTCAACGTGACTGACCATTGGCACAACGCTGGAGATCGCGCCGGCTTTGGCAATCGACTTGGTGACGAAGATCGCCAAGTGAGCGTTTCGCGCGAAGTCGCCCGAGCCGCCAATGCCGTTCATCATGCGCGTACCGCACACGTGAGTGGAGTTGACGTTGCCGTAGATGTCGAATTCCAGCGCTGTGTTGATACCGATAATGCCCAAGCGACGCACCACTTCAGGGTGGTTTGAGATCTCTTGCGGGCGCAGTACCAGTTTGTCTTTGTAGCGCTCAAGGTTGCCGAACACGTCAGCATTACGACGACTGGACAAAGTGATCGAGCTGCCTGAGGCGAAGCTCAATTTACCTGCGTCGATCAGATCGAAGGTCGAGTCCTGTAGTACTTCGGAGTACATGGTCAGGTCTTCGAACGGCGAATCAATCAGGCCGCACATCACCGCGTTGGCGATGTTGCCGATACCGGCTTGCAACGGGCCCAGTTTGTTGGTCATGCGCCCAGCATCAACTTCAGACTTGAGGAAGTTGATCAGGTGGAAGGCGATGCCGTCGGTTTCGCTGTCCGGCTCAGACACCGTGGAGGGGGAGTCTGGTTTGTTGGTGATGACGATAGCGACGATTTTTTCTGCCGGAATCGGGATTGCGGTGCTGCCGATGCGGTCGTCGACTTTCACCAATGGGATCGGTGTGCGTGTCGGGCGATAGGTCGGAATATAGATGTCGTGCAGACCTTCCAGATTCGGGTTGTGCGCCAGGTTGATCTCGACGATCACTTGCTTGGCGAAAATCGCAAAGCTGGCGGAGTTGCCTACCGAGGTCGTCGGCACGATATGGCCTTGTTCGGTAATGGCAACTGCCTCAATAACGGCAATGTCTGGCAGCGTGAGTTGCTTGTTACGCAGTTGCTCAACGGTTTCGGACAAATGCTGATCGATGAACATCACTTCGCCAGCGTTGATTGCTTTGCGCAGCGTGCTGTCGACCTGAAATGGCATGCGACGAGCCAGAACACCGGCTTCGGTCAATTGCTTGTCCAGGTCGTTGCCCAGGCTGGCGCCAGTCATCAGGGTGATTTTAAGTGGCGACTTTTTAGCGCGCTCAGCCAATGCTTGTGGGACGGCTTTGGCTTCGCCGGCACGGGTAAAACCGCTCATGCCGACGGTCATGCCGTCTTGGATAAGGGCGGCGGCTTCTTCGGCGCTCATAACCTTATCGTGTAGGGAATTTAGGCGAATACGTTCACGGTACATGGATTGTTATCTCGGGCAACGGAAGCAAGATGCGCAGTCTATTCATTTTCAAAGCGCGGCGTCCCGCTACCATGGTCGAATGCCTAGGGCGGATTTAGAGCCTTCGGTCGGGATCTCTCAGGAAATAAAAAACCCCGGTCAATTCAGCGCCGGGGTTTTCGGTGTGGTAGTGGCTGAATATTACTCGACCGCTTTAACCATATCCTCAATAACTTTCTTGGCGTCGCCGAAGACCATCATGGTTTTATCCAGATAAAACAATTCGTTATCCAAGCCTGCATAGCCACTGGCCATTGAGCGTTTGTTAACGATGACGGTTTTTGCTTTATACGCCTCAAGGATCGGCATGCCGGCAATCGGTGATTTAGGATCGTTTTTGGCGGCGGGGTTAACCACGTCGTTAGCGCCCAATACCAGCACCACGTCGGCCTGGCCAAATTCAGAGTTGATGTCTTCCATCTCGAACACTTGGTCGTAAGGCACTTCGGCCTCTGCCAGCAGCACGTTCATGTGGCCCGGCATACGACCTGCTACGGGGTGAATCGCGTATTTAACGGTTACGCCGCGATGGGTCAGCTTCTCGGTCAGCTCTTTGAGTGCGTGTTGTGCTCGCGCTACTGCCAAGCCGTAACCCGGAACGATGATCACGGTATCGGCATTGGTCAGCAAGAAAGTCGCGTCATCAGCCGAGCCGGATTTAACCGGGCGAGCTTCTTGTGCGCCCGCGGGGCCGGCTGTATCGGTTGCGCCACCGAAACCACCCAGAATCACGTTGAAGAACGAGCGATTCATGGCTTTGCACATGATGTACGAAAGGATTGCGCCCGAAGAACCCACCAACGAGCCTGCAATGATCAGCATCGAGTTGTTCAGCGAGAAGCCAATGCCTGCTGCGGCCCAGCCGGAGTAGCTGTTGAGCATCGATACCACGACTGGCATGTCGGCGCCGCCAATCGGGATGATGATGAGCACGCCCAGAACAAACGCCAGGGCTAGCATCAGCGCAAAGGCGTTGAGGTTGCCAGTCAACATAAAGGTGATGCCGAGGCCCAAAGTGGCCAAGCCCAGTACTAGGTTCAGTTTGTGTTGGCCGCCGAACTGTACCGGTGCGCCTTGAAACAGGCGGAACTTGTACTTGCCCGACAGTTTGCCGAACGCGATGACCGAGCCGGAGAAGGTGATAGCGCCAATCGCTGCGCCCAAGAACAGCTCCAGACGGTTACCGGCCGGGATGGCGTCGCCCAGCTGTTTGACGATACCCAGAGATTGCGGCTCTACCACGGCCGCGATGGCAATAAAGACCGCTGCCAAGCCGATCATGCTGTGCATGAAGGCAACCAGTTCGGGCATTTTGGTCATTTCGACGCGTTTAGCCATGATCGAACCGGCAGTACCGCCGACTAGCAGACCAACGATCACGTAACCGATGCCCGCTGTTGCGATTTCAGCGCCCAGTTTGTAGACCAGCCCGACAGTCGTCACTACGGCCAGGGCCATACCGAGCATGCCGAACAAGTTGCCGCGGCGTGAGGTGGTCGGGTGAGAAAGACCTTTGAGCGCCTGAATGAAGCAGATCGAGGCAACCAGATACAGAACAGTGACCAGATTCATGCTCATGGCTTGCGCACCTCTTCTTTAGCTTTAGGTGCTTTCTTCTTGAACATTTCCAGCATGCGCCGGGTGACCAAAAATCCACCAAATACGTTAACGGCTGCCAAGGCGACGGCTAGGGTGCCCATAGTTTTGCCCAGCGGGGTGACCGTCAGTGCGGCAGCGAGCATGGCGCCTACGATCACAATGGCTGAAATGGCGTTAGTCACGGCCATCAGTGGCGTGTGCAGGGCGGGTGTTACGTTCCAGACCACGTGATAGCCCACATAAATGGCCAGCACGAAAATGATCAGGTTGTAGATGCCGGGGGAGATCAGCTCTTCCATTGTTTTTATCCTCAGCCGTTTTTGCGCACGATTTGACCGTCGCGGCACATCAAGCATGCAGCGACAATGTCGTCTTCTAGGTTGATCTGGAACTGCCCTTCAGGGGTGAAGACCAGCTTGAGGAAGTCCAGCAAGTTGCGGGCGTATAGCGCCGAAGCGTCTGCCGCAACCATCGCGGCCAAATTGGTGTGCCCCACAATCGTAACGCCGTGCTCAATCACGACTTGGTCGGCGACTGTCAGGGGGCAGTTGCCGCCCTGGGCTGCGGCCAAGTCGATGACCACCGAGCCGGGCTTCATTTGCGCGACGGTTTCAGCGCTCAGCAATACAGGTGCCTTACGGCCCGGGATCAGCGCAGTGGTGATGACGATATCTGCTTGCTTGGCGCGTTCGTGAACGGCCACCGCCTGGCGCTGCATCCAACTGGCGGGCATTGGTCGTGCATAGCCACCAACGCCGACAGCGCATTCGCGCTCTTCGTCGGTTTCATAAGGCACATCCACAAATTTGGCGCCTAGCGACTCGATTTGCTCTTTGACTGCGGGCCTTACATCGGATGCTTCGATGACGGCACCCAGACGTTTGGCCGTGGCAATAGCCTGCAAGCCAGCAACGCCTGCGCCGAGAATCAACACGCGCGCAGCTTTTACTGTTCCGGCAGCTGTCATCAGCATCGGCATAAAGCGCGGGTAGTGATGAGCGGCCAGCAAGACAGCTTTATAGCCGGCAATGTTGGCTTGGGATGACAACACATCAAGACTTTGCGCACGGGAGGTGCGGGGAGCGGCTTCAAGAGAGAAGGCAGTGATGCCCTGCTCGGCCAGTTTGGCAATGGTTTCATTGCTGAACGGGTTGAGCATGCCAATAAGCACTGCGCCGTTATTGATCTGAGCCAGTTCGCTGTCGTTAGGGGCAACGACTTTGAGAATTAACTCAGCGCCAAAGGCGTCAGCTGCGCTGCCAATGATTGCGCCTGCGGCTTCATAAGCACTGTCGATAACACTGGCATTAACGCCCGCGCCGCTTTGAACAGTCACTTTATGGCCTTGGCCGATCAGCTTCTTGATGGTTTCCGGGGTTGCAGCAACCCGCGTTTCACCCGTTTGGGTCTCGAGAGGAACACCAATATGCACGTCATATCTCCTGCGTGATCTTTTATAAGAAAGCCAGTGCACTTCGGATGGTGCGGCTGGGGCGGCCGATCAGCACGATCCCACTGAATTCAGGTGGGGCGCCGCATAATGCAGGCGATTTTTTAGGCCTTCAACAACTTATGAAGGGTGACGGAATTTTTACTACAAGTCATGCAGTGACCGAATGTCGCAATGACTGGCTAGAGGCCAGTAATTACGTGGCTCACAGCGATTAAAGATGCTTTTCGAGTTTTTTTCACATTTCTTTTGGTTATCCGGGCATAACTTTCGGAAATACCCTACAGGCCGCGTGGTTGCTGGTCTCAGTGTTTGTCCAGTTAGACATAAGTAATGGGTGCCTTAAAGCGACATTTACGTATATCTGTAGGTTCTTTTTTATATGCACTACATAACTTGTTTGGACGATGTAATGCCTTAACTCAGGCTGTAGTGCTGGGCTTGCTGAATAAGCCAATCGCGAAAGGCGTGTAACGATGCTGACTCGATTTTGCGATCCGGAATCATCAGGTGGTAAGCCTTGGTGCTTGGGAGAGTGGAGGGGTTGGCGATCATCAGCCGTTGTTCAGCAAGTTCGCGCTGAATCAGGAAGGGAGGGATCAAGGCGACGCCCATCTCGTGCATGGCCGCTTGTGCAAGCATTGAGAACAGCTCGTAACGTGGCCCGGTCATGTCTCGCGGTATGTTCAAGTTTTGAGCGTTGAACCATTGGCGCCACGCATAGGGGCGGGTGGTTTGTTGCAGTAGGGGAAGTTCTGCCAAGGCTTGGGGGGTGAGGCTCTGATGTACGCCTAGTAATGAAGGGCTACAGACGGGAACTGGGTTTTCTCCCAATAGGCGGTAGGAGGAGGTGCCAGACCAGTCTGCATCGCCGAAATAGATAGCGGCATCAAAGTCGGTGTCGGCAAACAGGAATGGGCGTGTGCGGTTGGTGAGATTGACCGTGACGTCTGGATGTTGCTGCTGGAAGTCTTTGAGGCGGGGCAGTAGCCATTGCGTACCGAATGTGGGGACGACAGCGAGTTCAATGGTGCTGGCTCCTTGTTGGCCCATGACGGACAGGGTGTCGCGCTCTACAGCATCCAGTTGGGTGGCTATTCTTCTGCTGTAGGAAAGGCCTGCTTCTGTCAGTTTCACACCGCGTTTAGATCGTCTGAAGAGTTCTACGCTTAAGAACTCTTCGAGGCTGGCAATCTGTCGGCAGATTGCACCTTGAGTGAGGGATAGCTCGTTTGCAGCCTTGGTGAAGCTCTCGTGACGGGCGGCTGCCTCAAAGCTGATCAGGGCTGTCGTGCTGGGAATCTTGCGGCGCATGTACGGCTTCCTCACTAAAGGTCGTAAAAAATCGCATTCCGGGTCGTCACAGAGTGAGAAATTATCACAAGAGCGTGCCGAATCCTCGTTTGTCCTTCTATATAGAGCGGCCTAGGATCGGGCCACGGTATTTGATCTATTTCGCGAGGGTTCTTTCATGGCGGGTAAAGCAAGCTTCAACTGGATTGATCCACTGTTGTTGGATCAGCAGCTCACTGAAGAGGAGCGCATGGTGCGTGATAGCGCTGAGCAGTTTGCTCAGGACAAGCTGGCGCCGCGTGTGCTTGAGGCCTTTCGTCATGAAAAGACAGACCCTGCGATCTTTCGCGAGATGGGTGAAACAGGTTTGCTGGGGGCGATGATTCCTGAGCAATACGGGGGCAGCGGCCTTAACTATGTGAGCTATGGCTTGATTGCGCGTGAGGTTGAGCGTGTGGACTCGGGCTACCGTTCAATGATGAGCGTGCAGTCATCTTTGGTGATGGTGCCGATCAATGAGTTCGGTACTGACGCGCAAAAACAGAAGTATTTGCCGAAGTTGGCGTCTGGCGAGTGGATTGGCTGTTTTGGTCTTACAGAGCCTAACCACGGGTCTGATCCTGGGGCGATGATTACGCGTGCGCGTAAAGTCGACGGCGGCTACAGCCTGACGGGCAGCAAGATGTGGATCACCAATAGCCCCATCGCCGATGTGTTTGTGGTGTGGGGCAAGGATGATGCCGGCGATATTCGTGGTTTTGTTCTGGAAAAAGGTTGGAAGGGGCTGAGTGCTCCTGCGATTCACGGCAAGGTTGGATTGCGCGCTTCGATCACGGGCGAAATCGTTATGGATAATGTATTCGTGCCAGAAGAAAACATCTTTCCGGATGTGCGCGGATTGAAAGGTCCTTTTACCTGCCTGAACTCCGCTCGTTATGGAATTTCGTGGGGTGCACTAGGCGCTGCTGAGGCCTGCTGGCATACCGCGCGCCAGTACACGCTTGATCGTCAGCAGTTTGGGCGTCCTTTGGCTGCGACGCAGTTGATTCAGAAGAAGCTGGCAGATATGCAAACTGAGATCACGCTCGCGCTGCAAGGTTGTTTGCGCTTGGGGCGAATGAAGGATGAAGGCACGGCTGCGGTTGAGATTACGTCAATCATGAAACGCAACTCGTGCGGCAAGTCATTGGATATCGCTCGTATGGCGCGGGACATGTTGGGGGGGAATGGCATTTCCGATGAGTTCGGTGTTGCGCGTCATTTGGTCAACCTGGAAGTCGTGAATACCTATGAAGGTACGCATGATGTGCATGCGCTGATTCTTGGGCGTGCGCAAACGGGTCTTCAGGCGTTCTATTAATAGAGGCTCGGCTCATGGGTGCTTTATCGCATTTGCGGGTGTTGGATCTGTCGCGTGTATTGGCTGGGCCGTGGGCTGGGCAGATTCTTGCGGATCTAGGTGCTGAGGTGATCAAGGTCGAGCGTCCGGGTAATGGCGACGATACGCGCGCCTGGGGGCCGCCTTTCCTCAAGGATGCTTATGGAGAGAGTACGGGCGAAGCCGCTTATTACTTGTCGGCCAATCGTAATAAACAGTCAGTGACTATCGACTTCACCAAGCCAGAAGGGCAGCGCTTGGTGCGCGAGTTGGCGGCGAAGTCCGATATTTTGATCGAGAACTTTAAGGTCGGTGGTTTGCAGGCGTATGGGCTGGACTATGCGTCGCTTAAGGAGGCGAATCCGGATCTGATTTACTGCTCAATCACGGGGTTTGGTCAGACGGGGCCATATGCCAAGCGGGCCGGTTATGACTTTATGATTCAGGGCTTGGGCGGTTTGATGAGTTTAACGGGGCGGCCTGAAGGTGAGTCGGGGGCGGGACCGGTTAAGGTGGGCGTGGCTCTGACGGATATTCTGACGGGGCTTTACTCTACGGTTGCGATCCTGGCTGCGCTTGCACATCGACAGCATGATGGTGGTGGGCAGCATATCGATATGGCGCTGCTGGATGTGCAGGTGGCTTGCTTGGCCAACCAGGCAATGAACTACCTGACTACAGGTGTATCGCCACAGCGCTTGGGTAATGCACATCCGAATATCGTGCCTTATCAGGATTTTCCTACAGCGGATGGTGATTTCATCCTCACGGTGGGCAATGACGGTCAGTTTCGCAAGTTTGCTGAAGTGGCGGGGCGGGTTGAGTGGGCGGATGATCCGCGCTTTTTGACTAACAAGCTGCGAGTGGCCAATCGTGCAGCGCTGATTCCGTTAATTCGGCAAGCGACAGTCTTCAAAACGACGGCCGAATGGGTGTCGCAGCTCGAGGCGGCAGGCGTGCCTTGTGGGCCGATCAATGATTTGGCGCAGGTGTTTGCGGATCCTCAGGTATTGGCTCGTGGGTTGGCTATAGAGCTGCCCCATGTGCTGGCGGGTTTGGTGCCGCAAGTGGCGAGTCCTATACGGTTGTCTGAAACGCCGGTTGAGTATCGCAATGCCCCGCCTTTGTTGGGGGAGCATACGGAGGAAGTGTTGCAGCGGGTGTTGGGGCTGACTACTGGGGCTCTTGATGCTTTAAGAGCGTCACGTGTGGTTTAACGCTCTTCTATATAGAAGAGCGAGCTCTCGCGGCCTTTATAGAGACGTAAATGCGGGGCTTGTGAGGTAATTGATAGATTCACTCAATTAGCCCTTGACTCAAAATTCTAACGGCCTATAATTCGCCCCACTTCCGGCGCAGTCGAAACGGAAAACTCCTTGAGTATCAATGAGTTGTACGGTTTTCGGC